>JAQBNI010000089.1 GCA_028288625.1 Bacteroidota bacterium | reverse complement strand
ATATAGAATTGGATTTACATCAAGGTGTTTATATTTCCAGTGTGTGATATTGTCTCTTCGTTTTAATAATTGTGTTTGTCCAACCATTTCATTAATCGTTCTGAAACCGAGCTGCGCCATGATCTCGCGAAGATCCTGCGCAACGAAAGTGAAGAAATTAATGACGTGCTGCGGATCGCCTGTAAATCGTGAACGAAGGATCGGGTCCTGTGTGGCAACGCCGACGGGACAAGTATTCAAATGGCATTTGCGCATCATGATGCATCCTGTTACCACTAATGCTGCCGTTGCAATTCCCCATTCCTCCGCGCCTAACAAAGTTGCCATCGCGATATCTCTTCCTGTGCGGAGCTGCCCGTCAGTTTGCAAAACCACACGGCTGCGCAAATTATTTTTTACTAAAGTTTGATGTGCTTCCGCTAATCCCAATTCCCATGGTAAGCCTGCATGTTTTATAGAAGATATTGGTGATGCACCCGTACCGCCATCGTATCCTGAAATTAATATCACATCTGATTTTGCTTTTGCAACACCTGCTGCCACAGTGCCTACGCCTGCTTCTGCAACTAACTTCACGTTGATGCGCGCTTTTGGATTTGAATTTTTTAAATCGAAAATTAATTGCGCGAGATCTTCGATAGAATAAATATCGTGATGCGGAGGAGGAGAGATCAATCCTACGCCGGGTGTTGAATGCCGAACACGTCCGATCCATTCATCTACTTTATGTCCGGGTAATTGTCCGCCTTCGCCCGGTTTTGCACCTTGTGCCATCTTGATCTGCAGTTCATCCGCGTTTGCTAAATAATAACTCGTAACACCGAATCTTCCTGATGCAACTTGTTTAATGGCTGATCGCTCCCAATCACCGTTTTCTTTTTTCTCAAAACGAATTTCATCTTCTCCGCCTTCTCCGCAATTAGATCTGCCGCCGATCCTGTTCATCGCGATCGCTAATGTAGAATGCGCTTCATGTGAAATAGATCCGAACGACATAGCGCCGCTGCCGAATCTTTTGTAAATATTTTCAACCGGTTCTACTTCTTCGATCGGAATTGGATTTGCTTTTGAAAGATCAAAATCCAACAAGCTCCGCAAGGTGATCGCTTTTTCTGATTGTTTATTTATTTTTTCAGCATACTGCTTATAAATATTGTAATCATTTTTTTTACTGCTCCATTGCAGTAAATGGATGGTATCAGGATTGAACATGTGTGCTTCCCCGCGGCGTTTCCACTGATAGTTTCCACCAACTTCCAGATGCGATGTTACATTTTCATGATCGGGAAATGCAAGCGCATGACGCGTTAAAACTTCTTTTCCAATTTCATCGAATCCCATTCCGCCTAAACGCGAAATAGTTCCTGTAAAACATTTCTCTACCACTTTCTGGCTGAATCCTACGATCTCAAAAATTTGAGAGCCGTGATAAGACTGGTAAGTTGAAATGCCCATTTTAGAAAATACTTTCAGCAAGCCGTTACTAGATGCCTTGATATAATTCTCTACTAATTTGCTATCCGGTTTTCCCAGGTGTTTCAGCTTGTCTTTATTGAGATCGTAAATGGTTTGATAAGCTAAATATGGATTGATGGAGGAAGCGCCGTAACCGATGTGCGTAGCAAGCTGATGCACTTCGCGGATGTCGCCGCTTTCCACAACCAGCGAACAATCTATACGCGTTTTTGTGCGGATAAGATGGTGATGTATGGCGCTCACCGCTAATAAAGACGGGATAGGAGCGAAGTCCTTGTTCACACCTTTATCAGAAATAATAATAATGTTATTTCCATTTGCTACAGCATTTTCCGCTTCATTACAGATCCTGTTAATACTGCGCTCCAACGTTCCTTTCTTGCTGTTTGCAGCAAACAAAGCCTGGATAGTAATGATCTTAAAATCCGGGTGATTAATATACCGCAGTTTTGCAATATCATCATCTGTCAATATTGGTTGTCTTATTGCGATTTGTTTGCAATGATGTTCTGTCGTCGTTAAAATACTGCTTGCGCCGCCCAATGCAGTAAAGGTACTCATCACCATTTTTTCGCGGATCGGATCGATCGGCGGATTGGTAACCTGTGCAAATAATTGTTTAAAATAATTCGATAAGTTTTGACTCTGATCCGATAAAATTGCCAGCGGCGTATCTGTTCCCATGGAACCAATAGGTTCATATGCAGTTTCCGCCATCGACTGAATAATCAATCGGACATCTTCAGTAGTATATCCGAATGCAAGCTGCTGCGTCAGCAATTCTTTCTGCGTTAATCTTTCTTCAGGTATCGTAGATTTTGGAAGATCTTTAAAAGTGATCTTGTTTTTATCGAGCCAGTCGCGGTATGGATGCTGTGTGCATATTTTTTTCTTCAATTCATCATCAGAAATAATTCTGCCTTCTTCCATATTGATGATGAACATTTTTCCCGGTTGTAATCTTCCTTTCTGAATTACCTTTTCTTCTTCAGTCGGCAACGCGCCGGCTTCAGAACTCATCACTACTCTTCCATCATTATATACTACAAAGCGCGAAGGACGCAAGCCATTTCTATCTAATGTAGCGCCCACCATTTTTCCATCAGTGAAACAAATAGAAGCCGGACCATCCCAAGGTTCCATCAAGCAATCGTGGTATTCATAGAAAGCTTTCTTCCAGTCTTCCATTTGCTCGTTGTCCTGCCAGGCTTCAGGGATCAGCATCATGATCGCGTGCGGCAGAGATCTTCCTGCGAGATATAATAATTCAATTACATTATCTAGTGAAGCAGAATCCGATTGATCGCGGTAACAGATCGGCATAAACATATCGATCTCTTCCTTAGTGAATACATCACACTCCAGTAAATGCTCGCGTGTGCGCATCCAGTTCAGGTTTCCCTGCAGCGTATTTATTTCGCCGTTATGTGCTATGTAACGAAACGGTTGCGCAAGCCGCCATTTTGGAAATGTATTTGTTGAAAACCGGGAATGAACAATTGCCAATGCCGATTCTACGCTTTCATCATTTAATTCAGGATAGTATTGACGAACCTGGTGTGTAGTGAGTTGTCCTTTATATATTACAGTGTGACAAGAAAGATTAGTATAATAAAAAGAATCTTTTCCGCCGAGGAGAATATTGATCTCACGAACAGTATGCGCACGCAATACATAAAGCTTTCTTTCGAGTTCGATATCTTCCTTATATTCAAATTCCGGTTTGATAAATAGTTGTTCTATGGCGGGTTCTACTGCTTTCGCTGAGGGACCGACTGTTGTATTGTCGATATTTATTTTACGGTAACCCAGTACTGTAAAATTTAAACGCTTTGCCGTTGCTTCAATAAAATCTTTGCACTCTTTTCTTTTTTCTTCATCAGCCGGAAAGAAAATGAACCCTGTTCCATATTTTCCCGGAGCGGGAAGCGTTATCCCCTGTTTTTTTATTTCATTCTTATAAAAGTTGTGAGGGATCTGTAATAATATCCCCGCACCATCACCTGTATTTTCTTCACAGCCGCAAGCGCCCCGATGCTCCATATTTTCGAGCATAGTTAGAGCGTCGCGAATGATACGATGAGATTTTTCACCCTTTAAATGGGCGACAAATCCAATACCGCAGGCATCTTTTTCAAAAGAAGGATGATATAAGCCCGGATGTTCGTTCGTAACATTCATATTGTTGATCAAATTTTCTGATTGCACAGTCCCAGATTCACAATTGCTGACTGTTTATAATATTAGTAAGAAACTTCTTTAAAGCAGAAGGAATACTTTTAAGAAAATCTTAAAGATTAGCTGTAGACCTTAACAATTCAGTTATAAGGATTAAAATTAAATGCGATTATCAGTACATTATAAAAATAAATATCTAAACTATTTTAGAGTAATTCTCATGTTTCTTCAAGTTTAAGTAAAAATTAAATAAAAATATTTGGTAAGTTTTCTAACAAATGAAGTTTATACTTGCAAATTAATCATTATTAACATTTAAATTTTAAAGTATGAGAAGAATTATGTACCACTTTTTGTTGCTCACATCCTGTTTGTCGTTTGTGCTGGTTTCCCCTGCCATGGACCTGAAAAAACACAAAAAAGAAAAAATGGCTGAGGATTCATCCGAAGTCAAGAAATCTTATGAAGAGAAAGTTGAAGATTTTAAGGCAAAAATTCCTTTTGATATTTCAGGGTCAATGGATATTTATGCGCAGGTTAATTTTTTGGGTAAGCGAACCAACGATGTTAAATACAGGGTATTTGACGGCAGGGCTAATTCTTTTGAATTAGGCATGTTTAACCTCATGATGTCAAAAACAATAAAGAGGGTCACATTCTTAGGTGATATTGCTTTCGGACCGAGAGCAAATGTTGCCAATTATTCTGCTAATGCATTAGTTTCTTCAACAACATTCGTGTTGAAACAATTATACATCGCTTATGAGCCGGTAGACGGATTGAAATTTACATTAGGAAACTTCAGTACTTTTTTCGGGTATGAACTGATCGAAGCAAATAATAACTTCCATTATTCCTGTTCACAGGCTTTTTTAAACGGACCATTTTATCACACAGGTTTTAAAATGAATTATACCAGGAAAAAATTCGGATTTATGGTTGGGTTCTTTAATGATACAGATACTAAATCTGATGCGGACAGAAATAAATATGTCGGTGCGCAGGTGAGTTTTGCTGATGACAATACAGGATTGTATTTAAACTTCCTTGGAGGTAATCAAAGAGATGCGAATACTGATACTATTTTTAAATTAAATTATAAAACAGGATTGGACCTTACTTTTTCAAGAAGGATAAAAGGAAAAGGTACTGTTGCATTGAATGCGGCGTACTACATGTATCGCCAGAAATTACTGGCTGACCCGACTGTGATCAACCGTCCGAAATATTACACAGTATATGTTTATGGTAATATGGATCTTGGTAAGAAACAAAGAGGAAGCCTTGGCGCACGTGTTGGTTACTTTAATAACACGGATGCGATTGCACTCGATGGTGTTTCCGCGCACATTGCTGATTTTACCTTAACGGGTGCTGTGAAGATTGGTCCGTTAAGACTTGTTCCTGAATTCAGGCTGGATTATTCTACTTCAAAACCTTTCATGAAAAGGAATGGTGATCCAAGTAATATTCAAACCACTTTGGGCATAGCCGCTATTGTTGGTTTTTAAAACGTCCTCAACCACTCTTGCATACTTTCAGGGTCCGGATTTCTATCCGGACCATTTTTTTTGACCTTGATTAAAGGATTACTCTGATTTTTATTTTACAACCAAAAAACTATCTTTGCATTCTCATTTCACGTTGAGATTGCCCACGTGGAGAAATTGGTAGACTTGCCATCTTGAGGGGGTGGTGCTGGAAACGGCGTGCTGGTTCGAATCCAGTCGTGGGCACAAATTGATTGTTATCTCTTACAATCTTCAAACATTTATTACGACTTAATAGCTCACAAAAATATTTTTCAAAAAATTTATGGAATCTGAGTCCTTTTTGTCTCTCAATGGCAGACGAGA
This sequence comes from Bacteroidota bacterium, assembly GCA_028288625.1. Taxonomy (GTDB): domain Bacteria; phylum Bacteroidota; class Bacteroidia; order Chitinophagales; family JADIYW01; genus JADJSS01. The sequence continues at coordinate 82,214 of JAQBNI010000089.1, read as the reverse complement.
TAATTATTGAATTGGGCTTGTTGGTTAATAATGCGTATTCCCCACGCCGGTGATACCTGTCCTTACTGTCGGACAGGTTATCGCCGTAATAATGACTAATGTGTATTCTTTGTGATTCTTGCAAATATTTTCACTTACATCAGGTTACAAATTTAATTTCCCTTTTAGAAGTTCTTTCTCAAACGTAAGGTTACAAATCCTGTATTAAACCTAAATGTCTTTTTAATACTGTTGCAAACCAAGGTGTGTTTACTGCATCTGCAATATTTGCTTTACTACCAGTTTGATAAGCAACATTATTTTGTACTTTATAGTCCTTAGGAAAAACTTTACCATATATTGGAGGACTTAGAAGACATAAGTGTATACCGAAAACCGGTGCAAAATTGGCAAGCAAATTTGCCCATAAATCTATAATATCCTGACGCATACCGCCCGCTTTTACCAAACCACTATAGATTATATCTGAATTTCTTTCCAATGCTGCGGTTTCAACATAATAAAGTTTTATTATACTATCATAACCGAGACTCCATGATCTTCTGCCCGCCAAAAAATGTTTTTTGTTTAAATCTACAATTAGTCTGTATGATGTAGAAAGAAGGGGACTGGAATCTACTAAAACATCAGACATCATAATATTTTTTAAAGGTTCAAGGGGATTTATAGTTTCTAGAGCATTGAATACTATATTATCCATAGGTTCATTCCATTCTCTTTTTAACGTAGTCGCATAAAAACTTTTTCCATCTTTAAACATTTGCATTGCTACCCAATCATCATGAAAAAAACCAATTATTTTTTTTATTTTATTGCCAATATTACCTCCTAAAGTAAATTTAAAAGCCGGATGGCCATTAAAACTTCTTTCTGATTCCATTACTTTTGCAATGTTTTCTAATGAAAAAACATTACAAAATTTTTCGTAAAATGATTCTATTGTAGGAAGGTCGTTTTGTAAAGGATCAATATATGCAATGAAGTGATTGAAATGGTAGTCCCCTGCTCCATTAAAAATTGGTGATAAGTAGGAAAAATCCGAAGGAACTTCAATTTTTTTAGTAGAGGCAGCAGGTTTAGTAGTTGCATATCCTTTACCCAAATCAGTACCTGTATAACCTCCTGGCACATTACCAAAATCTCCGTAGTCCATAATTACCCTTCTTTACATTCTTTTAAAGGATAACAAGGCAGGCAAGAAGATTTATCTCTTAGGAAAGTTAAAGTAGTTGGCGTTACAAACTCCCAAGGTGCTCCGACAAAAACTGCGCCTGTTGACCATATTACATTTGGCAATCTTACATCCTCATAATTTCTATCAAGAGTAATATTCCATGAGGTATGGTCAGTAATGGTTGTGTTTTCTTGAATGCTAATAATTCTATAAACTTTACAATCAATAATAATTTCTCTATCAATGTCCGCATTGATGTTCATTGTATTGGGCCCTGCTGGAACTGCCGGAATAGTAGGAGTTGGGGGTGGTCCAACTGTTGCAGAAATTGCAAGAGAGCCATAATCCCAATAGTGGTCAGAGTTATTTAATGTAATGATATTTGTCAAAGTAGCAGTGCTACCATTAGTTGTATCCAAAGTGCCTTCTCTGTCCGCATTAAAATTTTGTTTTTGTTCCTTTATTTCCTGGGCAAGTGAAACATAATGTGGGTCATTAGGCACTGGCGGTGTACCGCTTCCACCATATATTTCACCGCTGGCAAGGAAATACGAAACATAATCAAAATAGCCATCCCGTATTGGAACTAATACCCTACAACTACCGGCAGCTAAGAATTTTTCAAAAATAAGGTCGTTAGATTCGTCTTTATGTTTGTCTGCCCATGTACACTTTTTGCCCCAGAAGTACGGGTAGAAAAGATAGGTAATAAGATTCCAGCTAAATGCTTGCTCAAAAAATTGAATGAACTTTCCTTCTTGTTCTGCCTCCTTAATATTCATTTCAGGAAAACCGCAAGGTTTTACTCTGTTTTTCATTGCATCAAACTGATCATAAAACTGACATGAGATATAAGAAATGACCATTCTTTTCAATTCCTCTTTTTCAGTTTCACGGTTGATAAACGGATTTTTATTATAACGCTCTTTTTTTAATTCCGCTTCATTCAACTCAAACTCTTCTTTTGCTTTTTGATACTCGGCTAATGCTTTATTATATTCTTCTAAAGCCTTCGCATTTACCTCAGTAATCTTAGCATAAACTTCATCTTGCCATTGGGTTTTGAACTCATCTTTCAAAGCACATTTAACAGTTATTTCCCATGCATATTTTGTAACATCAAAAGCACGTACACTTAAAACTCCATTTCCTTCAGTATTATTTATAGTAGCTGTATAATTGTGGGTGCCAGCAGCACTATTGTAAACATTGGAACCTCCATAGGAAACAGTTAATGAAACGCCAGCTGGAGTAGTATGCGGTGAAGGCAACAAATGGAAATTGGTATTATAGTCTAATTGAATGTTGTTAGTCATCTTCATTTGACATCCAATATAATTACTGGGGATACTGATAGGAAAATCTTTATAATTATCTCCTGAATTTGAAGTTTTAGGATCATTATATTCTCCTTGTACAACTGTAATAACGCTTTTTTCAAAATCGGGCGGCTTAGAAACATCCGTCAATCCATATTGTGTTACAAGTGTTTTATAATTTTCAGGTGTTATGGTTTTCGGATCTATTACAATTGGAGTTGGTGCGATAGGCATTAGGCCTTCATAATCATTTTTAAATAATCGTTTGTACAAAGCAGCTGGCTCTGGTAAAATAAGATCTATTACTGCCTTTCTTCCATAATTATATACCTGTGCCCTTGATATTTTATCTACATAAAGATATTGTCCAGATATATTTGGACCATCGGTGTTAATAAATGAATGCTTGTTAGTCTCCTCTGTTTCAAAAATTCTTTTTTGGGAAACTAACTTTCTTACTTTTTCTTCTACTTGCTTCGTAGCTCTGTCAAGAATATCTTTGGAAGAATTTCTTACTTCCTTGTTTGTTTGAGATTTTGATTGATTATTACTAAAGTTTGAAGTTACACCACCGGTAAATTTTCCTGTTAACTCCGCACCGTAAGATAAATTTGCTGTTACGCCTGCACTAAAAGCATTATCGTTTTTTATTATATTGTCCGTTTCGTTTTGTAACGATGCTTTATCTTCTGTTTGCAGGTATTTTTCTTCAAAAGTTCTTAAATCTTCTTGCGTTTCAGTTAAATCTTCTGTTCTCTCTAATCGTCTGTGTTTTGTAGAAAGGACTTCCCCTTCCAACACATTTTTAATGAAAGATAAATCCCCTGCCTGATAACACTTGGTATAATCTTTCACAATCATTAAATCAATCAGGTCAATTCTTGGTTTGGCACAACAATGATTTTGTTCAACACATTCATCATTTACTCTGCAGTTACATTTACCGTCATTTTTGCAACCGGCTATAATTTTGTCGGCTGTTCTTAATTCGGTTGTATTTTCTAAAAATGGAAAGGGACTTGAAGAAATGGTATAGTCGCATGGATTAATTTTTGAAAAGCACGATGGAAGAAGAACCTGTTTATCAAAATGTTTAATTATATTAAACTCAGGCAATTCCATTTTATAATCAAAACATCTTTCAACGAAGGTCATTATTTTTAGAACAGATAAGTAGTCAATGTTGCTTGGATGACTTAAATTTTTTAGGTGCGCCAAACACAAAATAGTATCGGCAACAGCCATTCTTTTAACAGCGTACTTATTTTTTTCTTTCCCAAATACTGTATCAAGTTTTGCTTCTTTAATTATTGCATAAGATTTTTCTTTCGTTATCTCGTTTCCAACAGCAAGAAATGAAGGGATTGCTTTAGACCACTCTTCTCCAAGGTCTTTTATTTTTTTAATTGATTCACCGCTACGTAAATAATTAATCATATCAGTATTTACCTGTGCAGAATTGTTCACTCTGCATAAGGTCAGCCAATTTCTAAATTGAGCCGACTGATAGTTTTCGGGATGTGATTGAATGCCGAATGAATTGATGTTGTTGGTATTTAAAACCTCAACTGCTCTGGTGTTAAATGTTCTGAATAATTCTGACATGATTATTTGTTTTTTTTAAAAATATTTGAATAGGTGTAATTGTTACTTTAGTTTAATCAGGTCCTCAGAATTTAATGAGACCACCACCCCTGACTGGATTGTAATACTTTTATATCAAAGTTCCCTTGCTATTGATATAGTAAGGGTACGCTTTAATAGCTGCATACCACCATATAAATAGAAAATAAATAAAAAATAATCTTAATATAAATGTGTATATAATAATTGCAGTTGCAACCTCTTATATAAAGAATGGTTAATAAAAAAAACTGAATTATTTAAAGGGGATTATTCTTCCGTAAGACAAAATTATTTCCACCACAGCCTTTTCTTCCTCTTGTCCTGCTTGTTTATCGTTTCCGTTTCATCATTGTCATTGCCTGCTAGCTTCAGGTATTTCCCCGCTCTTATTTCAATTCGTTCACCGCCAGCCACGCCATCAATCCCGCACCAACTTTTAATGAATTTTCATCGATATCAAATGTCGGTGTATGTATCGGAGAAGTAATTCCTTTCGCTTTATTTCCTGTTCCCAGCCTGTAAAAACAAGCGGGTACGATCTGTGAGTAATAACTGAAATCTTCAGCAGTCATGCGCGCAGGAATTTCTTCTACGTTTTCACTTCCCAAATATTCTTGAGCAAGTTGGAATGCTGCAGCCGTCAATGGCTCATCATTTTTCAAAAAAGGATAACCGTGGTCGATGACTACATCGCAGCTGCCGCCAAAGCCTGTAGCTATATTATTACAGATCGAAATAATTTTTTCCTTTGCTTCTGCGCGCCATTTTTCATCAAACGTCCTGAAAGTGCCTTCCAGTTTTACTTCATCAGGAATAATATTCGTCGCGCCATTGGCAATAAATTTTCCAATTGTCAACACACATGGCAATGTTGGATTTGTATTCCGGCTTACCACTTGCTGCAATGCGATCACAATATGCGAAGCGATCAGCACAGGGTCAATCGCAAGATGCGGCACAGCGCCGTGTCCGCCTTTTCCTTTCACCGTAATATAAATTTCATCGCAGCTTGCCATCGCTATACCGCTTCTGAAAGCAACCTTTCCCGTTTCGAGTTGCGGTAAAACATGCTGACCGAAAATTTGCTGCACATCCGGATCTTTCAATACGCCTTCTTTGATCATGATAGATGCGCCGCCCGGTAATTTTTCTTCCGCAGGCTGAAAAATTAATTTGATCGTGCCTTCAAAATTTTCTTTTAATTCATTTAATATTTTTGATGCACCCAATAAGGAAGTGGTATGCGCGTCGTGTCCGCATGCATGCATCACTCCTTTATTTTTTGAACAATAAGCCACATCATTTTTTTCTTCGATGGGCAACGCATCCATATCCGCACGCAGCGCAATTGTTTTTTTAGAAGGATTTTTCCCCTTGATCAATCCAACAATTCCATGTCCTCCAATATTATTGTAATGCTCAATTCCGTATTCAGATAATTTCCCGGAAATAAACTTTGCGGTTTCAGTTTCGTTATAACTTAGCTCAGGGTATTCATGTAAATGTCTTCTGATAGACACTAATTCATCAAAACAGTTATCCGCCGCGTTTTTTATTTTATCTTTCAATTCCATATTGGTAAATTTGTTTAGAGTGACGGTAAGCGCAATAAAAATAAACATTTTCAAATTAACTCAACTTCAAATCTTCATAGCTGATGAACAATTTTGATCTGATAGTGATTGGTTCCGGTCCGGGCGGGTATGTTGCGGCTATACGTGCCGCGCAGTTAGGCATGAAAGTGGCAATCGTTGAAAAGGAAAATCTCGGAGGTATTTGTTTGAACTGGGGTTGTATTCCGACAAAAGCTTTATTGAAAAGTGCTCAGGTATTTGAATATCTGAATCATGCTTCAGAGTATGGAATAGATGTAGCGATGCCGGTAGTCAATTTTGCAGAAGTGATCAGGCGAAGCAGGAATGTTGCAGACAGCATGAACAAAGGTGTTCAGTTCCTGATGAAGAAAAATAATATTGAAGTGATGTACGGTTATGGAAAAGTATTGCCGGGCAGGAGAGTAGAGGTTACATTTAATGAAGGTGATATAAAAGTATTTAAAGCACAAAATATTTTGCTTGCAACAGGCGCGCGCGCAAAACAATTGTTTCCGATGCCTATTGACGGCAAAAAAATTATTGATTACCGGAAAGCGATGTCGCTCGAAACACAACCGAAAAAAATGATCATCGTTGGTGCCGGCGCAATCGGTGTTGAGTTTGCATACTTCTATCAAACGATGGGAACGGAAGTGATACTGGTAGAATTTTTAGACAGCATTTTACCGATAGAAGATAAAGAAGTGGCGAGAACACTCGAAAAGATATTTGTGAAAAAGGGGATGCAAGTGCTTACTTCTTCTAAAGTGGTTTCTTCCAAGATCATTCACGATAAAGTGCAATTGCTTGTAAATACGCCAAAGGGCGAACAAGTGATGGAAGCGGATATCGTATTGAGCGCGGCAGGTATAGCTTCAAACATTGAAAACATTGGTCTTGAATTGAGCGGTATAGAAACCGAAAAGGATAAAGTAAAAGTGAAGGAATTTTACCAGACAAATGTGGAAGGTGTTTATGCGATAGGCGACATCGTACACGGTCCTGCACTTGCGCATGTTGCGAGTGCGGAAGGCATCATTGCTGCCGAACACATGAACGGTCATCATCCGGAACCGCTCGATTACAATAATATTCCGGGATGCACTTATTGCATTCCTGAAGTAGCAAGTGTTGGAATAACGGAGCAGGCTGCGAAAGAAAAAGGGTTGGATATTCTCGTCGGGAAATTTCCTTTTTCTGCAAGCGGCAAGGCAAAAGCTGCGGGAAAGCAGGATGGTTTTGTAAAGCTGATCATAGAAAAAAAATACGGCGAAATTTTAGGTGCGCATTTTATCGGGGAAAATGTTACAGAGCTGATCGCAGAAATTATTGCTGCGAGAAAAGTGGAAGCCACAGGCTGGCAGTTAATGAAAACAGTACATCCGCATCCCACGATGAGTGAAGCGATCATGGAAGCCGCTGCAGCAGCTTATGGTGAAGTAATACATTTGTGATTGAAAGAAACCTTATAGGATTTGTTACCTGATGATATACAGTTTTCCGTAACCGTGTTTGAAAAATTTATCTATGGAAGATTCTTTAACTTCTGTTCGGCTTCCATCTATATTTTTTGTCATCACCCTATAAAAATAAACCCCGTTAGCTAACCTGTCGCCATAGTTATCTGTACCGTCCCATTTATAATCGGTAACGTTCGTACCTACATGCAGACTACCCAGCTGATCACGGGTGATCTCTTTTACCACCTTTCCCGATGCACTGAATATCTGGATGATCAGCAGATCAGGGATTGTTGCACCGGTAAGTGTAAACACGAATTGTGTAGAAGTGGAGAATGGATTCGGATAATTCAGGATATTGGTGATCGAAGGTTTCGAATCTACTCTGAACTTGATCCTGTAATCATATTTTCCCGCATCATTCTTGCTCCTGTCGATTCCCTGTGCACGGATCTCATATGTTCCGTCTGCCAGTTTAGGCTTATAGATAAGTCTTGCTTCATTATTTTTTCCGTTGTTGGTCGTTGTCGCGGGGATAAATGTAACGTCAGCCTGGTTGCGCGCAAGCTGCACAGCGTTCGTCGGGTCATTCGGATAAAACATATAGATCAGGAATTCCGAAGTATCATTTAAAGCGAGGTATTTATTTTCATCCTTCAGCCTGAATAATATTTCCGGGTTAGCAGAAACATATTCACCATCGATAATGTGTCTTCCATCAAATGTTACGTCGAATAACGGATTGATTCTGTCGCGATCTACAAAGAGCGTAAACTCTGCAAAGTTATTAAAGTGGAATTGTTCCGGTTGATCTTCATTCGGATTTACTTCAACAGTTATTGCATTCAAACCAAAGAAATTAAACCCGGCGAAATTGTAATTAAATTCAATATTCTGCGATTGATGTGCGGGCAAAGGTGCAAACCGTTTGTATATCATCGTAATATTGTTGGAGCCATCTTTAATAATAAAGCGCACCAGCAAGCTGTCCATATCAATTGGCGTAACATTCTCCACTGCAACCGACATATTGAAATTCTCACCTGAAACAATAGTATCTCTTGTTTTTACAAAATGTATAGTTGGATTAACGACCGCTTCGGGCGCCTTGTCATATGCTACGCGCCAGTAATCCATTTGCGGCGGCGTACCCATTGTATCATCCCGCGTCAGCCATTGCAATTGTACAAACGGATATCTTTTATGATCTATAGAAGCTAACGATGTAATATTTGTTTTCACCATTCCGGGCTTCAACAGTGTTCTTAATCCGGAAGTATCATAGCCGTATAAATTTACCGTGCCCTCATCCCTTGTCGGATTTTCTCTCGCATGCCATTCCATATTAAAGCTGTTCCAGGTCTTCGCAGGACCTATGATCGGAGATTCCATATTCCCCTTCGTCCACGATCCACTGAATGTAAAGAACGTATCAATGATCTGGTTAGAAGGACGGGAAATTTGAATCGGATTAAAGGAAGGATCGCATTTGTGTAAAAAGAAAACAAACGGTGCATTTTCCTGCTGCTGTCTTATTTTAGTAACGCCAAGATCTTCAAATGCTTTAAATAATGTTCGGTCTCCCGGGTTAATACTATCAGAGTTCCATTGAGAATATCCTGCGTTAAAAAAGCTATAGCCTAATACATAAGCATTACATGGAATAGAATTGAGAAAGTCGATCACATATCCTCTTTCTGCTTTTCCATTATTAACATCATTTGTAATAAATTCTATAACGTTTGTTGGATAACGGTTGCAGGTAATATCGTTATATGGTCCGCGGCAACTGTTCCCGATCTGGTAAGTTTGCCAGTTGAAACCGGTATTCCCGTCATACACAAAGAAAATAAAACCTCTTCTTGCATATGCATTTCTGCCGATCACGTATCCGTCCCAGAAAGCATAGATATTGTCATCAAATGTACCGCCATCCCTGACCTGTATGGAACGCGTTGTATTCGGATAATAAAACATCCGGTCGTTCTTCAGGCTTAAAGTACTGAATGAATTCTTTAAATACTGGAAATAATGCGATTGATTCCAGCCTGTGGATAGTGTAGTATTATAAAGGAAGGAACTGTATTTCCAGTTTGCCGGACTTCCTGAACTGCTGTCAACTGTGCCTCTCCAGTAATAAACTTTATTTTGGATCAGTGGAATAGATGGTCTCCAGTGTATGGTTGCGCCGGGCTGTGATAATTTTACCTGTGTTAAAAGCGGGCTGTTGAACGCTTCTGTCGTATCGATCTGGAAGATATATGGCTTAGTGCCGGCAAACGCACTTGCAGTGGAAAATACCAATTCAAAACCCGGATCGTTTACAATGCAAAATTCATAAGGATAGATCGGGATGATATCATCTGCAAGAATAAGTTTTGTCACCGTTACTTCATTGTTCAGCTCAGAATATTCCGGGATGGCATCTGCATACTCCACTTTTATTTTAAAAGTATTTAAACCCGGACCGTTGATCCTGTCAGATCTTACCCATAGTAAAACCGTATCAATATTTCTTGCACTTGGAACGGTTACCTTGGTTACCTGTATTTGTCCGTTTGGAAATATCCGGTCGATATTTACGATATAATTATCATCGATTGCCTTTCCTAAATTTTTAACGATCACTTTTATCAGGAAAGAATCTGCAGACGCATTAATATTTTGCGGCTCGAATTGTATACTGGTGGCATCAATATAATAATCAGGTCTGTAATGTGAATTGATCCGCAGTGCGGGATCGCCGTGAAAAATCATCTGTTCACCTGTCATGTGACTGATAGGTTCGGTGGTGTTCAATATTACTTCCTTACATGTTTCTTTCAGGATGTTTCCAATCTTATCATTATACATCGTTCTCCCGAATCGTTTATAAAATTCGGAAGTGTATGCATTCAAACCTGCAGGAACGCCAAAAGTAACCGGGGCGAGGTAACCGATTGCCGCTTTGTTTGGCGTTAAGACAAATTGCTCGCTCAGTGATGTAAAGTCAACAAAGATACTTCCCACAAAACATCCATTGGAAAGCATCAAATGATATTTACCTTTATTATCAAAGTGAGCCGGATCGAGATTAAAATCAAGTGTTGATGTTGAAGAGTGACCAAAAAAAGTGATCAGTGAAACGCCTGTATTTACTAATGAATCAATAAAAATATTCTGCGCAATTTGTATCGGATCTGTACTATTCTTAAACAACCCTGCTACTATCGCTCCGTAATACGGCGCTTCAATAGTATTTTTATATCCATCCAGATAACCGCGGAAAAGCTGTTGTTCAAAATTATTATCTCCACCGCCTAAATGCAAAACATTTTTCATCCATATCTTATTGAAAGGTGTTTCAGAAATATTGAAGGTATCATTAAGTATACCTTCATATTCTTTTACCTTATCGAGATAAATGCGAATATCGTCTCCTCGCGTAGCTGCGAGTCTTCCGATTCCCAGCTGCGGGTAATTCAGCGCACCTGATCTTGCAGTTAAGAGATTATCAGAAGCAGGTTCGCCAAAAGTCTGAACATAATTACGATCCGCCAGTCCCGGATTTGTAAATATTACATTGTATTCAAATCCTTTTGCGATGATGTAAACCAACTGTGGTTTTTGGGCGAATTTGTCCAAAGCAAAATTTACAAAATTCCTGATCGCCAGCGGATGCCCGGGAATGCCATAGCCAAACTGGTCATTGAGTTCATCAATAAAATAAATTTTTGCATTGTATGATCCGCCTGCCGTTGACGTCCTGTATTGCTTGTATTGCTCTAAATAATCAATGCCACTAAAGCTGTTTTTTAATTTTTTATTGGAGATGATCAGGTAATTTCCCTGTGAAGAACTATTTAAAAAGTTTGTAAAATTTACTGTAGTGAAAGCAGTTACAAAAGGAATATCGGCAACTGATTGAGAGGAAATGTATAATTTATCCTTCTCCAATACAGTGGCATTCATATGGAATTTTACGACGGAGTCTACCACTGCCGTATATCGCTGCTTATTTTTGAGATCGTATAAAACAGGCAAGGTGCCGGCGATATTGAAATTTTTTATTTCGTAATAAATTTCATTTGTTTTATGAAAACCAAAACCAAGTTTTGACTGGTTGTCGAAGTTTAATAATCGCGGATATTCCAGTGAAATGTAATTTAAATAGTTTATTGCGCCGGGATATTGTTCGGCAATTCCAACAATGGTGGGATTTTGCATTCTTATCACGTGATTAAACTGTTTTACAATAGGACCAATAGTTGTTTCTGTCGTATCAAACCCCGGTGCAGTTATCCTGATCTGGTGTATGCCATACATTTGTGTAAGCCCGAAACTGTGATAAATATTTTCAGGGGTTTGCGAATAAGGAAAAACTATAGGGGGGAGTATATTGGTAAGACCCGCAAGATTTCCGTATTGATAACCTTCCCCCATATCAAAATCGGAATTATATAGCTGGTTGAAACCCTGGGATACCGGAACGCCCCTGGATAAACTGTTTCCATAAGTGCTGATCGTGTAATAACAGAAATTTTCCGGAGGTGGTGTATTCGTTATGTCATTCACCTGCTCGATCATTCTCGAATTAATATCAAAAGGAGCCAGGGTAAGGAAAAAAGCAGCCGTGTCGTTATACATGCTTCTGTGCAACGTCGGCTGATCGGCAGGGTTTCTATAGAGAACGGAATCGGGCTTCCCGTCGTTCTTTTCTCCATAAAATTCAATAAAATCAGTTGCTCCGAATTGCCCGTTCGTACTTACATATAAGGGTACTTCCTGTCCGTTCCTGAAGAGTTTAAAACTTGTTCCTCTTAACTGGGAAACAGAAATTCCTATTGAAGACAATGTGGTATAGGTGATTCTGTATAAGCTTGTTTTAGCAATCTTGAATTTATAATACGGTTGACCGACGGCTATCCATTCGTTACCATAAGGCTGGGCTTTTGCTGTCGTAAATAAGCAAATCAAAAGAAATATATGTAATATCTTTTTTATCATTTTGGTTGATTTTGTTCCGGGGTTTGCGGTTGTTCAACAGGGGTAATAATTTTCTCCGGCTCCGGAGTTCCTTGCGGCGCATTGATCAGTTCTGCGTTTTCTTTATGCTTGCGTTTATTGATGCCTATTTTTAAAGATACTACATGTGAATATTGATTTTCCGAAGTTTTTCCAACATCAGTGTAAGCATAATCAACAAAAACGATATTCCTGAAGCGCAAGCCAACGCCGATATTCGGCTGAACGGTGAATACTTTTTTGCCTGCTGCGTTCAGCATTTTTTGAAAGTTATTAACTCCGCCGCGCACATAGAATATATGCCACAAGCCCAGTTCAACACCAATACGCGGATCCATGCTTACTTTTTTTGTGGAGATCAAAGTATTTCTTTGCCCGTCCGTGGTCATTTCAAAATCTAATTCTGCCGTGAGTTCTATCTTACCTAAAAAGGTTCTGTTGTATGCTGCGCCAAATTGTATTCTCGGCAATGTGATCTCCGTAGAGCTTTTTGGAATTTCATTTCCGGTTCCGATCAGGATTTGTTTCTCTTTATCAGAAAAGCTGTACGACCATGCATTAAACGTAGTGGTAATGTCTTTTACGGTCAATCCAATTTTCCAGTTCTTAATGGAATACATCGCACCGACATCCACACCAAATCCCCATGATTTTGCAAAACCACCGGCTTTATTATGCACGATCTTTGCCGTTGCGCCAATAGATAAATTCGGGATGATCGTTCTCGCATAGGATAACAATATACCATAGTTACCTACGGAAAAGCTTTTTACATTATCGTAGTTTACCGTTCCGTCCGGATCGATGAGTTCTAGTGTATTTGGAATATCATCAACCCCAAAACGCAGAAAATTAATGGCAAAAGCGTGCTTGTTGCTATCCAGCGGAAAGGCAATACCTGCGTAATCGTACTTTGCAATACTGGCAAAATACTCGTTGTGCATGAAGCTGAATTGTATATTCGAAGGGATCCTGACCAATCCTGCCGGATTCCAGTAACCTGCCGTAATGTCATTCGTGGAGGCTACCACGGCATTTCCCATTCCAAAATTGTGCGCGCCAATCCCAATATACATGAAATCGTTACTGTATTTTGGCGGTCCCGCGAAGGTCTTAGCAGCAAAAAAAGTAAAAAAAGTAAAAATAAGTAGCTTAGTTCTGTGTAAACTCATCATACTGGTAAACGATTCATTAAAAATAGTATTGTGCCTACTGGTCAGGCAATTGTAAAATTACCCAAAATTCCTTAATATTCAGATAATATTTATAGATTTTAGGTTGCACAAGTTCCGTTTTTATAATATTCCTAAAAATTGTTGTTCTCATTACTCATTAAGCATTTGCCAATTTGTATTTTTGCCGAAACGTTATTGTAAAGATGGATTTTGTTGAAGAATTAAAATGGCGCGGGATGCTGCATGATATGATGCCCGGAACAGGAGAACTGCTGAAAAAGGAGATGGTAAAAGGATATATCGGCTTTGATCCCACCTCTGATTCGCTCGGGATCGGCAACATGGTCCAGGTAATGACGTTGCTGCATTTCCAAAAGTGCGGGCATAAGCCCATTGCCCTGGTGGGCGGAGCTACCGGTATGGTAGGCGATCCGAGCGGCAAAAGCGAAGAAAGGAATTTGCTGACGGAAGACCAATTACAGCACAACCTTGAAGGTCAGAAAGCTCAGCTCGAAAAATTCCTGGATTTTAACTGCGGCAAAAATTCTGCGGAGATCGTTAATAATTACGATTGGTTCAAAAAGTTTACTTTTCTCGATTTCATCCGTGATGTGGGGAAATATATCACCATAAATTATATGTTGGGGAAAGATTCTGTGCAAAACAGGTTGGAAAAGGGAATGTCGTTTACAGAATTTAGCTACCAGTTAGTTCAGGGATATGATTTTTATTATTTATGGAAAGATCACGGCGTTAAACTGCAGCTTGGCGGAAGCGATCAGTGGGGAAATATTGTTACAGGAACGGAACTGATCCGGAGAAAGGATGCAGGTGAAGCTTTTGCGATCACCACGCAATTGATAAAGAAAAGCGACGGAACAAAATTCGGAAAAACGGAAAGCGGTAATATCTGGCTCGATGCGAAAAAAACGTCGCCATATAAATTTTACCAGTTCTGGCTCAATGCAAGCGATGAAGATGTGAAAAGCTGGATCCGTGTTTTTTCAATGAAGGGAAGGGAAGAAATTGAATCGCTGGAATCGCAACATCATGAAGCTCCTCATTTGCGCATCCTGCAAAAAGCATTAGCGGAAGAAATTACTACGCGCGTTCACAGCGAAGCGGATTATGGGCATGCGGTAAAATCCTCTGAAATATTATTCGGAAAAGCGACAAAAGAAAATCTCGAACAACTGCAGGATGCGCAGATCCATGATATATTTGAAGGCGTTCCTGCTTACGAGATCACCAAAGATAAATTTTCCGCCGGGATAAATATTGTTGACCTGCTCACCCAGGAAACACAGGTACTCCCGTCGAAAAGCGAAGCGCGGAAAATGCTGCAGTCAAACGGGATCGCGATCAACATGGAAAAATATGCAGACGTAAACGGCATTATAAATGCAGAGCATCTCATCAACGGAAAATATATTATTGTCAAAAAAGGCAAGAAAGATTTTAGCCTGCTAATGATAAAATGATCATATGAAATGGATAAAAGAGAAGGCTGATTACATCTACTTCATTACGCTTTTAATTTGCTGTTATAAATTTACTTACCACCTGTATTCTTACCTCGACATTTCGCTGGTAGATGAGCATGCTTATCTCTGGGAGGGCGTAACGCATAAAATGGATATTGAATACGCGCCCATCTATGCCCTCTGGTATTATTTCCTGAGCTTTTTTACGAAGAACAATATTGATTTAATGTTCCTGAATTTTTCAGTGCTGACTATTCTTTTCACACTGACGACGTTCCTGTGTTTAAGGAAACTCCGCATCAACCCGGCGCTTTCATTTTATCTTTCTTTTCTGATGTTGATCTGCCAGTTTAATTTATCGATGGCGCCAAAGGTTGTTATTTTGATGAACCTGCTGCAGCTTTTAATTTTAGCACTTTCTGCAAGGATCCGCAATGTTGAATTGCGGAATATCTTTATCGCTTTTTTCCTTTTTATTGCCTATTACATCCGCGCCGAATATAAGATTGGATTTTTTCTTTTCTTTATTTACATACTCATTAACTACGCGTATAATTTTTACAAAGGACGCAAGCTCCAAAATCCGGTAGCGTTTGTGATTCTTGTTGTTGCCTTAATAATGATATCGCTGTTTGTTGGCTTTCCTTTTAAAAATCAAAGCGGCAAAGAGTTTTTAGCTTTCGGTTCTTCCTTCGCGCTGAATTATGTAAAATGGCATCATCTTCCTGACAATCCATGGACGAGCTGGTTTTATCTTGTCCGCGAAGCATTCGGAAATGTTACATCGCCCATGCAGGCGATGATTGCCAACCCGGAATTATTTTTTATGCATGTGTTTTCAAATCTCAGGAATTACAGCTGGATATTTTTGCATCATATTACACAAGTATTTATTCCGTGGCAGTTTTTAACGCAGTCTGTTTTTTCAGCGATTTTATTCGTTTTACTGATTGCAGGTTCAGTCCTTTTTTATTTTAAAAATTACAGATTGAATTTTCGTATTTCGTCTATGAAAGAAAAAATAAAAAGGTTTAGTTTCCCTTTATTTATTTGTCTGATTCTGATCATTCCAAATATGATCTCCATCATGATCATCACTACGAGATATCATTATATATCATTAGAACTGCCGGTATTTACTGTACTTATCGCACTTTGTGCAAGTGTTGTTACAGTTTCTAAAAACGATGAAATTATCCATCCTTCAAAATTAATATTTGCCTTATATATTTCCTTCATCGTTATATTACTGACGCCATTTCCTTCACAAAATAAATTACTTGCTGCGGCTTTCAAGGACAGGATAAATGTGAAAATCGCGGAGAAAATAAATGCACTGCCGCTGAACGGCAAAAAAATAAATTCACTGAATTGTGACCTGATCATTTTTACAAAATACCCGGCTGAAAACACACACTATGTTTTAAAATCAATTGGCTTTAACAACGTAGTGAAGGAAACGCCGTTTAATGATTATTTAAAAGAACATCATTTCAATTTTATCGGCGTAGATGATGATATTCTTAATTCCCGGGGTTATAAAAATGACCCGCAATGGCAGCATTTTATAACAGATTACAATTCGTATGGCTTTGTGAAAATGCAGCCCGATTCCAATTATTATTACCTTGTAAGTAAGGAACTGCTGAAATAATTATCGTTTTTTTGCTATGGTGATGTGATAATCAAATATCATTTCACGCTTGTATAAAATATCATGAATGGTTTCCATATTTCTTTTTGAAAGAAATGTATTGTATTCCATAATATTCAGCTGCACAGGATGCAGCACATCACCGGGAATTAACTGAAAGATCTTTTTTAAAAATTCATGTCTGTGTGCATCCGTAGAAATAATCAAATATCCTCCGGACTTTAAAGCTTTCACAAGGTTATCATAACACAATTCGATATCATTTACATGGTTGATCGCATTCATGCAAAAAATAAGATCGTATTTTTCTTCATGATCTAATGCTTCTATGGACGCATTAATAAAATTTATACGGGGATATTTTTCGGGAATAAAATGCTCCAGTGATTTGTATCTGTCGAGTAACGGATCGAGTGCATCTACAGTATTTCCTGACAGAACCATAAATATTCCTGCCGGACCGCAACCTGCATCGAGGATATTTTTTCCAACAGGAAATTCAATATATTCTGAGAGAGATAATAAGAGATTGTTCCAGTAATTTCTTTTCCAGTCAAGGTATTTACTGACGTCTTTTTTTTGCAGGTAATTTTGCCACCACTTATATTCGAGCGCCTGTGCTAATTTCCACTTTCGCGATGCTGTTGTCAATTGATGCCGTTTCGCCCAAATTTATAGTTTATATCCGATAGTAAGTACGATGGCAGGTTTTTTTGTACTTAACGTAGCGCTCGGGGTATCAGCGCCAACCTGATATGGGATATACAGTTCTTTGAAATTGGTTTGTACATAGGTGAGATCAGTAAAGAAATGATTTCCCCTGTATCCGATGCCTGCAGAATAAGTAAGTGCTGAAGTATTTATACCTGAAGGAGCAGAACCGTTTTTAAAAGGAGACGTGCGGTATTGAACTCCACCGCGTAAGCGCATAAATTTGTATTTAAATTCTACGCCGGCTTTGATCGTGTGAAATAAACCATACTTTGTTTTGACTTGATTATTGACATAGTTTTCATAATCTTTTGTTCCGGCATCTGTCTGGCTGAATTTAAATTTTGAATTGCCTGCATCACTTAATTCATACTCTACAGATATCAAGCCGAATTTATGAATATAACCAACGCCTGCAGTCAGTTTCCAAGGCTGCACATATTTATATTTCGAATTTCCTTCGGGTGAATCTCCGGTGAGGATAACATTAAGGCTGTCGAACTCCGCTTCCATATGTGTAGCGAATTGGTCTCTCATAAATAAAATTCCCGGGGTTTGAACGGCAAGCGATATGCGAAGTGCACTTACGGGCATAGCGATAATACCAACTTTTAAATTGAAACCTACGCCTCGTGTTTTTAAAACACTTTCATTTGTAAATGAGTTGAGATCGGGGTTAGGTACACTTGTTTCTGTTTCTTTTAAAGTAACCCGTTCCGTATAATTAACTATAGGAATTCCGATCGATGCGCCGATCATGAGCTTGTCTTTAAAAGCGCTTCCAAAGCCGATGGCTAACTCATTCATGCCGCCGCTTTTCAGAATCGAAAAATCCTGCTGCATATTTCCGGTGGTTGCCGGAAAAATTAAATTAGAGCCTCCGCTGGTATAAATATTTCCAAGGCTATCATGAGCGGAACTTAGCAAACCCAGTTGATATGCAATACTTGCATCAAACGGGTTTAATGTTGCCGCATCATTTTCAGTCTTTATAACAGCGGGGTCAGAAAGGTTGATCGCATATGCATTCAGCAAACTGTTTTTGTTGTTAAAGCCGCTGAAATAATACTGATCGTTGTAATTGGCAAGCCTGTTTAACCCGAACCCGAATTTTATTCCGTTCCATTTTTTGCTTGCATCTTCTTTTGCATATTTACCCACAACTACGATGCCGAAATTGGTGAGTTGAAATTTTACCTTGCTGTTATTCGTGCTGTTTCCGAGATAATCCGATGTTGATTTGTTGATGGAAATTGCAGGCGATAAAGTAAATTCCGTACTGCTGAATTTAGCGATTCCCGCAGGGTTGGTAGAAAGTGCGCTTACATCGGCACCGATTGTACCCATCGTATTTCCCAATCCAATATTTCTGGCAGTTCCCTGTACCGACGGCATTGCATATCGCAATGCATCAACGTCCGTTTGTGCATACGAAAAGGAAACTAAAATAGAGAGCAAGCTATATATTACTACTTGTTTACGCATTGTCAGTATTTAAAAAATTATTTTGGTCGGGTTCCGATCTTAATTCCACCCGCTCCGTTATTGGAATTGTTATTGTTCCTTTCCCATCCGTTGTTATTGTTGGAAGGGTTCGCCGGTTCATTTCTTTGTGTATTTGAATTTCCCCGGTTCGTGTTGGGATTATTGTATTTATAGGTGTTTGAATTATTTCCTGCATTGTTCCATCTTTTCGCCGGCGCAATTTGCGGGTTGTTATTCTGTATTCCCGAATTATTTGTATTTGATGATCCTGTATAGTTTGATCCCCTCGGATAAGAATTTGTATTGCTGTATCCGCCTGTTCTCGGACCACTATATGTATTTCTCGGACTAGCCTCAGAACCCCCGCCATAATATCCGCCATAACCGCCACCATACGGATAGCCGTTGTTATATATTATTGATGAACACGTCGGAGAATACCAGCTGTTGTAAGGATTGTAATAAGAATAAGATGGATAACCCCACGGATCATACATTACGGCTGTGCTGCTCTGCCAGAACGGGTTATAAAAATCATTGTAAGTATATGCCCAGCTTGGTGTAATATAAGCCGGCTGAAAACCGTAAGAATTCCATGGATCATAAAATGAATTATTGCACACACTCCAGCCATAGCTGAATCTTACAGACGAATTATGAAATCTTCTCAGCCTGTCTGAATAACTGTAATTCCACTCATCGGAAGAATAATTATTATCGTAGCTATTATTGCTGTTATTATAGTTATCGGTTTGATTATTGTAGGTTGAAGATTGAGTTCTTGAAGTCGAATTTTCTTCTTCATAAGGCACAGTTCTTTCTTCCGGAACAGTCCTTTCTTCAGGAGCTGGTCTTTCCTGTTTCACCCTTATTTGTTTTTCTTTCGGAGCATCATATACATCATCGCCGGCTTGCACAGGAAACTGGGAAACAGATAGGATAATAGCGAACAAAGCAATTATTTTTTTCATGGGATATACTTTTAATCTTTTGGCAATCTTAAATCTTGTAATTTTAAAACCAAAATTACACATAATGAGTTTCAAAAAACGTACCAAACTATGTTAATTAACACGTAATTATTAAAAAAGATGAGTAAAGGGATTACAAGCAGGAAAGAAAATTATTCGGAATGGTACAACGACCTTGTCCTTAAAGGTGGTTTGGCAGATTATTCTGCTGTACGCGGTTGCATGGTCATCAAGCCATATGGCTATACGCTTTGGGAAAATATGCGTGATGTTTTAGACAGGATGTTTAAGGAAACAGGACATGTAAATGCCTACTTTCCATTATTTGTTCCGAAAAGCCTTTTTGAAGCAGAAGAAAAAAATGCGGAAGGATTCGCGAAGGAGTGTGCCATCGTAACCCATTATCGCTTAAAAGCGGATCCGGAAAATCCGGGAAAATTGATGGTGGATCCCGAAGCAAAGCTGGAAGAAGAATTGGTGGTGCGACCAACCTCAGAAGCTATCATCTGGAACACGTATAAAAAATGGATTCAATCTTATAGAGATTTACCATTGCTCATTAATCAATGGGCAAACGTGGTACGATGGGAAATGCGAACGCGTTTGTTTTTGCGTACTGCTGAATTTTTATGGCAGGAAGGGCACACCGCGCACGCAACAAAACAGGAAGCTATAATTGAGGCGGAAAAAATGCTGGAAGTGTACGCGGATTTTGTAGAAAATTTTATGGCGGTTCCGGTGATCAAGGGAATTAAATCGCCGAATGAAAGATTTGCAGGCGCTGAAGAAACGTATTGCATTGAAGCGCTGATGCAGGATGGAAAAGCGCTGCAGGCAGGCACGTCGCATTTCCTCGGACAAAATTTTGCAAAGGCATTCGATGTAAAATTTGTAAATAAAGAAAATACAGAGGAGTTTGTTTGGGCAACATCATGGGGCGTTTCAACAAGATTGATTGGCGCACTCATCATGGTGCATTCCGATGATGAAGGATTAATTCTTCCACCGAGAATTGCGCCGCACCAAGTGGTCATTATTCCATTGCCCGGAAAAACTGAAGAAGATAATGCACGCTTAAATGCAAAAGTGAAAGAGTTGTTATCAGATTTTAAGACAGCCGGAATACGAGTGCTGCTGGATGATGATGATATGAAGCGTCCGGGCTTTAAATTTGCTGAACATGAGTTGAAAGGAATTCCCGTGAGAGTGGTGATCGGTATGCGTGATCTGCAGAATAATGTAGCGGAAGTGGCGCGAAGAGACACAAAAGTGAAAGCTTCTTTGTCGCTGGATAATTTTAGTGAAAGCATTTCAACATTGCTCGAAGAGATCCAGTTGAATATGTATGATAAAGCGAAAACATTCCGCGAGACAAATATCACGAAAGCAGATTCTTTTGAAGCATTTCAAAAATCTCTCGATGAGCAACCGGGCTTTATTTTAGCGCATTGGGATGGCACCGCAGAGACGGAAGACAAAATAAAAGAACTTACGAAAGCGACGATCCGTTGCATACCGTTGAACAATGAACAGGAGGAAGGCAAGTGCATTTTAACGGGCAATCCGAGTTCTCAGCGTGTGCTGTTTGCCCGCGCGTATTAATAAAAAACTTTTAGCGATAAACACGCTACAGTTATGCAAAAAATAATACAACTCATACTTCCGCCGGAAGTCGCATTTGATGAAATTAATTTTCATCAATACCTCAGGTCTCATTTACATATCAAGGATGAAAATACTTTTCATGTCCGTTTGCAAAAGCGTTCTGTAGATGCGCGCTCAAGAAATATCAAAGTAAATGTTACTGCAGATATTTATATAGATGAAATTCCTGAACCGGTTATTCAATACAAAAGAGATTATAAAAACGTAAGTAAGAACAAGCAGGCAATTATTGTTGGGGCAGGACCTGCAGGATTGTTTGCCGCTTTGCGTTTAATTGAACTGGGAATAAAACCTGTGATCATAGAACGCGGTAAGGATGTAAAAGAACGCCGCCGCGATCTTGCAAATATCAATAAAGACAATATTGTCAATCCCGATTCGAATTATTGCTTTGGTGAAGGCGGTGCAGGAACATACTCCGACGGAAAATTATATACGCGTTCCAAAAAGCGCGGAGATATCCGAAGGATCTTGGAAATACTCGTGGCTCACGGTGCAAGTGAAAATATTCTCGCAGAAGTGCATCCACATATCGGCACCAATAAATTACCTAAAATAGTTTCAGAATTGCGCAAAAGTATTTTAGATGCAGGCGGCGAAATTCATTTTAATACCAGGGTGATTGATTTCATTTTAGAAGGAAATATTCTGAAAGGTGTTGTAACAGAAAATGTAGAGCATGCACACAGCCTTTCCCCTTATCAAGGGGGATCGAGGGGGATGGAAGGTATCGGCATCATCCTTGCCACAGGTCATTCCGCACGCGATATTTTTAAATTATTGCAGGATAAAAATATACTCATCGAATCAAAACCATTTGCTTTGGGCGTTCGCATAGAGCACCAGCAAAAGCTGGTCGACAGCATACAGTATCACGGAAACATCAGCAGTAAATATTTGCCTGCAGCATCTTACAGTTTAACAGAACAGGTTTCAATTGATCATTCTCAAAAAGGAGTATTTTCATTTTGTATGTGTCCCGGCGGATTTATAGTTCCTTCTGCAACACAGCAAGGTGAAATTGTAGTAAATGGCATGTCGCCGTCAAAGAGAGATTCGCGTTTTGCAAATTCGGGAATGGTCGTGGAGGTGAATGAAAACGATTGGAAAAATTTTAAAAAGTTTGGCGCGCTGGCAGCCATGGAATTCCAAAAGTCGGTTGAGCAAAAAGCGTGGCAGGTTGCAGGACAAACACAAGTTGCGCCCGCGCAAAGAATGCAGGATTTTGTAAATAAGAAAATATCTTCATCACTTTTGGAGACATCTTACCAGCCGGGATTAGTTGCTGTCGAAATGCGCGACTTTTTGCCTTCATCGATTGCTTTTTGTTTGCAGGAAGGATTTAAATCTTTTGGTAAAAAAATGCGCGGTTATTTAACCAACGATGCACAGATCATCGGTGTAGAAAGCCGTACTTCATCACCCGTAAAAATTCCCCGCGATAAAGAAACGCTCGAACATGTTACCACAAAAAGATTGTTTCCGTGTGCAGAAGGCGCGGGTTACGCGGGTGGAATTATGAGCGCCGCAATGGATGGCGAGCGTTGCGTGGAAAAATTGTTTGAATTATACAATTAGGGAATTGTAAAATTGTAGAATTAATTATTATTTCAACTAATAACTTATAACGGCTAACTTGTAATTATTAACTTTAACAGAAATGAAAATATATAAATTAGACGCATTCACAGACCAGGTTTTTAAAGGAAATCCTGCAGCAGTGGTGCCATTGGAAAAATGGCTGCCGGTGGAAACGATGCAGCAGATCGCAGCAGAAAATAATCTGGCGGAGACTGCTTTTTTTGTAAAGGAAGGAGATAAATACCACATCAAGTGGTTTACGCCAACTGTTGAAATTGAACTATGCGGTCATGCAACATTGGCTTCCGCTTTCGTGCTGTTTAATTATATGAATTACGACCGAGAAGAAATTCATTTTACCTGCCAGGTCGGCGATCTCATGGTGAAAAAAGAAGGAGAATACATTACGCTGAATTTCCCCGCAGATGCAGGAATTACCGTTGATGACGTATCCATGCTGGAAGAAAATCTTGGATTAAAACCATTGAACGTGCGCAAAGGCAGAACAAAATATTTGGTTGAAGTGGAATCAGAAGAAGTTGTCCAAAATTTTCAACCTGATTTCCAAAAAATAAAAAATATTGATAAACAAGTCATCATTACTGCTAAAGGAAATAAGGTAGATTTTGTTTCCCGGTTTTTTGCACCTAACTCCGGCGTAAACGAAGATCCGGCAACAGGTTCGGCACATTGCGTTTTAATTCCGTATTGGGCAGAAAAGTTACAAAAACAGGAATTGATCGCACACCAGTTATCGTGGAGAACTGCATTTTTCAAATGCAAGAATTTAAACGACCGCGTAGAAATGAGCGGCAAAGCTGTTTGCTATCTTACCGGTGAAATTTATTTCTAAATCATGCGAAAAAAATATTTATACTTTTCATTCCTCTTATTTGTTCTTTCCTGCAAAAAAGAAAGCAGTGTAAATACTTTTACGGATGATCCATCAATTCTCCAGGATCAATATGGCAGGCAGCTCATCATTCACGGAGTAAATACAACAGGAAGTGCGAAGGCAGATCCCGAACGCCAACCATGGATACAGGAAAGTGATGTGCAAAGAGAAGCAGACTCTTTTGGTTTTAGCGCCGACAGGTATTTGATTTTCTGGGATGCCATCGAACCGCAGCAGGGAGTTTTTGATGAAACTTATCTCGACAAAATTGAACAACGCGTAAATTGGTATGCCGCGCACAACATGCACGTTTTTCTCGATATGCACCAGGATCTTTATTCCATCGAATTCGGCGGTGATGGCGCTCCTGCATGGGCATTGCGTCCCAACGGTTATCCTGTAAACACCAATAACCCTTATGGTACTGCATGGTTTTTGAAAAGCTTGGATCCTGCGGTATCCGCATGTTTTCAAAATTTCTGGCAGTATACAACCTATAAAGAATTACAGGATCATTACATGATGGCTTGGAAAAAAGTTGCCGAACGTTTTAAAAATAATCCTGCGGTGATTGGCTATGATCTGATGAATGAGCCATACGCCGGTGATCTGGTCAATAACTTAAATGGCAATTTTGAATTAGGACAGTTGCGCGATTTTTATAAAAGACTGATCACAGCGATCCGGACAGTAGACAACGATAAATATTTATTCTTCGAACCTACTTCATTGGGTGTAAACAATGGGCTCGCATCGGCATTGCAGAAA
Organism: Bacteroidota bacterium; assembly: GCA_028288625.1. GTDB lineage: Bacteria > Bacteroidota > Bacteroidia > Chitinophagales > JADIYW01 > JADJSS01. The sequence continues at coordinate 57,647 of JAQBNI010000089.1, read as the reverse complement.
GTGAGCGATACGCGCAGTATCCCGCATTTGGCGTATGCCCCGCATTGTTATCCGTTATTTGTCGAAGCAGTTCCCGGTCCATACGATGCGCCGGCTCACGATCAATTGATAAGCTGGGAAACACAGCGCACGCGCGAAATGAAAAAATATAATTGCCCGTTAATCGTGGGTGAATTTGGATTAAGTCCCACATTGCCGGGCTACAGCGATTTTCTCAACGATCTTTTTGTCTTTACAGATTCTGTGCAGGCGGGATGGACGTATTGGGCAAACGATCATGGCGGATGGGCGCCGTTGAATGTCGATGGAACAGAGTCGCCAATTATGCAATGGCTGATCCGTACTTACCCGAAAGCGGTGGCGGGAAGAATCAAACGGTTTACATTTGAGAGATCGACGAAAAAATTCAACCTTACTTATCTTTCCAATAGTGCTATTTCACATCCCACGGAAATTTTTGTTCCTTCGAGATATTACCCGAATGGCTGGAATTTATCAGTGACCGGAACTGCTCATTACACTCAGGAATTTGATGCTGCAAAGCAATTGCTGAAAGTTTCAACTACGGAAAGCGCTAAAGTAACTATTGAGATCACCGCGAAGTAATTATTAAATTTTATCTATGGGTAACTTTCACTTCTTATCTCTTATTATCTTTAGGAAATGCCGGAAAATATTTCACATATCACTTTTGAAGAATTAACTGCAAAAGAATCAAAAGATAATGCTATTGAAATAAAGCTGACCGGTTATGCGGCAGGCATTCCCCCGTTCTTGCGCGGACCATATTCCACGATGTATGTAAAGCAGCCGTGGACAATTCGCCAGTATGCAGGCTTTTCCACGGCGGAAGAAAGCAATGCTTTTTATAAAAAAAATTTAGCAGGCGGACAAAAAGGATTATCTGTAGCATTTGATCTTCCTACTCATCGCGGCTATGATTCTGATCATGAGCATGTGTCGGGAGATGTAGGAAAAGCAGGTGTTGCCATCGATTCTGTGGAAGACATGAAAATATTATTCAACAAAATTCCGCTGGATAAGATCTCAGTTTCCATGACAATGAACGGCGCAGTATTGCCTGTTCTCGCATTTTATATTGTTGCAGCAGAAGAGCAAGGTGTTGAACAAAAATTCCTAAGCGGCACGATCCAGAATGATATCCTGAAAGAATTCATGGTGCGCAACACATACATTTACCCACCGCAGGTTTCGATGAAAATCGTCTCGGATATTTTTGAATATTGCGGAAAGAATATGCCAAAATTTAATTCAATTTCCATTAGCGGTTATCACATGCAGGAAGCCGGTGCTACGCCGGAGATCGAGCTGGCGTATACACTTGCAGACGGCTTGGAATATATCAGGACAGGCATCAATGCAGGTTTGCAGATCGATGATTTCGCTCCGAGATTATCTTTTTTCTGGGCTATTGGCATGCAGCATTTTAAAGAGATCGCGAAGATGCGTGCCGCGCGTTTATTGTGGTCGAGGATCGTTTCGCAATTCAATCCGAAATCTGAAAAAAGTTTGATGCTGAGAACACATTGCCAGACCAGCGGATGGAGTTTAACAGAACAGGATCCTTTTAATAATGTAACCCGAACATGTATTGAAGCACTAGCCGCAGCACTGGGAGGAACGCAATCTTTGCACACCAATGCACTGGATGAAGCGATGGCGCTGCCAACGGATTTCTCCGCTAAAATTGCGCGGGACACCCAATTGTATCTACAGCAGGAAACCGGGATTTGCAACACGGTAGATCCATGGGGCGGTTCTGAATATGTTGAAAAATTAACTGATGATATTGCGCGGAAAGCATGGGAGTTGATTGAAGAAATCGAAAGTTACGGCGGCATGACAAAGGCAATAGAAGCAGGTATTCCCAAGATACGTATCGAAGAAGCAGCCGCAAAAAAACAAGCGCGTATCGACAGCGGACAAGATCTCATCATTGGTGTAAATATTTTTCAAACGGATGAATATAAGGAGATAGATATTTTAGATATTGATAACGCGGAAGTGAGGGAAAAACAAATCTCCGGGTTAAAAAAAATAAGATCTGAAAGAGATCAGAAAAGTGTAGACAATATTTTAGACCGGCTTACATTAGCGGCAAAAAATAAAGATAAAAATTTATTGGAATTAAGTGTGGAAGCTGCGCGAAGGCGTGCAACCTTAGGTGAAATTTCATTAGCTTTAGAAAAAGTATTTGGAAGATATAAAGCCAGTATACATAGTATATCGGGCGTATATTCATCAGAAATAAAAATGAATACGGATTTTCAACACGCACGCAAATTAGCGGATGCTTTCGCAGAAAAAGAAGGCAGGCGACCGCGTATTCTCGTAGCAAAAGTAGGGCAGGATGGTCACGATCGCGGCGCAAAAATTGTTGCCACGGCGTTTGCAGATATCGGTTTCGATGTCGACATTGGTCCGTTGTTTCAAACGCCGAAAGAAGCCGCTATGCAGGCTGCGGAAAACGATGTGCACATCATCGGTATTTCTTCACTTGCGGCAGGACATAAAACTTTGGTGCCCGAACTCATCGAAGAATTAAAAAAAATAAAGAGAGATGATATTCTCGTTATTTGCGGCGGCGTAATTCCAAAACAGGATCATGAGTTTTTATATAAGGCAGGTGTTGCGGGGATTTTTGGTCCGGGAACTGTGATCGCAAAATCTGCAATAGAGATATTGGAAAAATTAATGCAGCATTGATCAATAATAATTCAACTAAATAATCATTGGAAGAAACTATACAATCAACTATTCAAAGTATGTACAAGCACAAATTACGTTTGGAATCACTATCACCGCAAGCGGCATTGGAATTATTGAAAGAAGGGAATGCACGATTCGTGCAGAATCTCGAACAAGACCGCAACCATTTGGAGCAGATCAACGAAACAAAGGATGAACAGCATCCTTTCGCGGTTATACTGAGCTGCATTGATTCGCGCACTTCCGCTGAATTAATTTTCGACCAGGGTTTGGGAGATGTTTTGTCTATCCGCATTGCGGGAAATGTGGTGAATGATGATATTTTGGGAAGTATTGAATTCGGTTGCAAGATTGCAGGAGCAAAAATTATTGTTGTGCTTGGGCATACGAATTGCAGCGCTGTTCGCGGGGCGTGTAATGGTACGGCTATGGGGCATTTCACAGGCTTATTAAATAAAATTCATCCCAGCGTTGAAGAAGAATTAAAGGTGAATAAAGTAGTAGATAACGGATTTATTGATAATGTTTCTTTGCGCAATGTGGTGAATACGGTGAAGGAGATCAACAATAAAAGTTCTATCGTAAATGAAATGATAAGGGGCAAACAAATAATGTTGATCGGTGGACTTTATGACCTGAACAACGGCAAGGTTTCTTTTATTGAGTGAGTTATTATAACCCATCCACCATTCTCTCAAAAAGCAAATTCGCTTTCTCCAGAATAAACGCAAACAGCATCCAGAAAGGCAGATAATCCAAGCGTATATATCCGCAAATATTCCATCTGCTTGTATATTCCCATGGACATTTCCCTGTGATCAAATGCAGTAAAGCGCCTGTAATAAATTCCATCGCAAAAATTCCTAAAGCAATAATCAATAAGCGTATCAACATAGGGTATCGTTCGATCAGTTTATACACAGGAGGAAAAAGTATTGCCGCTGATCCGTAAATAAAAAACATCCAGATATAGGAATGTCCTTCCAGTTTTAAATCAAAAGGCAGCTGACCTTTTATCATCCTGTACAGACTAACCAGCGCGGTAAATATTATTTCCGCAGAAAATCCAAGAGTACCGAAAAGATAAAATAGAATAACCGTCTTTCTCATAATATGCTGATCATCACTAATTACAAATTACTACTTATTTGCCGTAAAACTTTTAATAGCCGCCACGGGTTACTTATTAAAACGTTAACAGCAATGTAAACTGACAATTTTTCTCTATTTTGCAGCGTTATTTACAATAAGATTTTATAACACTTAATGAAGAAACGCCACATATACCTATTCCTTTTTTTATCGTCTCTTATTTTTCCTATGTCGCATCTGACTGCGCAGGATAATAAATACAAGGATATCATCAAGCCGGAAGGAATAAAAAACAAAAAATATATTGTTACGCTTTCAGGTCTCGGCGACCTTGAATTTTTAAAGCCTATTAATATTAATTTAGGTATGTCTGTGAGTGCAGGCTTGCGCATACTGTCGAAACCAAAAATCAAACAAGGCAAAAGCGCTTACAGTCCACGTATTGCAGAAAGAGAACTTTACATCAAGCCAACCTTCGGATATATTTACCGCAAGCGATATAATACGGCATTCTTTTTCGTTCCCGAGATTGCTTATCGCCATACATTTTACAAAGGTATTTTTATAGAAGTAAATGTTGATGTGGGATATATGTACACCAAGATGAATGCGCCGGTTTATGAGCGCCAGGATGACGGCTCCTTTAAAAAAGTTTCATTCGGATATAATAATATAATGGCAGGAGGAAAGGTGGTTGCAGGATATGATTTTTCAAAAAATTTGAAAACGCCGATTGCTATTCAGTTTGGTCCCGGAGTATTTTACCGCTATCCAAGCAACCAGAAATGGATAAGACATATCTATGTTGAATTAGGTGTTTCTTATGTATTCAGAAAAATAAAAGAATAATGAAATTGAATTTTAGAATATTATTTCTCTCGTTGATCACTGTTGCATGCATTGTAGCATGTTCGCCGGATCCCAAACCTAACGGCGACCAGGTAGATAATTATTATTTTGTAAAAGTTGGAAATGTTGCATTGCCCGTACGTGTATGCGGAAATATCAATTCCGATGTTGCCATAGTTTTTGTTCACGGGGGTCCGGGAGGTACTGCGCAAACGGAGCGTTCAAATGTTTACTGGAAAGAAATTGAAAAATATTACAAAGTAGTTTACTGGGATCAGCGCGGTTCCGGAGTAACGCAGGGCAATGTAAAATCTTCGGAAATGACGATCGAGCAATTCAGCGAAGACCTCGATAACATTGTTGATTTTACAAAACAAATTGCTAAAGCAAATTCAATTTTTATTCATGGGGTAAGCTGGGGTGGCGGGTTAAGTGCATATTATTTGTTGGATACTAATCATCAGAATAAATTGAAAGGCGCGATCCTCGAAGCGCCTGCTTATGATATTCAGAATGGTCTTGCATTATCCGTGCAATGGGTACTTCATGGAGCAGACTCTATCATTGCTGCAGGCGGGGATATTTCATACTGGAAGAATGCTAAACAGTTTTATTTGCAGCATCCCGTAGTCACTTCAAGCGAATTTAAGCAACACCTCGCATACGTCAATCAGTTAAAAGGCGTTGGATACAATACATTGAATCTTCAATACCAGGCGATCAGCACTCCGAAGGCGGAATTGGCTTTGGTATTTAATAATGCTGATTTTGCACCTGCGGCATTAACGTATGAAAATCAGTCGATCTTTACGCATCTGGATCTTACATCCAAATTGAATACGATAAGGTTGCCGTTGATGCTGATCTGGGGAGCTCATGACGGTTTACTTCCTCGCGATAATTTGGCTCAAAAATTGGTCAGCAATGTGTCTTCAACAGATCTTATCTACGATGCTTCCAAATATCAATTGTCGGCGCACGTTCCGCATGCTGAAGAATGGCAGCAATTCGATATAGATGCGAAGTCTTTTTTTGAAGCGCATAAGTAAATTAAAGTCCACGGACGACGGTCCACAGTCGACAGTTTGTTTCAAAATCTTATAATTGTTTGTATTCAATTGTTTAATTGAACAGTCCAGGTTTTATTTGTTGAAATAACCGTGGACTGTGGACTGTGGACTGTGGACTATTTCCTATTTTTGTTTCACATAACTTCTAACAAATAATCAATAACTTCCCATGCCCTACAAATCCATGCAAGATTGTATAAACGACCTCGAAGCGCATGGGCAGCTCATCCGGATCAATGAAGAAGTAGATCCTTATCTCAAGATGGCGGCAATACATTTGCGGATACATGAGGCGCAAGGCAAAGCTGTTTTATTTGAAAAAGTAAAAGGCAGCAAATATCCTGCGCTATCCAATCTCTTTGGAACAACTGAAAGAAGCAAATTTATTTTTAGGGATACATTGGAGAATGTAAAAAAACTGATCGCATTAAAATCAGATCCGCTACACGCATTGAAACATCCGTTTGCAAATTTATCAACGGGTTTTGCAGCGATGAAAGCATTTCCGAAAAAAGTTTCTTCTCACGATTTTGAAAAGATAAAAATTTCTGATCTCCCGCAAATTCAATGCTGGGAGAAAGATGGCGGCGCATTTGTGACACTACCTATTGTTTATACGGAAGATCCTGATAAACCCGGTGTAATGAATTCAAATATCGGTATGTACCGTATTCAATTGAGCGGAAATGAATACATAAAAGATAAAGAAGTGGGATTGCATTACCAGCTGCACCGCGGCATCGGCATACATCAAACGAAGTGGAATAATTTGGGGAAGCCGATGAAAGTGTCTGTGTTTGTTGGCGGACCGCCGTCACATTCCTTTGCTGCAGTAATGCCGTTGCCGGAAGGAATTTCAGAATTGACATTTGCCGGTGTATTAGGCGGTAGGCGGTTCAGGTATATGTATGATGACGATGGATTTTTGTTAAGTACGGATGCAGATTTTGTGATCACAGGAGAAGTATACCCCAATGAAAATAAACCGGAAGGACCGTTCGGAGATCATCTCGGTTATTATAGCTTAAAGCATGATTTTCCATTGATGCGTATAAAGAATGTATATGCGAAAAAAGATGCGATCTGGAGTTTTACAGTTGTTGGCAGACCGCCGCAGGAAGATACCGCATTCGGAAATATGATACATGAGATCACGGGAGATGCCATTCAACAGGAAATTCCGGGCTTGAAGGAAATTCATGCAGTGGATGCAGCAGGTGTACACCCGTTGTTGCTTGCGATCGGCAGCGAAAGATATACGCCGTATTCAAAAAATAAAATGCCGCAGGAAATTCTGACGATCGCAAATCATATTCTCGGCACGGGACAGCTTTCTCTTGCCAAGTTTTTATTTATCGCGGATAAAAGTGATGACGAAAGTTTAAGTACAACTGATGTGCAAAAATTCTTTACGCATATTTTAGAGCGAATTGATCTTTCCAGGGATATTCATTTTCAGACAAAAACGACAATGGACACTTTGGATTATTCCGGTGAAACGCTGAATGCAGGAAGCAAGGTAATTTTTGCAGCAGCAGGTGAAAAGAGAAGGGAACTGAGAAATGAATTGCCTGCCGGTTTTTCTTTGCCGGAAGGATTTAAAAATCCGAAAATGGTAATGAATGGAATATTAGCGGTTGAGTTAAATGCAGATGTTGATTTAAAAAACTGTGGACCGTGGACTGTGGACCGTGGACTCCCTGTAATCGTAATTTGTGACGACAGCAATTTCATCACTCAAAACCTCAATAATTTCCTTTGGGTAACTTTCACCCGCAGCAATCCTTCACATGACATTCACGGAATCAATGAGCGGATAGAGAATAAACATTGGGCATGTGACGCTTTAATTATTGATGCGCGGATAAAGCCGCATCATGCACCGGTATTAGAAAAAAATTCTGCAGTGGAAAAACGTGTAGATGAAATTCTCGCGAGGATGAATTTGTAGTAACGTTTTGAGTGGGCGAAGTACGGGGGTATTCATTGCTTGCCTAGTCCCGTATTTACCAATGCATTATTGTGGAGCCTATGAGCACTTAATTAGAAATCTATTTTGTGATTGATATTGATCTCGCAATTGGGAAATAATAACCTTAATGCCGATGCTTCTTTTTTAATAACTTCTTGCGGATCGTCAGATGAAAGCAACAATAGTTTTAAGTTTTGCAACCGGGAAAGCGTTTTGGCGTCCTCTAGTGTGATAAAAGTACTTCCCAGGTGAAGTAGTTCTAATTCTTTCATTGAAGCAAGATCATGAAGGCATTTCTGTGTAATGCCTTTGCAGCCTTTTAATCGTAACTCTTTTATACTTTCCAGTTTAGTTAGATACTGGATACCTTTGTCTGTGACAAGTGTATTATCAAGGTCAAGTTGACATATCGATTTCATTTTTGAAATCAGGAAAAACAATTCTTCATCATCAAGTTCGGAATCTCTGAAATTTAATCTTTTTACTACCGGATTCAAATTACCTGCTTGGTTATAAGAAATACCAAAATACTTTTCCCAGAAATATTTTTCTTTTTTCTTTAAATTCATGAAGTGTAGAATAGCTGATGATTAAAGTGTTCAAATGGTTGGACACAACTTACAACTTAATGAGTTTCTCACTGATGATCTCCTCATTCTGTTTGATTGAAATAATATATTCTCCCGCTGCAAGTTGGCTAAGGTTATTGATCTCCATTTTATTTTTTCCAATATTGCTTTTTCCATTCCAAAGCGTTTGAACAATCAATTGTCCCGCAAGATTTTGGATAGTTATAGCAATCGGTTTGATTTCTTTCGCGTCAAATTCTACAATTAACTGGTTAGTGAACGGGTTTGGAAATACTTTCAATTCTCCGATCGAAGCGTTATTCTTTACACCTGAAATGATTGAAGTAGAATCCTGTTTTACAATGCGGAATTTATCATACAATTCGCCGTTATCCTTGTAATAGCTTGCCGTCAGCACATTTCCTTTCACATCAAGTATCATGCTTCCCACGCCTCTGTCTGCTGCAAATTTTCTGTACATCGCCGGATACATTTTTCCGTTATCAGGTTCAGATTTCCCGCTGTTTCCAACTACTGCATATACCGTTCCTTTATTTTTATTTGCGCCATAAGTGTATTTAACGTAAGTGCGGTTACTATCGGGATTTCCGGAAGTACTATCGATCAGCATGGTGCTGCGGTTGAACGCCCCTGATACGCCGTAATGCTTGTTAATGAGATACGATCGTTCGTAGACATGACTGTGTCCGCACAGCACAAGATCAATTCCGTATTTTTCCAGGATGGGAAGAATGCGTTCGCGCATGCCCTTCATAAATAATTCAAAACCATCATCTGAATCGTGCGAGCCCTTAGAATACGCCGGTTGGTGCCAGTAGGCTATTATAAATTTTTTATCGGTATTCTTGATATCGTTTTCAATCCATGTTTTATATGCATCAGGCAGATCGAAAAAAATGTACTGGAATATTTCCGAATTCAATGCCATAAAATGTACGTTTCCGTAATCATATGAATAATAATTTTCCGTGTGAGAAGGTGTACCGCCCATCTCACCGTTTTTAAATACTTCCACCATGTCATAATACGGACCTTTATGAAACGCCGGATCATCAAAGCGGTTCACGCTGTTATAATCGTGATTTCCGGGGATCGGATAAAAAGGAAGAAAACGAAAAATAGAATCGTAGCCGTAGTGAGCGTCAAAAAGCTTTTGAGAATATTCTGCGTCAGTTCCGTCTGTATAAACATTATCTCCAAGCCATATCCAGCTTTCTACAAAATTGGATTGTATATAATTTTCAAACCAGCGGCGTACAGAAATTTGTTCATCATTCCCGCCACCAAAATCTCCGGTCACCCAAAATCTAAAACCGCTGGTATCTCCCGGATTCTGTGCTGTAACAAAATGGTGCTGATTATTTCCTCCTGCTAAGGTAATCGTGTCAAAACCGACGCTGTAATAGTAAATCGTTTTTGCATTTAATCCTGAGATCTTTACGATATGATTTGCTAATTGTGCAGTATCGGTAATAATATTCGTTAGGGCGGAGGGAGATGATCCATATTTTACAACAGCAGGCGTGATCGCAGATGTGCGCCACATTATTTTTACGCTGCTGTTGGTCATGCTTTGCAGGTATGGTCCGCGTGTAAGTGTTTGGGAAAATAAATGGTGCGAAAATAAAATCGCAGTTAATAAGTATAAATGTTTCATGCAGCCCCGTTTCTCTAAAGTTATAAAGAAACTTTTTAATTTATAAGCTTTTAAAATTTGGAGAGTTATAATTATATTTTATCTATAATAATTCCAACATCTTCAATGCCGTCTAACGGATCTTTGCGCATTAATTGGACAACAGAAATTTGATAACTGCCTTTTTTGTATAATGGAAGATTGGTTTTTAACGGAACAGTTTGCGTGCAAAGACTTCCTGAATTCTTGCCATAAGGTTTTCCGTCATTTTTAAATAAAGGAATTTCATAACGGAAACTCGTGTCTACTCCATTTCCTTTTACAAAAACTTTTAACCAGAGGTTACTGAACTCATACGTTTTCTGATGCCGGATGCTGAGAGAATATTGATAGTTGTTATTATCGGAAGGACTGGTGATGGAATATTTCAAAGTGTCTGAAGATCTCCATTGTTTTACATCTACAGTTTTATATTCGCTGTAAAAATGCTTTTGTTCGCATGCAGTGAAGGTGACTAGGATAAAATAAAAATAAATTAATTTTCTCATGAAGATCGTTGTTTGCAAATATAATGATTTGGACATTATGCAATCATCTTTAAAAATTCATCTTCGTCGATCACTTGTATAGATGGAATTTTTTGCGCCTTCACGAGTTTGCTTCCTGCTTTTTCTCCCGCGATCAGGTAATCCAGGTTAGCACTTACGGCATTCAGGTTTTTACCTCCATGTTTTTCTACCAATATTTTTGCTTCATCACGAGACATGCGAATCAGCGTTCCGGTAAATAAAAAAGTTTTCCCTTCGAGCTTGCTGGAAGCCAGTATCTCTTCGGTTTTACTGATGTTTACGCCTGATTTCTCCAGTTCTTTGATGAGCTGGATATTCTGTTCATCATTAAAAAACTGGTTCAGCGATTGCGCCACCTTTGGTCCGATATCTTCAAGATCCATAAATTGCTCTTCTGTCCAATCCTGGAAATCCGTAAGCTTATTGACTTTCTTTGCTAATAATTTCGCTGTTGTAACGCCGATATGACGTATACCTAAGCCAACGATCAGCCTGTGCAGTTCACTTTTTTTAGAAGCTTCAATGCTTTCCTGCAAATTCTGCACGGATCTGTCTTTCCATCCTTCCAGCGCTCTCACTTTTTCATAATCTATTTTGTAGATGGATGTAATATTGCTGATGACCCCTTCACGCAAAAATGTACGAATAATTTCTTCACCCAATCCTGAAATTTCCATCGCCTGCTTCGATACGAAATGAATGAGATGCTCTTCCAGTTGAGCAGGGCAATCCACATTCACGCATCGCCACGCACTTTCCTCTATTTCCTTTACAAGATGATGTCCGCACGACGGACAATTTTTAGGAAATTTTATTTTTATTTCTTTTCCGTCGCGGCGTTCGGGAATGCTGCCAACAATATAAGGGATCACATCGCCCGCGCGTTCAACAATAACCGTATCGTTTAAGCGGATATCTTTTTCTAAAATAAAATCTTCGTTGTGTAAGGAGATGGAGGAAATTTCAACACCCATCAGTTGCACGGGATTTATTTTTGCGACAGGTGTAATCGCGCCTGTTCTGCCTACCTGGTAATCCACTTTCAGCAAAATGGAAGTTGCTTGCTTCGCCTTAAATTTATACGCCACCGCCCACTTCGGATGATGCGAAGTTCTGCCGATGAGTTGCTGCTGTTGAATATTGTTCACCTTGATCACCATCCCATCAATATCAAAAGGGTAACTATCCCGTTTATTTTCCCATTTCTTGCAAAAATTTTCCACGTCATCAATCGCAGAAAATATTTTTGTTTCATGAGAAGGTGTTTTAAATCCTAAGGAAGATAAAACCTCGAGGTTGTGAAAATGCGTTTCAAAAATTCCGGTGATATCTTTTCCATTTTTATCTTCCGCATAACCCACCTGGTAAATTACTGCATCCAGTTTTCTTGCAGCTACTTCAGAAGGATCTTTTAAGCGAAGGCTTCCTGCTGCTGTGTTTCTTGCGTTCTTATAGAGCTCGAGTTGTTTGCGATTATCGTTGCGATATTTTTCATTTTGCTTTTTTCTTTCTTCATTTAATTTTTCCAGCATGGATAATTCCAGCAAAACTTCCCCGCGCAATTCCACCCGGTAAATTCCATGCTTTAAAAAATCTGCTTTCAGCGGAATAGATTTTATCGCTTTCGCATTTTGTGTGATCTCGTCGCCTTCAACGCCATTTCCGCGGGTTGCAGCGCGTACGAGTGTATTATTTTCATAAACGATTGCTATACTGCTGCCGTCGAATTTTGGTTCTGCAACATACTCTATCACTACATTATCTCTTAATGCATCTTTTACTTTCCTGTCAAACTCATTCAGATCATCTACATCATAAGTATTTTCAAGCGACATCATCGGCACGAGATGCTGAACAGTAGGAAAGTCTTTATTCAAGCCTTTTGCAACACGCTGCGTTGGAGAATCGGGCGTAACTAAATTTGGATTTTGTTCCTCGATCTCCACCAATTTTTTAAACAGGCGATCGTAATCAAAGTCGGTGATGAGTGGCTTTGTCTGAACGTAATAATTTTTATCGTGGAAATCGATGACAGCTTTTAATTCGTCTATGAACGGTTCCATTTCCTCTTCAGGAATTGGATCGTCCAGTCGTTTCAGCAGTTGTTCAGTAAGTGCGATTAATTTTTTAGAAGGATCGTTGGTCATAACAAAGCGTCGATTGCCTTCGCTAATTTATGATCTTTTTCCGTAACGATATCACCCGCGTCATGTGTTTGCAGGGAGATCGTAACTTTATTATATACGTTGAAAATTTCGGGATGATGATCTTGCTTTTCCGCAGCAAGTGCGATCCTGGTTAAAAATGCAAACGCTTCGGAAAAATCCTTAAACTTGAATTCTTTCACCAGTTTATTATCCTTTGTAATCCAGTCCATATTTTATATTTTTATATCTTTAAAGTTAACAGATAAAATCTAACCTTGTTCTATGAACTGGAAACTTCGATCTCTATTATGGTTTGTTAATCATGTGCAGCCGCTTCGCGATGAGGATGCGCCTGACATCGCCAAAGAAAGAATTAAAACTTCGAAGGCGGCAAACCTGGGCAAAATATTGCTCGACCGCAGAAAGCCGGTGAAAGAAGTGCGCGATTTTAAGATTGGTGATATTCCCGTTCGTTTGTACAGGGATTCTACTGCACCTGATCAAAAAATTATCATTTATTTCCACGGCGGCGGTTTTGTTTTTTACAATATTGATTCGCACGATAATATTGCAAGGCGATTGTGCCGGATGAATGACTGCACAGTGATTTCGGTCGATTATCGTTTAGCGCCGGAGCACACATTTCCCGCCGCCCATGAAGACGGATATGAGGTTATACGATATATAGTTGATCATGCTGATGAATTGCGAATCGATCCCGCCAAAATTATTTTAGCCGGTGACAGTGCAGGTGGAAATATTTCTGCGTGTGCTTGTCATCATTTTAAAAAAGATAAAAATATCCGGATCGCCGCGCAAATATTGATATATCCGTGGATAGATGGCAAAATTGATTCGCCATCGATTGATGAATATGGAGAAGGATTTTTGCTCACGCGGAAATCGATGCTGTGGTTTCAGAAAACATATACGCCAAAAGTTGAAGACCGTTTAAATCCTGAAGTTTCGCCGATCTATCAAAAGGATTTTAAAAATCTGCCGCCGGTATTTTTGATCACCGCTGAATATGATCCGTTGAAGTATGAAGGAAAAATGTATGCTGATAAGCTGAAGGAAAATGGCAATGTAGTTTTGTACAAAGACTACAAGGAGTTGGTGCACGGATTTTTTAACTTGCCGGGTTTATCTGATGAAAGTATGCAGGTGTATTATGATATACAGGCGTTCATTAAGAAAGTTGTTTAACCCCTAAATCCCCTAAAGGGGACTTTGCATTTGTAATAATTTAGTTTCCTGTTCGCTGCATTAGGGATAGCAGCGGAAATACTTTTGTGAGGAAACGAACAAGAGATTGGAGCGGATAGCCCGACGCGAGGTACGAGCGGAATGCCATAACAATTGGGTCATCCTCGTGCACGCGGGGATCTCACGATATAAAGTGAAATTCGTATTTTTTTCATTGCTGCTAACATGAATGAGATTCCCGCTTTCGCGAGAATGACAGAAGTTCGTAAAGGATGTTAAAATTTAATTTTATTTTTTATCGGTACTCAATACCATTTTCAGCTTCAGCTTTGCACCGATCGACATGATATCAACCAAGTCTTGTATACTCAAATTTTCCGCTACGCGGAGCACAACGGTTGGGTCGGCATTGTTCGCTAAGGCAGCAGACAAAGCTGTTTCCACTCCTTCCAGCGGGATCTCGGTGGTATTAATAAAATAATGCTTATCGGCAGTTACGGATAAAGTAACGGGTTGCTTCGCGAGGTTTTCCGTGCTGTTTGCTTTCGGCAACAGTAATTTAATTACATTCGGATTCGCCATGGTAGAAATGATCAGGAAGAACAGCATCAGGAAGAACATAATATCGTTCATAGACGCCATCGCATCTTCATCGTGAAACGGTTTTCTTCTCCTGATATTCATCTTACTTGTTTACCGGTTTTTGAATGCCTCTTACAAATTCAAAGATTTGTTTTTGTAGTTTCATGGAATAGTTATCGATAAGCATCAGTAAAAAATGATAGCCCATAAATGCGACAACACCCACGATCAATCCTGTTGCGGAGGTGATCATCTTTTGATATAAACCCGCGGAGATCGTACCGATAGAAATATCCGCGGTTTGAGAAATGCTGTAAAATATTTTGATAACTCCCAGGATCGTTCCGATAAAACCGAGACGCGGCGCAACACCGGAGATCATACTGATCCAGCCCATGCGTTTTTCCATTTCATTCAACTCAATATTGGATTGTATCTCCAAAGCTTTCTCAATGTGATCAATTGGTTTTCCGAGTTGTGAAATTCCTGCAAGCAAAACATTTCCCAAAGCCGATTTATCCTGGATGCAATGCGCTTCTGCTGTTTGGATATTTCCGGAATATAATTTATCCAGCACATCTCTCACAAGATTCTCGTTGATCCTTGTGCGATGCCTGAAAAATATATAGCGTTCAATGATAAAAAAAACTGCCACAGCAAAAAACAAAACCAAGGGGATCATAATAAAACCGCCCTTCATCAGCAGGTCTAAAACGGATAATTCCTTAACAACGGGCGTTGCCGGCGCCATTGCGTGTGCGGTATCTAAAACTGTGGTTGCTGCCTGCAAAAGTATTCCCATATCAACAATATTTTAACAAAAATAAGATTTTTACCATAACGCCAAAACAGAATCTACTATTGTCCTGTGGATAAGTGATTCATATAAAATATATTGACCAATAGTAACACACGAAACATGAATGTGTTCTATCTCATTACTTTAATCTTAAAAATATGGATTTCTGCAGGATCGGATATTCGGTTTATTTAACTAATTTTAGATGATAAACATCTCCGTGAAAACTTCAGTAAAATTATTTATTATTCTCTTTTTGTGCGGCAGCTTTTGCTTGTCGAATGCACAATCCACGCGCATGCAGGAATTCGATATGAATAAAAATCTTCCGGGTGCGACATATAAATTTTCATTTGTCCATATTTCCGATGTTCATATCGGGGAGGATACGCCAGATTACGGTACGCCCGGCTTTTTTAACGATACGATGCCCGACTTCGATACAATGTTTCCGGCGGTGCGGTTGCGACAGGCAGTGAAATGGATCAATTACCATGAGCAGGATAAGAATATAAAATTTGTTGTGCTGTCCGGTGACCTTACGGGAAGCGCGGAGAAATCTGAATTTCAAACCTGTAAAAAACTACTCGATGGATTAAACATGCCTTATGTTCCGATCATTGGCAATCATGATATCTGGCCGTATATCCGTTACCAGAACGAAGCTACTTATGCTTATGGAGATTCTGTGATGGGCGATGTTTTTGCGGATACATATGATAAGGATAAATTATTTTTTGATAACTGGAATGACGGAGAACGATTAACGAGAACGTATGATCCTGAGGATAGCCTTGAACATTACCTGCAGAATTTTTCTTTCGAGTATAACGGTTTTATTTTTTACGGTTTGGATTTTAATCCGCGCTATCATGTTAAGACTGCAGCACCCGGCATTGGACCCGAAGCGCAACTGATGGATTGGACGGGCGGTACATTTCAGTGGTTAAAAAATGAACTGGCAAATAACCCGCGCAAAAAATATCATAATATCTCTTTCATTTCTCACCATCCTGCAACAGACCAGATCTTAGTGCAGTTGTCTAATTTTGTATTTGATGGAGCGGAATATGATAAGATCATACAAGGGCTTACGCCGTACAAGGAAAATCTATCGCTTTGGATGACCGGACATATCCATGTCGATTATGATTATGTGCTGGTGAATAATGTGATGCATGTAAGGGGAGTTGCGGCAAACAAAGATTATGACTCCGCGCGGTTTGAAATTATAAATGTATACGAAGCGGAAAAACCAACCGGCATAGCGGAAGCAAGAGATGATAAGCATTTCAATTTATTTCCAAATCCGAACAATGGAAAATTTATAGTGTCGGAAGAATTATTTGATCCGAAAGCTGTTCTGACCTTGTATGATGTTGTTGGAAATGTGATCTATCAAAAGCCGATCAGCTCATTTTCTACAGGCACGGAAACTTACCGGTTTGATTTCTCATTTCTTCCGAAAGGCTCGTATTACCTGGTACTTTCAGACAAAGAGAACACTTATTCGAAGCGGTTCGTGATGCAGTGATCATTTTTTCATCCATGCTTCAATGTCACTTTGTTCGAGATCCATTCCATCGCATTTCTTCTTAACTACCCCGTTTTCGATATACATAATTACAGGAAGACTAAAGCCTGCAACCTGCATCCAGTCCTTAGGTCCTAAGAATAAATTATGAGGAATATCTTTTGTGTGTGTATCATCAAAAAATTCAGGTTCTATTATTGGATCTCCGTTCAATGCAATATAAAACGGGATAGCAGGATTTTTTTTATGCATGACATGGATCTTCTTTGCCGCGATCCTGCAATGAGAACACATCAGGCTTAAAAATGCGATCACATGTTTGCCTTTTGTAAGATCGACCTTCGGTTTTTCTTTCTGGCTGTCGGTGTACATTAATTCCAGCGGTACTTTATAATTAACCTTGTTTTTGTCCATGGAGGAAACAAACCGCGCGTCGATCGGGTAAATAAAAAATCCAAGACACATACATGCAATCAATAAAATAGGAATGGTTATTTTTTTCCATAGCCTGTTCCAGTAATCTTTTTCCGTGGAAATATACACAAGAACGCAAGCAGCGATCAGGACGAGGTTTTTTAAAATCCCCTGCAGCGGCGACATCTTTACAGCTTCGCCAAAGCAACCGCAATTGCCCGTATTTCCTTCTGAAATAATTTTGTAAGCCAGGTATATGGTAAAAACACACAGCAGCCCGATGGCAAATTTTAAAGTGAATTTTCTGAGAGAAATATTTAAGATCAGCATGATTCCCAAAAAGAATTCCATCCCTATAAAAAAGCGTGCAATATATGGCGCCGTGGTCCAGGAAGCTATGCCCATATCTACAAACTGGTATTCAAAGGGCTCCATCGGGTATATTTTTGCTGCAGCCGATGCAATGAATACTAATCCGATGGAAAGGCTTAATAATATAGAAATGATCTTCTTCATATGGTAAAAGTAAAATAAAAATGCCTTTTCAGTCCGGTTGCCTTAAAAAAATAAAGGGCGATCTAAGATCGCCCTTTATAATACATTGAAATAAAATTATTTCAATGTACAAGAAGTTTGTAATCCTGTCGCAGCAGCATCACATACTTTTTTCTGGTCTGATTTCTTTCCAGATGGAATGGAGAACGAGTATCCATTTGCGCAGCTGCAAGTTCTTACCTTTTTGCAAGATGTAAGACCTAAAGAAAGAGCGATTGCTGTAAACAATACTCCCAATGTCATTTTCTTTTTCATAATTATTTAATTTTTGGTTGAGTTAATAATGCCACAATGATAATAAAACATTCTTAAAAAACAAATAAGTAAGAAAGAAAAATCCAATAATTATTCAATTTTTTTCAAATACAACTGTATATATTCAGTGAATTTATCATCATAAAGTTTCTTTTGTTCCGGATTGAGATACGTATTTCCTTCTCCTGTCATGCCTTTTCTAATAAATTCATTATATACCAATTGCGCCTGTACAGGCGGTTTTTCCCCGAATTTTTTCTCGTGCTGCTTCATATATTCAAAAGAGCTGTGTTTTTTCACCCTTTCCAGAATTTCATCCGTCAATTCCACGTCTACGAAATCTGCAATCTTTCGAACAGTGACTTCATAATTATTTTTCAATTGCTCATAAGAAATATATAATACGTTGAAGTTGTTTTTATTTTCCAGCCATGCATTTGTAAATTCAAACCAATTAATAAGAGGGTCCGGGGTAATATAATATTCTTCAAAATTCTTATCGAATGTAAGCTCCGGATCTCTGTAATTCTTATTATGGTGATAAAGTGATACTGCTACATCCTTTCCCTCACGGTATACATAAATAAATTTTGCTTTGTTGTCCGCATTAAAGAAATCATATTTATCATGAGATTTTATAATCCTGGGCGATGGAAGATGATTCACTCTTTCCGGGGATCCGTTGTTGGCAGATTCATATTTAGGCCATGGGGAAACATCATAAATATGTTCGAACTCCATATTGCCATCGAACAGTAAATTGTATAAAATCACCTGTACCCATGTTGTACCGGATTTTACATAGGTGACCACATATATATCACTATCCCTGTCTTCATAATCCATAAAATACAATTGCTGTCTGAAATTACTCAGCGCCGTACCGGAATGTTCATGGATTTTTTCAAGCCACTTGCATAAGAAAAGGATCATACTTTTATACATGGTAGAATTTTTCTCCAAATTTAAATATTAATTCGCTCATTTAAAATAAGTGTACTTCAGCAAATTAATTCACTGTACATGTGGTGTTATTGTCTGTTGCCCAGGCATTACATCGTGTTGTTTGAGTACTTTTTTTATCGGCGAACATCACGTAAGATTTTGCTGCATCTACACATTCGCAGGTTCTTTCTTTAATGGAGTCATCATCGCTGGTCGACGGTTTTTTGCAGGAACATATGCAACTCAACAATCCTATACCCGCCACCAGGATGCATAAATGAGATGTCTTTTTCATAATGAAAGTTGAAATGAATAATAGCAATAATACCTAAATATATTTAATTATTTAAACTTAGCAGTTATAAAAAAAGACATTCATTGATGAATGTCTTTTATTGAATCTGAGAAAAGATCTTTTAAATTTTAAAATTGTTTTCCGGATAAGTTATTTTATAGTGCAGGAAGTTTGATTAGCTGCAGCCCAGTCATCACATTTTTTCTTTTGTGCACTTTTTTTATCGGAAAACATGATAATAGTTTTAGTAGTGTCCACACAGCTGCATGTTCTTTGTTTGCTGCAAGAACTTGTACCGCCCATTGTAATGATACCGGCACAAGTAATAATGATTAATCTTTTCATGATGTTTTTATTTTGTGAAAAATTGATAATACAAATTTACCTGTATAATATATTGTTGTATTACACAATTACATGTAAGCGTTACATTATTTACATGTTAGATATGTAATTACGATGTAAAAAAATTGAGAGGATAAAAAAAATTATGTAGGTTTGCAGCAATTAATTTTTTTAAATGGCGATCATACAATTCAGTCACTTACCCGAGAAAGAGCGGGAATTGCTGTACCTCTCACCGGCGCTGGTTACTTATTTAACCGGCGGTGCTGACAAAAAACTGGATACAGCAGAAGAATCCCAGGCAAAACACATTGTTCATTTCCGTACCAGTACCGGCGATCCGATGTTATTTGATTTCTTTACAGAAGTGGAACCCAAATTTCTTACGCAGTTGCACAGCCTGGAAAAGCAATACGATAATTTACTGCCGGAGGAAAGAACAGAGCTCTTAGTAACAGAACTTGAAAAGTTAAACGATATATTACCGAAGATCGATCCGATATACGCTCGTACATTATTGAGATCTCTGAAAAGCTTAGCGCTTGCGGTTGCAGAAGCTTCAGGGGGAATACTTGGATTCCTGGATGTTACTTATGAAGAAAAACATTTAGCGGAATTACCGATGATCACTGTTGAATTATAATGCCTGCTGGAAAACAACCGGGAGTAAAACCTGTTCCGCCACAACTGCAGAATGTCGCCCGGTTTGTAAAATTGATGGATAGCCAGTTTCAGATTCCCGGAACAAAAATTTCATTTGGTTTAGATCCACTGATCGGTTTAATTCCCGGGTTAGGAGATCTTATCGATTATGCCATTTCCGCATTACTGTTAATTGCAATGGTCCGCAATGGAGCAGATGGTAAAGTAGTTGCAAGAATGATACTGAATATTTCCATTGATGGAATTGTCGGTTTGATCCCTGTACTCGGAAGATTCTTCGATTTCTTTTATAAAGCAAATAGAAAAAACCTCGTGCTCGCTACTGAACATTTTGGTGAGGGCAGGCATCGCGGAAGTGCAACATCTGTTGTAGTCCTGGTTTTAAGCATCTTAACAGGAATATTTATTTTGCTTGCAGTCCTTTCGTATTTTGCGATAAAATGGGTATGGATGTTTTTACATTCGCTATAATAAAAAAAAGGATCAAAAAATGATCCTTTTTTTTATTGTTGCACGTGATTATTCATCATCGTCATCGTCGTCATCTGCAGCGGGTGCGGCATCATCGTCATCGTCGTCGTCGTCGTCATCACCCTCTTCTTCTTCATCGTCAAAACCGTATTCCAAATCATCTGCACTCTTAACTCTGCCTTTTGCTTTTTTCTTTGGAGAGTCGTCTTCATCGCTTTTATCAAAGTCATCAAAGTCTCCACCTGCACCAACAGGTATTTCTTTTTCAGAAATCGGAGCCGCTACTTCAGGGAATAATTCTTCGTCATCATAATCATTCACCATTTTTTGTAATTGCGTACTTACTTTCACGAGGTAAGAAAATTCTCCGAGTTCAATGGGAACAGCAGAAACCAATTCTCTCTTTGCGTTTGTAAATTTTATAATGCCTTTATTATAACCATGCGGATATTTTTCAGACAATGCTTTGAGCACTTCATCCGGTACGTTTTTGTAATCTACTATAATTTTGCGGAAACCTCCCGGCGGCGGCGCAGCAGCCATTCTTACCGGCGGCAGCGGAACTTTCTTTGATTTTTTACCTTCACCTTTTGCAGGCTTTGCCACTGCAGTTTCTACAGGTTTGCTTTCTGCCTGTTTGGAAGATTTTGGTTGTTTTATTTCCACTGCTGCATTTTTTGCAGGAGGAGTTATTTTTTTTGTATCAGCATTAGAAATTGCTTTTGTTTTTGCAGGTTCAGCTTTAGCTGCAGGACGGGCAGGTTTTGCCGTTGGTTTGGGTGTTGCTTGTTTGATCACAGGTTTCGCGGGTTTTTTAGTTTGAAGGGAAGGTTTAGATTTTACCGGGGTAGCTTTTGAAGACTTAGTTACAGTAGGTTTTGAAACTACTTTCTTCTTCTCATCCTGTTTTTTTAGAACAGGCGCACTTTTTTTAGTAAGCGTTTTAGCTGCAGGTTTGTTTTTATTGGCACTTGATTTTGCCGCTTCTTTTTTACCCGCTGCAGCTTTAGCAGTAGCTTTTGATTTTGCTGCTGCAGGTGGCGCAGATTTCGTGCGTGATGAAACAACATTTTTCGGTGTTGATTTTGCCGGCTTTTTCGGTTCTGCTTTTTTTGATTTTTTTCCCACTGAAAGAATATTGTTGATGAGTTATGAAATCATTTGGCTTAAATGTAAAATGAATTCGATCAAATATGCAAATAATTTTCAAAAAAAAATTAAATTATTAAACCTTTTTATTTTTGATTCGTCAAAGAGTAAAATAAATGACATGCGAAGATTATTTCTGATATTAAGATTTGTGTTTCTTGGGCTGCAAATTCAGGCGCATCCGCATGTGTATGTAAAGGTGCGCCCGGTACATCCTCATGTGCAGGTGATCCGTCCTGCGTGCCCCGCGCCCGGTCATATATGGGTGGAAGGCGACTGGAGATGGAACCCTCAAATAAATAATTATGTATGGATAGATGGAAGGTGGATAGCGCCTCAGCCTTATTCAAAATGGATTCCCGGTCACTGGAAACAAACTTATGAAGGCTATTACTGGATGCCGGGACATTGGAAAACAATACGCTAATTCTTTTTCATAGCCCTTTCGATCAGTCGCTTGTAAGGATAGAAATCCACCTGCACGGTATGACGCGCAGAATTCTTGTACCTTTTGCGCATCTGTTCGCGGTCTTTCCCGATCGTCTCCAGCATTTTTTCTTTTGATGGCAGCGCACATTTCCCGGTGAGGATATTTGCTGTCCATTTTGCCTGCACTTCAGATAACGGCATGATTGCGCCAAGCGGTTGGATAAGTCCAAGGAAAAATAAATTCCGGTGATCAGGGTGAACAACCTTATGATATAATTGTAAATCATTTTCACCGGGATCGAGAAAATCCTTTTCAAAAAATGGGAAGGTCATTTTATAACCCGTACAGTGAATAACAATATCAAAAGTATCTTCCGAACCATCATCAAAGAAAGCATGATGACCGTTGAAGTTTTTAATATTCGGTTTGATCTTCACCTTTCCTGTTCCAACTTTGTAAAGAAGATCCTGTGAGATGGTAGGATGCTCTGATAAGATCGGTCTGTCGGGAACAGGAATGCCGTAATTATCTTGCCTGCCCACATTGAGCCGAAGAATTGTTTTCAATACCGTTCGCTGCAAAACCAGCGGGGCATACGCAAATGGCGGTTTTGAAATGTGGTCGGTTGGAATTCCGAATAAATATTTCGGGATAATATAAGCGCCGCTTCGCGTAGAGATCACGACTTTCTCTGCAACATTGCTCAACTCGCATGCAATATCTACCGCTGAGTTTCCGATGCCGATGATCAGCACTTTCTTGTTGTGAAATTTCTCTGCAGTTTTATAATCATGCGCATGTAATTTTTCACCCTCAAAATTACCTTCAAAGTTTGCAAACACAGGATTCCAGTGATGTCCGTTACAAACCACAACAGCATCATATTCCTGTGTCGTATTTTTATCCGTAGTTACTGAATATTTATTTCCTTCTTTTTTTACACCGGTAACTGTAGTTTGAAATTTTATTTTATCCCGGAAATTAAAATGATCTACGTAATCTGAAAAATATTTATGAACCAGCACATGATCAGGATACACCGGGTAGTCCGCCGGCATGGGGAAATCGGAATAAGACATCATTTGTTTTGAAGTATTGATGCAAAGCGATCTGTAAATGGAATTCTGACTGTTGTCATTTTCATACCACCACAAACCGCCGATATCAGTGCCTTTTTCATAGCAATCAAACTCGATCTGTTGATCCTGTAGTGTTTTGCAAGCTGCAATTCCGGATGCACCTGCGCCAATGATACAAACTTTCATGAGTTTTAATTGTTGATACTTCAGTAAAGTATGAATTTTTTGTTTAAAGTCACTTGCCCTCCTTGTACTTTGCTATAAATAAGATAGATAAGATGAAAAAAATTATAGTTGCCATTGATGCCCTCACTTACAATGAGAACGGACTGGAATATGCCATAGCAATTGCCAAGCGTTCCGGTGGAATGATCCTCGGGGTTTTCCTGCACGATCTGTCTTACATCTATGCAGAGCTGCCTGATGTTTTTGTGTTGGTTCCTACGCAATATACGAATATCGTTGACCGTCAGAAAAAAGATGCTGATAAGTTGGAACTGAACATGAAATTATTTAACGACAGGTGTAATTCGGAAAACATAAAACACAAAGCGCACATTCATGAAGGTACGGACATCCTGGATTTTCTGATCAATGAATCACTGTTTGCAGATATTTTGATCTTAGACGAACACATGAGCTTTACACATATCGATGCTCACCGTGTACCCGGATTTATTATTGATGTGCTTGAAGACGCGCATTGTCCGGTGTTGGTAGTTCCCGTTAAGTTTTATCCTGTAGAGAATATTTTTTTATGTTATGATGGAACAAGATCAAGCATCCATGCGATCAAAATGTTTTCATATCTCTTCCCCGAATGGAATTCAAAAACAACAACGCTGGTATCTTTCAATGAAAAAGCATCCGATCATTTAACACACAGCGAAAACATCAAGGATTTGCTTCATCAGCATTTTACAAATTTAAAGATTGACATTGAGCATGCGCAGCGTTCAGGGGATGGCGCATTTACTTATTTCAAAGAGCGGGAAGAAAATGCTTTAATTGTAATGGGAGCTTATGGGAGAAGCGCATTTTCCAGGTTATTGAAAAAAAGTATGGCGAATACTCTAATTCGTGACGTAAGAGTGCCTATATTTATTTCACATGAATAATATAAAATTATGAAAGCAACAAAAAGGAAAAAATCTTCAGCAGCAAATACGCAACGTCCTGCAAGCAAAAAACCTGCAGTTAAAGCCGCCAATAAACCGCTTCCTCCTCAAAGAAAGAAAGCAGCTTCGCCTTCACCATCAAAAGCAGCCGAACCAGTTAAAGGGGGCGCGATAGTCAGTAGTCCTTTCTGGAATATCTGGGATGCGGGTGATGAATATAAAGTGAGGATCTCCGTTCCCGGTTTAAGCAAGAAAGATATTAAGCTGGGCGTAAATGGAAATAATCTTATCATCAGCAGCGATACGGAAAGCCAAAACGAAAAATCGAAAAAAAATTATATCGCGAGGGAATACAGTTACAGTTCGTGGAGCAGGACCATTTCATTACCGGAGAAAGTAGATCCGGAAGATATTAAGATCAGATATAAAGATGGCGTGCTGAAATTAGATTTACCAAAGTCAGGCAAGTAATAAATCTGAACAGTTGTAACAGCATATCTTCTGAAAATATCAATCAATAGAATTCATAACATTCCTTTAATCTTTATCTTTCTATTTTTGAGTTCATATAGTTACCCTTATAACAGGTAACATATAACGTATAACTTAGACAGAATGATAGAAACAGATATTTGCATAATCGGGGCAGGTCCGGTCGGATTGTTTGCCATATTTGAAGCAGGTTTATTGAAAATGCGTTGCCATGTGGTAGATTATCTGCCGCAAGTGGGAGGACAACTTGCGGAGATATATCCCAAAAAACCTATTTATGATATTCCGGGTTTCCCGATCGTGATGGCAGAAGAATTGGTTCATAACCTGATGGAGCAGGCAAAACCATTTCATCCGACGTTTACATTGGGTGAGCGCATTGAAAATATTGAAAAACAGGATGAACATTCATTTATACTCACTACTCATCTTGATACTAAGATCCATGCTAAAGTAATCTGTATTGCAGGCGGTCTGGGTTGCTTTGAGCCTCGTAAGCCGGCTATCGATAATCTGGCGGATTATGAAAAAAATGGAGTTGAATACATGGTGCTTAATCCCGAAAAATTCCGCGATAAAAAAATAGTGATCGCAGGAGGCGGCGACAGCGCACTAGACTGGACCATGTTCCTCGCCGATGTTGCGCAGGAATTAACCATGGTGCACAGGGGAGAAATGTTTCGCGGTGCGCCGGACAGCGTGCATAAAGTGAAGCAGCTCGCAGAAGAAGGAAAAATCAAAATGGAATTAAATTCAAATGTTACTCATCTTATCGGAAATGGAAAATTAGAGAAAGTACAGATCACACATAACGATGGAACAAATAAAGAATTAGATGCTGACCATTACCTTGCATTGTTCGGGTTAAGCCCTAAACTGGGACCAATCGCGCAATGGGGACTCAACATCGATAAAAATGCGATCAATGTGGATACGCACGATTATTCTACAAACATTAAAGGAATATATGCGATCGGCGATATCAATAATTACGCAGGAAAGCTGAAGCTGATCCTATGCGGATTCCACGAAGCAGCATTGATGGTACACAGCGCATCGGAATTAATTTTAGGTAAAAAGCCAACATTGAAATATACGACGGTTAATGGCATCACAGAATTCTAACACAAACAGTAAGTCGTAATTGATCACATCATGAGTTCGATTAAAATACACATACAGCAGGATGATTTTTCATTTCAGCCTATGGAAATTCCGTTAGGCATCCAGCTTTCATTGATGGATGTCTTAAAAGGAAATGGTTACCCCCTGGAAGCTATTTGCGGCGGAATGGCGCTGTGTGCTACCTGCAGGGTAGAAGTGCTGAACAAAGATGAGGTAATGATAGAAGGCGCCGACGATCCTGAAATGTGCGTATTGGAAACCTTGCCTTGTTACACCGGTAATTGCAGGTTATCCTGCCAGATCCATATTTCCGAAAAAATTGATGGGCTAAAGATCAGGATCCCTGCCGAAATTCTCGTCAATTAAATTTTTCACACCTGCATAACTGTTTATAGTTAGTCCATAACATGGATATTAATGGTGTTAATAATATTGCAATTCCATTTAGTTTCTAATACAGATATTTGCTCATAGCTTTGCGTGAAAATTTTTTAAAAATTAACGTCAAGTATAATTAAATGTATAGTATGAGAGTTGCAAAGAGAATTATCACATTTATATCCATCCTGTTTTTAGTCCATCCAACATTTGCACAAAAAGAAAAAAGAGAGATCCCGCAGGTCATCAGCAAAAGATCAAATAAAGAATTTGTTTTAAAAGGAATTGTTATTGATAAGCAAACAAAAGAGCCGCTTATCGGTGTAAATATTTTTGTGGAGGGAGATAAATTAAAAGGAACGGTTACCGATTTTAATGGGGCTTATGAATTAAAGGTGAACGACAGCGATGAAGTTATTTTCCGTTACGTCGGTTATAAAGATCAAAAGGTTGTAGCCACAGGTAACCAGTCTTACGATGTTCAATTAGGAACAGAAGAAACCGAATTAACTACGGTCGTTGTATCCGCATCAAGAAAAAAAGAAAAGATCCTCGATGCGCCTGCTTCCATTGTATCTGTAGATGCTACTGCCATTGCGAATAAAGCAGGTTTAGGTATCACCGATCACTTAAAAAATCTTTCAGGCGTACAAGTGTTGCGTTCGGGCGTGCAGGGTGGTCAGCCTTCTGTGCGTGGCTTTAATGGTTATTTCACCAGTGATGTAATGTCGTTAACGGACAACCGTGTTTCGAAATTGCCGAACACCGGTTTGAATATGTATACGATGATGACGACCACCGATGAAGATATCGAGCGTATAGAAGTTTTGAAAGGTCCGGCAGCAGCATTATACGGTCCGAATGCAAACAACGGCGTCATCCATATCATTACAAAATCGCCGCTGGATCACCAGGAAATAAAATTCTGGACAGCCACCGGCGCACGCGTAAAAATTAAAGATACACTTGTTGATATCAACCGCGATAATCCAAAATTTGATTATGATAAATTTACGGATCGCGTTTTATTTTCTGCTGGATTTTATATTGCAGATACCATCCACATAAAAAATCCAGCACTCAAATTGGGAATTAAAGTTTCTTCCAAAATATTTGTGGGTCACGACTGGCGCTACAGCGATCTCGGAGATCCTTCCCAGGTCATTAAATTTTCTGCTTCCTCAGATACGATCTATTACGAGCGACCTGATGAAACCAACGATCCCAATGGTGTTGGTGTTGCTGTAAAAAATGACAGAGATGAGCGGATATTAAACGGTCAGGTAGACGGCAGGCTGGACTTCCGCATCAAAGAAGATTTTAATATTATTGCCGCAGGCGGAGTAAATGTAAGCAACGGAATTATTCCAAGTCCGATCGGCGCTATGCAAAATAAAAACTGGACGTACAGTTGGGCGCAATTGCGTTTTATATGGAAAAATTTATTTGTGCAGGCTTATGTAAATGGCAACAACTCACATAAAACTTTTTTTGTCCCGGTTGGCGGTCGCTACATTGACAAATCGCATATGTACTCCTTCCAGGTGCAGCATTCCTATGATATTAAAAGGCGGGTATTCCTTGTTTACGGATTCGATGCTTTCTTTACGCGTCCCGAAACAAAAGGCACCTTGAATGGAAAATTTGAAGACAAAGACAACATAGATGAATACGGTGTTTACTTGCAGGGAGAATATAAACTACATCCGCGTTTCAGTGCAATAATTGCAACCCGTCTCGATTATAATACTGCAGTTAAAAAAGTATTGTTCTCTCCGAAAGTTGCAGTAGTGTATAAGCCGGGCACCGGTCATAATATACGCTTCACGTTTAACAGGGCATTCAAAAATCCTGCTTCTGCAGCTTACTATGTAGATGTTGTGCAGGGAAGAATTCCAAAAGGTATTGAAGTGAGAAACGAAGGAACGCCGCGGGAAGGTTTTCATTACAGTTTTAATGCGAATGCGAATTACGGCGGACAAATTCTTCCGCAATTTTTATCGCCTTACGGAACAACAGGACAGTTTCATGACGTAGGCGATGCATCGTTTACGCAAACCGGCTGGCAGGGCATATTAAGCGCGATCAACAGCCAGTTTGGCGTGCAGGCGAATATCGATGCAACGTCTCCTTTGCTACCGATCATCAGCCAGGTAGTAAATGCAATTATCCCGCAATCCATCCCCGGAAATACAGAGCAGGTGGTGAATAACCTGAACACCGGCAAGCAAAAATTCGAATCGAATAATAATAACTGGAAAAATACAGAAGATATAAAAGGATTGGTTCCAACCACCACTTATACTTATGAATTGGGATATAAAGGTGTTGTCGGAAAAATGTTAGGTGTGCAGATAGATCTCTATAGAACTGATTTTAAAAACTATCTCGCTCCGGTACAATTACTGACGCCTGCGGTGATGTTCAATGCCGATCAGCTGATGGCTTTCCTCACACCCCAGATCGAAAATAATTACAACAATCTTACTATAAAAGATATTGTAAGTACTATTCCATCTCCGTTGGGAG
Organism: Bacteroidota bacterium; assembly: GCA_028288625.1. Lineage (GTDB taxonomy): Bacteria > Bacteroidota > Bacteroidia > Chitinophagales > JADIYW01 > JADJSS01. The sequence goes on along the minus strand of JAQBNI010000089.1, from coordinate 28,628 downwards.
ATATAAAAATTTCTGAGTTGCTGAATTTATTTATTGATAAGCAAGGCGGACAGTTTGGCGGAAACGGTGATGGAAACGGCGCGCCTGAATTTGTTTCGCTGATCAGGAAGGCAGTAGAAAATTTACCGGTCGGTGTGATCACGCCTAAGGAAGCGGGTGGTCCGAATTTATTGTTAGTTACGCGGAATATCGGGAACCTTACTTTATACGGAATAGATTTCAACAGCAATATTTATTTGCCGAAAGGATTTACAGTAAGCGTAAATTATTCTTTCGTTGATAAGGATTCGGTGAAAGTAGAAAGTGCACCGATGGGTTACATCGCTTTAAATTCTCCTAAGCATAAAGTAAATGTAGGCTTGAATTATTATGCGGAAAAAGTAGGCTTAAATGTGGGTGTCAAATTTAACTGGAGCGCGGGATACCCTGTGTTATCAGGCAATTTCATCGGTCACGTAAGACCAACACATGATATGGATCTCGATATTTCCTATACACCGAAATTCCTGAACGATCATTATAACTGCACGGTGTCTATCTCCAATATTTACAATAAAAAACAGCAATATTTTATTGGCTCGCCTGTGATGGGCTTGATGGGAATTGTGAAGATGACCTACACGCTGTAACTTAAGATAAAAAGGAAAGCTTTTTTTAACCACATAGAGGCATAGATATTTCCTTTTAATTAAAACGTTTCGTTTATAGTAAGCAGCTCATAGAGACACAAAGATTTATCGTAGATAAATTTTCTATGTTAACCTTTAACATTCCGAAAAGAAATAAATGCACGATATGCTTTTAATTTTTTTCTATGTTCCTATGTGGTTTATTTTTTACTTAAATAGTGGATGTGTTCAATTTGTATTTGTCTTACATCCGCTTAATTTGTATTATTGATGTATGGAGATCAAACACCTCTCGTTAATACTCAACATTCCTTTATTACTGATCGGTTTTTTTTTATTAAACAGAGGTTCGGGAATGCTGGTGGATGGAAGCAGTTCAGTGGCGCGGCGATTGAAGTTACCCGAATCCATGATCAGCTTTACCGTTGTTGCATTAGGGACTTCTCTTCCAAAATTATTCACAGTTTTACTGGCAGCATATAACGGTTTTTTTGATCTTGCATTAGGCACAATACTCGGCAGTTGTATTTTTAATTTCCTCGGCGTGCTCCCTATTACCGGCTTTACCCGCCCGATTCGTGCAACGAAAAATACTGCAACGATCGGAATTTTATCGCTTGTTGCTGCTGCGCTGATGCTTTACTTCATGGCGAATAAAACTTTTTTTCCGCCCGCGCCAACGCAACTCTTTATTTCGAAATACGAAGCTGCGATTCTCATCTTAATGTTTATTCTTTTTATGACCTATGGATATTTCAATGTAAAAAAACACCATGTTATCTGGTTTAGTGAAGGAGAAGAGCCGCCGGCATACTACATGTTATGGTTTTCAATTATTTTAATGATCGTAGGTTTTATCGGGCTGATTGCAGGCGGTGTTTTAGTGGTAGATAATTTAATAGATATTTCAAGGAAGTATGATTTCTCGCAAAAGTTTCTTGGGCAGTTTCTGCTTTCATTTGGCGGCTCTGCGGTGATGCTGTATTGGTTTATGATGACGAAGGCAAAGGAATCAAAATTTGAGATCAGTAATCTCGTGGGACAAAACATGCTGAACATTTTAGGCATGTTGGGAATATCAGCTTTTATTCAGCCTGTGCAGTATAACCGCGCATTTAATATTGATATTTTTATTTTGATTGGCATCTCCCTGCTGATCATGGGCATGTTATGGATGGGGAAAAAACTAACGCTGAACTTATACAAATGCAGATTCCTGTTCCTGTTCCTGATCGTGTACGTTATTTATTTATTTGGAAAGGAATTGTATTAGCGAGAGCTTATTCCTTTTCCTTCCTGCTTACATGGTAAACGCCGCGTCCTTCCGCAACCAGTATATTATCTTTTACGGTAAATACCTGCATGTTGGTCGTGATGATCTTGTTGCCGCTCCGGACAATTCTTGCTTCGATGAGGAGGTCTGTGTTTCTTGCCGAACGGATGTAATCTACGCGCATGTCTATGGTGACGATCTTATCATCTATGGAGTTCAAAGTAGTAATACCTACAAGCCCTCCCAGGGCATCCATGCATGCGGAGATCACGCCGCCATGAAAGGATTGTATGCGCGAATCTCCGACAAGTTCTGGCTTGAATTTTATTTCCGCTCTTGCGAATCCGTCTTCCAGTTCTCTTAATTCCAGCCCGATGTATTTATTGAACGGGATCATTTCATTAAATACATTAAAATATAATTCTTTCGGTCCTTTCATAGTATGTGAAATTAATTATTTCAGGTGAAGAATCAGATTATCGCAAAATAATTTATCACAAAGCAAAATTAAGCACAATGCCTTCCCCCTTATCAAGTGCGCGTAGGGGGATGTGATAAACATGTTAATCTTTTTCAATAAATAAATGCGCAGTAATATGATCGCAAAATAATTTTCCCGAGTTCGTCAGCGTATATATTCCGTTATTTTCTATTGCCTGTCCTTTTAAGGTAAAACTATTGATCTCTTTTAAAAAATGTTGCTGTACTTTTTCTCCGAAACGATCTGAAATTTCTTTTACATCAACACCCCAAATCGTACGGATATTTGTCATCACATACTCATTATATTTATCAGCAGAAGATAAGTTCTCGCTTTCATCCGGCAATTCATTTGCTGAAATCTTTTTTATATACTGTGCATTATTTCGGATATTCCACGATCGAACTTCACCATTAAAAGAATGGGCAGACGGACCGATACCCAGATATGGAATTCCCTTCCAGTAATTCGTGTTATGCTCAGCAAAATAAGGCTCCCTGCAGAAATTTGAAATTTCATATTGCAGGTAATTATGTTCTTTCATAGCTTCGGTCAATATCTGAAATTGTTGAGCGGTTTGCTCATCTGCGGGAGCAACTGTCTTTTTCTTTTTAATAAGATCTGCCAGCTGCGTTTTTTCTTCAACGGTTAACGCATAACACGAAATATGCGGTACATTCAAATCAAATAGCGTATCTAAATTTTCTTTCCATCGCTCGTTGTTCATCGTCGGCGTTCCATAAATAAGATCAGCAGATAAATTTTTAAACCCCGATCTTTGCGCGAGCTGTATACACATTTTTGCCTGTGTCGCATTGTGCGCACGGTTCATGTATTTCAGATCTTCATCAAAAAAAGATTGTATGCCGATACTCAACCTGTTTACAGAAGTTTCATTTTTCAACGCATATAAATATTCTTCTGTGAGATCGTCAGGATTTGCTTCCAGTGTAATTTCTGCCTGCTCATCAATGGGAAAATGTTTATATATCTTTTGCAGGATATGGTTTATTTCAGCCGCAGACAAAATACTCGGTGTTCCTCCCCCGAAATAAATAGTTTTTATAACCGTTTTTAATGGGAAGAAATGCTGCTGTATTTCAATTTCTTTTAATAAAGCTTCGAGCAATTCCGTTTTATTTTTTAATAAGGTGGAAAAATGGAAATTACAATATGTGCATGCTTGCTTGCAAAAAGGGATATGTATATAGATGCCCGCCATTAATTGCAAAGTAAGTGCGAATAGTGAATAATTAATAACTTTGACGGATAGTAATAGAGAATAGTTGAAAACCGGCATTTTTTTCATACTCGTATTGTTCATGTCAACCGCTTCAGGGGGAAATGTGCATTTACTGATCCACAAGGATGGATCAGTAAAATTAAAATCAAAGCAGGTATATAAAAATGAAAATGAAGCGCAGCAATATTTGAAAAACGAGCAAATGCTGTTAATCACACAGGGTTATCTAGAAGCCTCTTTCGACAGTATATTAAAAAGGCAGGATACAATTTCCGCCTGGCTGCACGTGGGTAAAAAATATGTAATTAATTCGGCACTCATCAACAAGGAGAAAAAAAAGAAAAAAGCAACTGTCGCAACTGTTTATGATATGGACATCACCAAGGAGCAGCTGATACGCAGTTTTGAAAACAGCGGTTACCCGTTTGCAAAAGTGAGTTCCGATAGTGTGGAATTAAATGACAGTGCACTGACTTTTAAATACAACATCGATAAAGGAAAATTTATTACCATTGACAGTTTTATAAATCACGGCTCATCAAAACTAACAAAAGGTTTTATACAGAATTATGTATTGATAAAATCGAAGCAGCCTTATAACGAATCGAAGATTTTAAACATAGACAGGCTTTTACAGAAATTGCCCTATGCAGCGATCCGCAAACCCAGTGATATTTATTTCCGTGACGACAAGGCGGATATTCATTTATACTTAGACAAGCGCAAAGTAAACTCGTTCGACTTCCTCATCGGATTTTTGCCGGGCAGCAACCGCGGAAAGATCCTGATCACGGGCGAAGTTCGCGTGCATTTGCAGAATTCTTTTAAGCGTGGTGAAGAGATCTATCTCGAATGGCAAAAGCTGCAAAGGCAATCGCAGTTGCTGGATGTCCGGTTCAATTATCCGTACTTATTTAATACGCCGATCGGGGTAAACTTCACCTTTAATTTAAATAAGCGCGATTCCTCTTCCCTTGATCTGGCATGGCAACTTGGTTTGCCCTACATCACAAGTTCAAATAATTACATCAAGGGTTTTTATAAATATTTTCAGACGATCATTTTAGTTGCAGATACCGTATTTGCAAAAGCGAACAGGAAGCTGCCGAATAATTTAGATGCCACTTACAACCAATACGGCATACAGGCATATTACGAAAAGCTGGATTATTTATTTAACCCGCGAAGTGGATATGAAGTGAAGCTGACCGGTTCGATGGGAACCAAAAAAATAAAACCGAATAACCAGATCACTACACTTACCGATCCGTTTCACCCGGATTTTAATTACACAAGTTTGTATGATAGTATCAGGAGAAAATCTTTAAAGGGAGATCTTTTCTGGTTAGGCAATTACTATTTGCCGATCGGGAAAAAGCAGCGGAATATTTTAAAATTCGGAATAAACGGCGGTTCTGTTTTTAATCAGAGTCTTTTAAAAAATGAGTTGCTTCGTATCGGTGGAGCAAAATTACTGCGCGGCTTTGACGATGAATCTATTCTTGCAAGCACTTACAATGTCGCTTCTGTTGAATACAGGTATATGCTGCAGCGGAATTCATATTTTTTCCTGTTTGTAGATGCCGCGTATGTACGGCGAAAATTCAACAATGATGTTTTCCAGGATTTTCCATTTGGTTTTGGCGCCGGTATAACATTTGAAACTAAAATCGGTATTTTTGGGCTCACGTATGCGCTTGGACAACAAAAAGATCACTCTATCGACTTCCGCAGTTCTAAACTGCACTTCGGCTATGTTGCCGTGTTTTAAGAAGTCCACGGTCCACGATCCACGGTCCACGATGAAGAAATCAGAATTTTTTATGCAGATAGAATCTGTGGTCTGTGGTCTATGGTCTATGGACAAAAAAAAATTATTTTTCTTCCTTTTTTTATTGTGCTCCCTCCATATTTTTTCTTCCACACCAAACACACCTTACAATCCATACTTCCGTGATTCAGTTTTAAAAAATAAAGTGGATTCTGCAGCATGGAATCAGGTTATTCAAAAAGTTGATCCGAACAAAGCATACGGGAAAACGCAACTGATACAGCAGCAAAAAAAACCTGCGAAAAGTAAGGTATTTTTTTTTATATCTGCAGCGATCGTAGTGCTGCTGCTGGTACTCCGTTTATTGTTCGATGATTTTTCATTTTCATTACTTGAAGGCATTATCAGCGTAAAGAAATTTTTCATTTTTTATAAAAGCAAAAAATATGATTCCTTTCTTGCTGTTATTTTTATTTATGCGCTGAAGATTGCCATTTTATCACTCATCACTTATATAGTTTTGCAGCATTTATTAAAAAGTGATTTTACGGCCTTTAACTTTCGCTTTTTTGCAGATATCCTCTTTTTGTTAGCATTGTTTTTTACGCTTAAAAATATCCTGGAATTTATTTTTAACCGGGTGATCAATACCGATGAAACCTTCAAGGCTTTTTTTCTTCAAAACCTGTTTGCCGAATTTTTGCTCAGTATTTTTTTACTGTTTTTATTGCTGATCTATCTCTACAATGATCATATTTCTTACCATTTTATGGCATTTATATTTTCTCTCGGTTTTGCCGGATATATTATTTTTAACGTTATAAGAAGTTATCAGCTGATGAGCAATGTCAGGATACCTTATAAACTACATTTTTTTTTGTATATTTGCGCTTTTAAAATAATACCTATACTGTTGTTGGCAAAGTATATTTTGGGTAAAGTTGGTTGAATAAAAAAAGAAACAAATGGCTAAAAAAGTGTTAGAAAAGCGTACACCGGCTAAAAAAAAATCCGAAGTTAAATCCATCAAGAAAGCTGTAAAACCGGCAAAGAAAGCTGCTGCTGTAATTCCAAAGAAAAAGGAAAAAACTCCTAAGGCAGTTAAGTCCGCAAAAATAACAAAAAGTACTCCGGCGCCGAAAGCAAAACAAAAGGTGATTGCCCCTGAACCTGTGCTGCCATCCGTTTTAAAACCATCTTCAAAAAATGATAAAAAAATAGTTGTTGAATCCAGACCATTGCCTGAGATTGTTAATCCCGATAAATTAAAGCCTGTAAAATCTATTTTGATTTCGCAGCCAAAACCTGAATCCGGAAAGTCGCCGTATATTGATCTTGCAGAACAATTTAAGATCAAGCTCGACTGGCGTCCTTTCACGCATGTTGAAGGAATAAAAGCGCCGGATTTCAGAAAACAAAAGATCTATATCGATCAGTATTCCTGCATCATTTTTACAAGCCGCGTTGCAATAGAACAATATTTCAGGATCTGTGATGAATTGCGCGTAAAGATCAGCGAAGACAACAGGTATTTTTGTTTGAGTGAAACCATCGCTTTATATCTCCAGAAATTTATCCAGTACCGCAAGCGAAAGGTGTTTTACGGCGATGGTAAATTACCGAAATTAATTGAAGTGATCCTCAAGCATAAGGAAGACGGAAAATTTTTATTGCCGTGTTCGGATCAGCGCGATAAGGCACTCGCAGAATTACTTGTAAAACACAACATCACGTATAACGAAGCTGTGATTTACAACACTGCTGCCAGCGATCTTTCCGACCTCGGAGATGTAAAATATGATATGCTTGTTTTTTTTAATTCGTCCGGAATAGACTCCCTGTTTACAAATTTTCCAAAATTCGAACAAGGCGAAACACGTATTGGGATCTTTGGAAATTCTACGGCAGAAGCTGTGAAAGCGCACAAGCTGCATATAAATATTTTTGCACCAACACCCGAGAATCCTTCGCTCGTAGATGCTATAAAAAAATACATCACGAAGTCGAATAAGAAAAGATAAAAGTTATTTTTATCGTTATTATCCTTTTTAATCTGGCGGTAAAGATTCTCATCGTTATATGAGTGTAATTGGAACCCAATATCCGGTAACGAATAACTTATAACATCCATTCAACTTTAAGAATTCTTTCCTACATTTACAACATGTGTGTTTATACAAGAATTAAGAAGTATTTAATTACGGTTGTTCTATCGCTCATCTCGATGCCGGTATTTACACAGATACAGTCGATCTCTACACACTACATGTACAATCCGCAAGTTACTAATCCAGCATTTTACGGTGGAAAGGACGGCATTAATTTTGGAGCTAATTATCGTCATCAATGGGCTAAATTGGAAGGTCAGCCGAGAACGATAAATGTTTTTGCAGATGCTGCGTTGCCGCAGATTCACGGTGGCGTTGGATTTGCCATTTCCAGTGAAATGCTCGGCGCATTTACAACAACTTCTTTTAGCGCAGGCTATGCATTTATTCAGGACGTTAAAAAGAAATTTAAAATCGGTATAGGAATAAATGCGGGTGCCGAATTCTCAAAATTAGATGGTACAAAACTCATCACGCCGCAGGGTTCGGGAGGAAGTCTGAACGACGCTTCTTTATCCAATCAGGTGCAGAAAAGTATCCGTCCGAATTTGTCTTTTGGAATTTCATTTATCCACAAATTTATCGAGGCAGGTATCGCTTATACGAACCTGATAAATGCAAAGGATAAATTTAAGGGAGATGTAAAAAATCTAAGACCAAAATACGGCAGTGTTTTCCAGACTTATGTTACGGGAAAGATCAGGATCAGCGACAATTTTTCGCTCAAGCCTTCGTTTGTTTTTAATACGGATTTTAAAGAATTTCAAACCGATTTCAGTTTCCTCGCGGGGTACAAGCAATATTTATTTGTGGGCGTAAATGTCCGCGGATACAATAAAAAAGCATTTGAATCGTTATCCCCCATAGTAAGCGTCAGTCCCGTAAAAAATTTAAGTGTAATTTACAGTTATGATGTATCTTTAAATAAGCTAAACAGCGTTAATAAAGGTTCACATGAAATTACGCTAAATTACGTACTGATGAACAACAAAATTTACAGGAATCCGAAAATTATAAATAATCCCAGGTTTCTGTAAAAAGAATATTAACAATTGCTGTAAATTGATTACTTTAATGTACAAGTAAACAATTTTTTTTACTATTTTTACAACTTTTAGAAGAAAAAAACGTAAACAAGTAAGATGAATAAATTAAAATTTTCGTTAATTGCTGTCATAGCTATACTCCTAGCCAGTTGTAAGGGTGGTGGCACAGACGGACAATTGATTGGTTCCCAGGATCGACCGAAGTGGGATAACAATCTTTTGCCCTATGGCATGGTGTATATACCATCAGGAGTTTTTCATGCAGGACCCTCAGACCAGGATGTGAATTATGCTTTCAATACGAAGATGAAACAAATGTCCATAGTTGGTTTTTATATGGACGAAACCGAAATCACTAACAACGAATACCGTCAGTTTGTAGAATATGTACGCGATTCAATTGCACACACTTTATTGGGAGGAGATAATTTAAAAGAAGGAGATAACGGCAAACAAGCTGTAAACTGGGATATGCCCATCGATATGAACTGGAATACCGGCGGAAGCGCAACGGAAGAAGGATCCCAATTGGATCCTATGTTTTATTCTGAAGCTGACAGGATCAACGGTAAAAAAGAATTAGACCCGAGAAAATTAATTTACGAGTATACGTGGTTCAAATGGAAAGAATACGCTCAGCAAAGACCTACAGATAAAGATGCGAAGCCAAGAAGCGCATTCATGGATAAGAAAAAGATATCTATTTATCCTGATGAAATGGTATGGATCAGGGATTTCACCTATTCTTATAACGAGCCAATGACTCGTACTTACTTCACCCACCCTGCTTATGATGATTATCCGATCGTTGGTGTAACATGGGATCAGTGCAATGCATTTTGCGCATGGAGAACACAACAATGGAATGATTACCGCTCTGCAAAAGGTGAAGCTCCGATAGATCAGTTCCGCTTACCAACGGAATACGAATGGGAATATGCTGCGCGTGGAGGAAGAAATTTATCTCCTTACCCTTGGGGTGGTCCTTACATTAGGAATACAAAAGGCTGCTTGCTGGCAAACTTTAAGCCGGGAAGAGGAAATTATCCTGAAGACGGTGGTTTCTATACTGTAAATGCTAAATCTTACTGGCCCAATGATTATGGCTTATATAATATGGCAGGAAATGTTGCAGAATGGACATCCACAGCCTACGAAGATGATGCGGTAGCATTTATTCATGATAAGCAACCGGATTTCCGCTATGACGCGAAAGAAGACGAACCAAATGTCATGAAACGCAAAGTAATCAGGGGAGGTTCGTGGAAGGACATCGCTTACTTCTTACAATGCGGCACAAAATCGTACGAATATCAGGACTCAGCTAAGTCCTATGTAGGATTCCGTTGTTTATTACCGTTCATGGGAAGATCAATGAACGATTTCGGAAAATAAAATTTCTTTTTAAACGTAACTAACATATTAATAACTAATCAAACAAATCTAGTTTATGGCAACTTCACCTTATTTTAAAACCAAATCATTTAAAACCTTAAAAAACCTGCTTTTCGGTGTGGGAGCAGCGGTCGTTATCGTGGGAGCATGGGCGAAAATCTTACACTTATCTTTTGCAAATGTTATGTTGACAGCAGGTCTGCTTACGGAAGCTCTTATTTTTACAATTTCCGGTATCGTTCCACCTGAACCGGATTACTATTGGGAGAAATATTACCCGGGTCTGGATGAGTATGATCCTAATGCTTCAACGGCAGTAGCGCCAACAAGCAAAAAATCAATTTCGGTAGAAATGGATAAAATGCTCGAGGCTGCAAAAATAGATCAGAATCTCGTTACCCGATTTGGGGATAATCTCAAAAGCTTTGCAGACAACGTAGGGAAGATGGGAAGCATGGCAGATGCCACTGTTGCCTCAGGTGATTTTGCGAATGCTGCAAAAGGAGCTGCAGGTGCATTGAATGGAGTTAAAGATTCATTTACAGCAGCAGCAGAAGGAATGGGCAAATTAGCAGCGGCTTCAGGTGAAGCTTCCAAATACCACGAACAGGTACAAAGCGCTACAAAAAATTTAGCGGCATTGAATGCTGTATATGAAATGGAATTACAGGATACAAATACACATTTAAAAACAATGAATAAATTCATTGGAAATTTAAGTACTGCAATGACCAGCCTCGAAGGATCATTAGCGGATACTGAAAAATTCAAAACACAAATGGGCGGCTTAGCCGGCAATTTAGAACGTTTAAACGGTATTTATGGAAATATGCTTTCAGCAATGAGATCGTAATTAAAATCATCTAGCATTAATTGTTAACCTAAGTAAATTGTAAAAAATGTCAATTCCAAAGGAGAACAGGCAGCAGATGATCAACTTAATGTATCTCGTGCTTACCGCACTACTTGCATTAAACGTATCTGCAGAGATCCTGAACGCATTCAGAGTAATAAATAAAAGCTTACAAGGCTCTAATAAACTATTAGACGTCAATAGTAGAGTAAACTATTCAGCTTTCGCTGCAAAAAAAATAAAAGAACCGGGTAATGCCTTAATTGGTGTTTACCAGGGAAAAGCGGACAGAACGCTTGAACTGTCCAAAAGCCTGCAAGAGTATATTACAAGTCTACAGGAAGGAATTATTAAAGAAGCCGGCGGTCCCGGTGAAGAAGGCGCGCCAATGAAACGCCAGGATGACCTCGATGCTTCTACACGCTATTTTATAGAAGAGAAGAAGCAAGGTTATGAATTGAAAAAGAAGATTGATAATTTCAAAGGTGAAGTTTCTAAATTAATAGATCCCGCAGATTTAAAATTAGTTTTAGACAAATTGCCATTGAATACTGAGCCCGTAAAACCAAAAGGCGATTGGGCAAGGGATAACTTTTTTCAGATGCCTGCGATTGCATCGATGACGATGCTGACAAAACAATTATCGGATGTTAAAGCATCTGAAGGATTGTTAGTGAGTTATTTCTTTTCCAAGATCGGAAGTACGGAAGATCTAAAGCCTGATGAAATTATTTTCAATGCATTCTCTGCACAAATCACTTCTCCGTCTGCGTATATTCTACAAGGTGAAAAATTTGAAGCAAATGTTTTCCTTGCTGCAACCAGCTCAAAGAACGACAACGTTTCCATCAATGTAAATGGCGCCAGTTTGCGTCCGGATGAACAAGGTGTTGCCCATTATAATGCATCACCGGGTGTTGGTGAATATGAATTACATGGAAATATTTCTTTAAAGAATCCAAAAACAAATGCGGTTACGAACTATCCGTTACCTCCATTTAAATATACGGTTGCTGCTCCATTCGCTACAGTATCTCCAACAAAAATGAATGTGTTTTATATTGGTGTACCTAACCCTGTACAGGTTTCTGCAGCAGGTGTTGCGAATGCTAAATTAAACGTAGCTATTTCTGCAGGTAATATTAACGGAAGCGCCGGAAAATATGAAGTAAGAGTTACAAATCAAGGTACCACAAATGTTACAGTGTCTGCAAACGGCAGGAACTACGGTTCTTTCCCATTCCGTGTGAAACTCATACCAAACCCGATTGCTAAAGTATCAGGTATGCCGGGCGGAAGAATTAATGCAGCGGTTTGGAGAGCACAAAAAGGTGTAATTGCCGACTTAGAGAATTTCGACTTTGATGCAAAATTTGAAGTGTTGAGTTTTAATATGTTCTACCAGCCTAAATTACAGGATCCGGGTATTGCTTCTGCTTCCGGACCGTATTTCAGTGCGCCAATGCTTGATTTTATAAAAAGAGCTAAGCCGGGAGATATTTTCTATGTAGAAGAAATAAAGGTGAAAGGACCGGATGGCTTATCAAGAAAGATACCGGGCATCGCCTTTAAAATAGATTAAAAATTAACGAGATAATGAATATTCAAATTAAAAAATCAGGATGGTTGTTGTTGCTGTGTTGCTTTATAGTGATCATAGCATCGGCTGCGGCGCCTAAGAAAAAGACTGTGAAAAAGAAGTCGGGCACTGCAACCTCTACGACTACTTACCAAAGCAGTACAGGCGGAGACAGTACAGTTTCCGGTAATACTGGCGTTACAGAACCGGATCCGGCTGCTGCGACAACAACTACTACGGTAACGGATTCTTTGAATCCTGCTTCAGCACCTGCAAGCACTGGCACCGGAACAACTTTACCTCCGGGTGCAGCTACCATTTCTACAGTCGCAAGCAGCGGAGCAGTAGATACAGGTGCAGGAATGGATACTTCGCATGTACAAACGTTGCCGTGGATGCAGGAAATTACAGGTAAGCGGTTAGCAATGAGCTATGAGCCTATTCGCGAAGCGGATGTATTCTGGTGGAAAACAGTTTGGCGTGTTATCGATCTCAGGGAAAAATTGAATTTACATTTTAAATGGCCGAAAGCACCTTTTATACAAATATTGCTGGATGCTGTACAAACCGGGAAATGCAAGGTATACAGTGGTATGGATGATGATTTCACTACAGCGATTGATCCGAAGGAAGCATTGAATGTTGCAGGAGGTGGCGTGGATTCTATATATGTTACCGATCCGGGTACAGGTATCCAAACCTTACAAGTGGTTACAAAAGAAGTAAACTGGAACAACGTAAATAAATTACGCCTCAAGGAGATCTGGTATTTCAATAAGCAAACTTCTACAATGGAAGTGCGCATCATGGGCATTTGTCCTTTGTATGATAACTACGATCCTACAACGGGAGATTTCCGTGGAGAAGTTCCGGTATTCTGGGTGTACTTCCCAAGCTTGCGTCAAACACTCGTAAATTCACAGGCATACAATCCATTCCCCAACGGCGTACGTTTGAACTGGGACCAGGTGTATGCTTTGAGACTTTTTGGAAGCTATATTTATAAGATAGATAACGTACAGGATTTCCGTATCAAGGACTACAAATCAGGTATTGATATTTTGTATGAATCTGAAGCTAAAAAACAAGAGTTGTTTAACTTCGAACACGATCTTTGGGAATATTAATTATTCCTTTTATTCATCTGAACGGATAGCCTGATGCTATCCGTTTTTGTTTTTATAGAAATTGTAAACCAGTAGTGCTTTTGATTTGCCGACAACTTTTTCCAGTTCTGTAAGCTCCGCATTTTGTATGGCTTTTACTGAACCCAATTCCTGCAATAATTTATTTGCCATTTGCTGCCCGATGCCTTTTATTTCCTGTAGTTGAGTTTTGATGGTGTTTTTTGATCTTTTATTCCGGTGAAAGGTAATGCCGAAGCGATGCGCTTCATTGCGGATATGCTGGATCACTTTCAGCGTTTCAGATTTTTTATTGATGTGTAAAGGGAAAGGGTCATTTGGATAATAGATCTCTTCCAGTCTTTTTGCGATGGAAATTACTTGTACCTTATCCAATATTTTCAATTCACTTAAGCTTTCCATAGCTGCGTTAAGCTGCCCTTTTCCTCCGTCTATTACAATGAGGTTTGGCAAAGGTTGTTCTTCCGTAACCAAACGGTAATATCTTCTGTAAACTATTTCCTTCATCGTATCAAAATCATTAGCCCCTTCAACGGTTTTCACATTAAAATGGCGGTAATCTTTTTTTGAAGGCTTCCCATTTTTAAATACAACACACGCGGCAACTGCATTGGTGCCCTGGAAATTCGAGTTGTCAAAACATTCTATATGACACGGCAATTCCTTTAATTTCAATTCTTCCTTCATCAATACAAGAATGCGCGTAGTATGATCAGGTTTTATTTTTTCTTTTCCTTTTTGTTTTTGATAGACTGCATTTCTTTGTGCAAGGTCCACAATATGTTTTTTATCGCCGATTTTTGGAACGGATACCTGGATAAGATCATTTTCGATGGGTACATCGAAAGGCAAAAGTACATCCATTCTTTCACTGTAATTTCCAATCGTGTCAATGATCGCAAACTGCATGAGCTCTTCCTTTGTTTCGTCAAGGTTTCTTTGAAGAACAATTGCTTTTGTTTTGACGATCGTTCCTTCATACACATACATGTAATTGATGTAGGCTTTTTTATTTTCTGAATTTTTTTTATTTTTTACCGGTGCAGAAAGAATGTCTTCCTGGTTGGTATTTTCAGGTTCAACGGTATCCAATGGAATTTCATCTTCGCAAAAACCGAATACATGAAAGTTGCCTAAGCCTGGATTAACAATCGTTGAATCTGTGATATAATCTTTTAGTGTTTCCAGTTTATATTTTAGATTTTCCGCTTTTTCAAATTCCATCTGTTCAGAAAATTCCTGCATTTGCTTTCTGAGAATAATACGCAGCTCCTGTAGTCTTCCTTTTAATATTTTGCGGATCTGTTCGATATTATTATCATAATTTTCTTTTGATTGAAATGCTACGCAGGGTGCTAAGCAATTGCCAATATGATATTCAAGGCACACCTTGAATTTTTTTGCATGAATATTTTTTTCAGTCAGCGGCAGCGAACAACTCCGCGTCGGGTATAATTTTTTTACGAATTCAATAATTGCACGAACCCGGTGTACAGAAGTATAAGGTCCGAAATATTCTGCACCGTCATTTTCATAATACCTTGTAAAATAGATCCTGGGAAATTGCTCGTTAACGATTTTAATGTACGGATACGTCTTGTCATCTTTTAAGCTGATATTATATCGCGGCTGCAATTCCTTGATCAATGAGTTCTCCAGAAGTAATGCATCTCTTTCCGTGCGCACAATGGAATATTCAATGTTGTGAATTTTTTTAACCATCAACTGGATACGAAAGGAGTGATCCTTGTTTATAAAGTAGGAAGAAACACGGCTCTTTAAATTTTTAGCCTTTCCGATATACAGAATATTTCCCTGCTCATCATAGTAGCGATATACACCGGGATCACGCGGTAAATTTTTTATAATATCGGGAAGTGACTGTTGCATTGAATATGCAAATATAATGTTAGAAAAATTGAATGCCGCGAACAAATTTTATGATATAAAAAATGCTATATGTATATTTAATCAATCAATTAAATATGTCTGAAATAAAGAAAGCCTGGCTTATCCTCACGGTAATGTTGTATGTAGTGTATATCTCCATAATGTGGAAATGGGGACATGACGATATGAATTTCTGGATGGGATGGTCTCAATATATGTTCCATAACGGGTTTACAAAGATATACGATATGGAAGGATGTAATTACCTGCCTGCGTATTTATACTTTATATTATTTCATGTAAAAATTCAGGGTACACTCACAAACATACAGGATAATTTGTATAGCATAAAGTTTTATACTTTGCTTTTTGATTTCCTCGGAGCTTATGCTGCAGTTTGGTTTGTAAAAGATGAGTACAAAAAAATATTTTATTTCTTTTTCCTCCTGTTCAATATCGCGTACATTTATAATACCGCATTGTGGGGACAGGTAGATGCAATCTTTTCTTTCTGGGGTTTTGCAGCTATCGTTGCAGCGATAGAAAGAAAACTAATAGTAAGTGTTTTATTTTTGGTTATAGCACTGAATTTTAAATTACAGGCATTGGTATTTATTCCTGTCGTAGGATTATTGTTATTGCCGCACCTGCTTTCAAAGGAAGGAATTAAAAAGACAGTATATGCAGTGTGTATATGTGCAGTGCTGCAGTTTTTAATTTTATTCCCGTTTATTATAAAGGGAAGGTTGCACCAGGTAATTGCAGTGGTTAAAGACGCAGTGGATCACTATCCTTATCCTGCGGTAGGTTCATTTAATTTCTGGGTTTGGATGATGCCAAAAGATACAAACATCGGAATGATCATCGATTCACAGCATTTTTTTATTTCTTCCTATAAGCATGTGGGATCTTTCTTGTTGATGGGGGCAGCTTTTATTGCTGTCTTTCCATTAATGAAGTTTGAATACCTTAAATATTTTAGAAAAGCTGAAATAGTATTTCCCTTGGAAAAAATATTTCTGGTGTCTTCGTTGATACCACTTGTCTTTTTTTATTTTAATACACAAATGCATGAACGCTATTCGCATCCTGCACTTATTTCTTTAGCAGCATATGCATTTTGTACAAAGCGGTTTTTCCCTCTGATCCTCGGATCTGTTGCATACTTCCTTAATATGGAAAAGATCTTTCACTATCTTTCGTGGACAAATTATAACACACTCATTTTTGAACCGAGATTTGTTGCGGTTTTATACCTGTCATTAATTTTATACCTGTATTATTTATTATACTCCAAACCAACCGACGGCGAAGCGTATAATTTTCGGATGATATAAAAAGGCTTTGAAGTAATAAATAATAACTATGTCGAAAGCGAAAAAACTCTTCCTGCTGTTTATATTCTACTTCCTGGTTGTTTTCGTATTTTATTTTCCTGCACAAAACGCAAAATTTGTAAACGACACCTTTTATTATTTGTATGAAATCGAAACGACCGGCTGGAAAGGTATCCTGTGGTCTTATCACATGATATTCTTATGGTACCTTCCATCATTAGCCTATTGTATCCTGTATAAACTATTCGGGTTGCACTGGCTGGGCTGGCACATTGTATTTTGCGTTATTCATAGCATGAATGCATTGTTATTATTTATTTTACTGAATAGCATCTTTTCCCGTGGTATTGTTCAGGTTTCACTCCTTGCTTCATTTTTATTCTTGATGTCACCATTTCAAACAGAAGTCGTGGCATGGGGAGCAGCATTGCACTACCTGCTGATCCTTTTGTTTTTATTATCGGGATTTCTTGTGCTGCTAAAATATTTTGAAACATTAAAGATTAAATACCTTGTTTATTATCATCTGCTGTTTGCATGCAGCCTCTCATGTTTTGAGCAGGCATTTTTTTATCCGTTTGCGTACGGATTATTTGTGCTTTTGATTGTTCCTGCAGTAGTGAATACAAGACGAATGGATGCTTTAAGAATATTTCTTTGGAGGTTTTTCTCTCTCAACATTCTTTTTATTGCCGCATATTTCTTTCTTACAAAACTCGTCTTTGGCGAATGGATTGCTCACTATGGCGCCACAAAACACATTAACATTTCATTGAAATTATTGTATAGCTGTTTCCTGAATTACAACTGGAAATTCTTATTCTTTTACCGATACCTTCCGTTTGCAAGCAGGCAATTTTTTGAAAGAGCTGCTATAACCAATATTGCAGGAATAGTCTTCGCTATTTTATTCTTCCTCATGTCATGTGTGTTTCTGAAAAAGAAATATTATGCTACATCTACAGGTAAGATCTTGCTCTTTTTATTTTTATGCTATTTCCTGATGTTACTGCCTGTGTTGAATTTAGACCAGAGTTTTGTTTTTGAGATCCAAAGTGACAGATACGGATATATTGCATCCGCATTCTTTTATCCGCTTCTTGCATTTATAGCGTACAAAATATTTAACCGGAGCCTGTATGTTTTATTTGCTACCGGGGAAATCATTATATGCGCAACTTTGCTGATCAATTCAGTTCATTTGTGGCATCGCTCAGGTGATGTTGGTTTTTCCTTATTAAAATCGTATCCCTTGCGATCATCACAGAAAGCATATATTCTCAACCTTCCTGATAATTACAAAGGCGCATATGTGTTCAGGAATGGATTTAGTGAAGGCTTAGGTCTTTTTCATCATAATAATTACAGAACATCTGTTACACCAATAGCAATGGTAAATATTTATACAAAACAAAATGAAACTGACACAAGAAAAATAAACGATTCCACTTACTGTGTTAGAAGCACTGAAATAGGGAAATGGTATTATTTCTCCGGGCATGGTTCTTGTGATTATAAGAAAGAAAACTATACCGTAGATTTTGATGAATGGAATACAACATATACATTAACGATAACGAAGAAGCCTGAAGACACTACATATGTGCTGCAGTGTTACGGCGATCAATGGAAGATCATAGATACGTTATCACATTAATATTCCCGCAATTGTAGCGGAAAGATAAGAAGCCAAAGTGCCGCATAATAAAGCTCTCAATCCTAACTTGGCTAAATCTGCGCGTCTGTTTGGCGCGAGTTCTCCGATACCGCCAATTTGAATTCCAACAGAACTGAAATTTGCGAAACCGCATAATGCAAAGCTTGCGATAGCCAGCGCTTTTGGCGACATGGTAGCTTTAGCACCGATCAAAGTAGTATAAGCGACAAATTCATTTATGGTTAGTTTTTGTCCCATCATAGTTGCAACCTGCATTACTTCCGCTCTTGGAACACCCATCGCCCAGGCTAACGGATAAAAGATCACACCGAATATTTTATTCAATCCTAAGTCCGGATATATCGCGCCGAGTATCGCATTGATCAATGCCATCAAAGCAATAAAACCAATCAGCATTGCAATTACGTTAATGGAGATACGCATGCCGTCGCTTGCGCCATGAGAGATCGCATCAATAATGTTTGTATACTGGCTTTTTACTTCAACAGAAACTTTTCCTTTTGTCTGCGATTCTTCCACTTCAGGAAATACGATCTTGGCAATCACCAACGCAGCAGGAGCCGCCATTAAGCTTGCTGCAATTAAATATTCTGCAGGAACTCCCATGCTTACATAAACAATTAAAATTCCACCGGCGATACAAGCCATACTACCCGACATAGATGCGAGCAATTCGCTGTTCGTCATCCCTGCGAGATACGGGCGTATCATTACCTGTGCTTCGACCTGTCCGACAAATGCGCTTGCCACATTGCTCAATGCTTCAGCACCGGACACGCGCATCACAAAATTCATCACACGTGCAATGGCGGCAACTACGCGCTGCATAACGCCCCAGTGATATAGCATCGCTACTAAAACGCATACTAAAATAATCGTAGCGGGAATATTGAAGGCAAACACAAATGCGCCCGGCACTCTGTAGTCTTTAACGCCATCCATAGTTGTGGCTGCAATTCCACCGTAAACAAAATTAGCGCCTTCTTTTGCAAAGCCTTCAATTGCTTTCATTCCTTCACCTAAAGTTTGGAAAAAGCTTTTGACAGCAGGTATTTTTAAGATGATAATAGCGAGAAACAATTGCAATCCCAAGCCGCTGAATACAAGACGCAAATTAATTGCTTTCCTGTTGTTAGAAAATAAAACAGCTATCGCGAGAATAGCAATGATGCCAATAATTCCTGTAAATCTTTCCATAAGTTGTGTGTTGAACAAATATAAGTTTTAATGAATGACAATCTTGGTCGGTGTAACTATAAGATATTAACAGTACAGGCTGAGTTATTAATTCTTGCTTAAATCTCTTGAACGTTGCAAGGCTTCGTCAATACCTTTTTGAATATTGATGTTGACAGATGTATTGCTGAAATGCTTTAGTGCGGCTTCCGTTGTTCCACCCTTCGATGATACCCGGTCGATCCATTCCTTGCACGACAGATCATTTACTTTGTATAATTCTACCGCGCCCAGGAAAGTTTGTTCTACAATTTTAGAAGCTTCCGTCAGCGAGAAACCATATTCCATTGTCTTTTGGATCATCGCATCCATGAAATAAAAAATATATGCAGGTCCGCTTCCGGATACTGCGGTGACCGCATTTAATTTATCTTCATCATACAATTGAATGGAGATACCGGTAGTCTCTAATAATTTTCTTACGAAATCAGTGTCTTTTTGTGGAATGGTATCAGAAACCATAAAGCCTGTTACGCCCAATCCAACCTGGCAGCATAAATTTGGCATCGATCGGATCACCTTGTTGGTGCCTAATTGCTGTTCTACTTCTTTAATCCGAACGCCTGCCATGATAGTCAAAACAATATGTTTTTCACGGATGAATGGTTTTAATTTCGGGTAAACAGAATATGCATCCTGTGGTTTTACCGCGAGAATGATGAGGTCTCTGTCTGTTATAAAATCTCCGAATTCATTGTATACTTGTCCGAGTTTCATCCTGTTTAACTCCAGGATCTGTGCGTGGTCTTTTTCGATCACTGTAAGCTGACGATGCGTAAGAATTTTTGCATTTAAAAAACTTTCCGCAAAGCTTCTTCCCATGTTGCCGCCGCCGATTATAAGTACGTTCATGAATATTTATTTGAATTGTTTGTAGCAAAAGTAAATATCCACTTTCATTTTCAAATATTCAAATTTTGAGTATTATATACCGCAATTTTGTAAATTGTAAAATGATTTTTTTATTGCTGTATTTTCTCGATGGTTTATTGAATCTTTTCGCGGAGTGGTTTTCTTCATCAATACTCATTTATGTTACAAAGGTCTTGCTGATGCCGTTGCTGATGCTTTATTTGAGAAAGACTTCAGGAAGTTATAAGAACAGGCGTTTTATTTTTGCTGCATTGTTTTTTTCTTGGCTGGGAGATATTTTTTTGATGTTCCCAAGAAATGAGTATGCGCAAAACATTAAGCAATTACTTTTTATCTGTGGATTGATAGCCTTCCTTCTTGCGCACCTGAATTATATAATTTCTTTTAGTAAAGATATTTACAGCGTAAAGAAAGCCAGTATCATTGTGCAAAATCCGTACATGATTATTCCATTTGCTTTGTATTTATTTTTTTTATTGCGATTTCTGTCACCTTATTTAGGCTTTATGAAATTGCCAGTATATATATATGGCAGTTGTATTACTTTAATGCTGGTCACAGCGTTTAACAGGAAGAATATCGCAAGTGATCATTCCTTTTATTTAATTTTTACGGGTGCGTTGCTTTTTATTATTTCTGATACGCTTCTTTCTATAAATATTTTTTATAAGAAAATGGAATGGCAGCGTATTGCGGTCATGCTTACTTATATTCTTGCACAAGGATTTATTGTGATGGGCGTTTCGTCAGAAACAAAGAAAAAAGCAATTTAATATTCTTCTTCCTTTACTATCTTTTTGTGAACACGGTTTGAAACACTGATGCTGAGTTCATACAAAACAAAAATAGGAGTGGAGATCAGCAACAAGCTGGTAATGTCACCCTGCGGAGTGATGATGGCAACAATAATAAGTATGACGACATATGCGATCTTTCTTCCATTCCGCATAAAATCAGGGGTGAGTATGCCGAGTTTGGTGAGCAGGTAAACAAGCATCGGCAATTCGAATAATACACCGGTAGGAATGGTCATAGTGATCAGTAAGCCGATATAACTATTAATGTCGATCATGTTTTTTACAATTGGCGTTGCCTGGTATTGAATTAAAAAGTTGACCGAGAAAGGCGTAATGATAAAATAGCCAAACAGGCATCCGATCGTAAATAGAAATGAAGTGACAAAAACGATACCGCGCGTATTCCTGATCTCGCGTTCGTGCAAGGCAGGTTTTACAAACCGCCATACTTCCCAAAATATATACGGGAATGCAGCGATCGCGCCTACATACATCGCCATCTGGAGATGCAGCATAAATTGTCCGGTAATATCCGTATTGATAAATGTAAAATGTGCATCGCGTATGCACATGCCCTGGAAAAAAGATGAATGCGCATCCAGCCAGCAAAATAATTTATTTGTAGGAAAATTTTCTTTCGTTGGACCGAACAATAAATAATCGAACATGAATTTTTTTTGCGTAAACGCGATCAGGGCAAATGCAACAACGACTATAGCAGAGCGCATAATATGCCAGCGCAAGGCTTCCACATGATCGAAGAATCCCATTTCAGTTTTATCATTGCTCTTTTTTCTGAGTGCCATTTTGCACAGCAAAAATAAAGGATTAAACGTCAATGAAACATTAAATTATTCACCTAACAAATCCAGCAATTTGTCAATTTTCGGGCTAAGAATAATTTCAGTCCTGCGGTTTCTTCCTCTTCCTTCAGCAGTAGAGTTCGTTTCAACAGGGAAGTTTTCTCCCCTTCCGGAACCGATGATTTGTTTAGGACTCACTTTGTATTTGTCTGTAAGAATATGCAATACACTGCTGGAGCGCATTAAGCTTAAGTCCCAGTTATCTTTTATAAGTCCGCCGTTAGACGCGTAAGGTACATTATCCGTATGTCCTTCCACATTCACTTCAATATCCGTGTTCTTCCTGATCACATCAGAAAGCTTACCCAATGCATCCACACCTTTTGATTCTACAACCGTTGAGCCGGATTTAAACAGCAGTTTGTCCGACATCGATACATACACTTTTCCATTCTTGATGTATACACTTAATTCCCCGGCAGAAAAATCAGTCAGCGCTTTTTTAATCGCATCACGCAATGCTTCCGATTTCATTTTTTGCTCTGATAACAATTTTTGCAATTCGGTAATTTTTGCTTCACGAGCGAGGAGATCGCTGTTTGCTTTTTTCAGATCCGCTTCTTTTTGCTGCAAAGCGATCTTTTGTGTTTCCAGATCGAGTTGCATTTGTAAAAGATCCGCATTTGATTTCTGATTCTTATCTCCTGCGTCTTTTAATTTTTTCAAATATTCCTGCTGAGATTTACTGTACTTATCGATCTGTTCATCCATTTCTTTCTTCATCGTTTCAATAAGCGCGGACAGATCTGTTGAATCTCCCTTAAGTTTTGAGATCCTTGCAGAAAGGGTTTCATTGTCTGTTGCACAAACAGCTTTCAGCGAATCAAAGCTCTGATTTAAAAATTTATTTTTTATTTCTGAAGTGAGATAATTGCCCAGTAATTCATCATATTTTTTCTGAGTAACACAATTCGTGCACAGACAAACCACAGAGAGATATAACAGGCATTTTCGCATAAATAGTTTATTGATACAAATATCTGTTTTCTATTTCCGGTTTTTCCATTATATCTTTACACACATGTCGAAAACGAGGACCATCTTTATTTGCCAGAATTGCGGAACCAACTCTCCCAAATGGATGGGGAAATGTGTGAATTGCGGTGCGTGGAATAGCTTTGTGGAAGAACTGGTTGAGCCGAAATCAAAAAGTATTTCTGTTGTTCCTGTGTCGAAAACCAAGCCCCAGCTTTTAGAAGATATTTCTTCTGAAAACAGGGAGCGTATCATTACTTCTGACACTGAATTGAACAGGGTGCTCGGCGGCGGCATTGTACAGGGTTCATTGATTTTAATAGGTGGAGAACCCGGTATCGGTAAATCAACCTTGTTATTGCAGGTGGTTTTGCAAACAAAAGGATTGAGAACGTTATATGTGTCCGGTGAAGAAAGCGAGCAGCAGCTGAAAATGCGCGCCGAAAGGATCAGGCAAAACAACAACGATATTTTTGTTTATGCGGAAACTTCTGTTGAATCTATCGTGCAACAAATTGAACAGGTGCAACCTCAACTGTTAGTGATCGACTCCATACAAACACTGGAAACATCCATGATCGAATCAGCAGCGGGCAGTGTTTCGCAGATCCGCGAAACAACACATGTGATACAGCAATACGCAAAGCGGAATAATTTACCGGTGTTCATTGTCGGTCATATTACAAAGGAAGGAACGATCGCAGGACCAAAAGTCCTCGAACATATTGTGGATACGGTTTTGCAGTTCGAAGGGGATAGAAATTATAATTACCGCATTTTGCGCACGATAAAAAACAGGTTTGGTTCTACTGCTGAATTGGGCATTTATGAAATGCGCGGCGATGGCATGCGTGCGGTAACAAATCCATCGGAGTTATTAATTACACAGCGCGATGAAATGGTGAGTGGTGTTGCCATTGCTGTAACTATGGAAGGTATGCGCGCGTTGCTCGTTGAGGTGCAGGCGCTGGTGAGCCCTGCTGTATATGGCACACCGCAGCGAAGTGCAACCGGTTATGATCTAAGGAGGCTGAGTATGATCCTTGCCGTGCTGGATAAGCGTTGTGGGTTTCGCTTCGGTGCGAAAGATGTTTTTTTAAATATCGCAGGAGGATTGCGTGTGGAAGATCCTGCGGTGGACCTCGCTGTTGTTGCTGCGTTGTTATCGTCTTATGAAGATGCAGCCATCAGTAATAAATTTGCTTTTTCAGGTGAAGTTGGTTTAAGCGGAGAGATCCGTGCTGTAAACAAAGTAGAACAAAGAATAGCGGAAGCATCAAAGCTCGGTTATGAAAAAATATTTATCTCCAAATATAATCCGCGGGTAAAAAGTGAAGAAGCTGAAATAAATTTAGTGAAAACTGTAGCGGAATTTTACAAAAAGTTATTTTAATACTGCATAATAAAATGTTATTTTTAAAGTATGCTTGCTTCAATTAAAGAATACAGTGTTGATTTTTACCGCTTATTTTTTCCCAAGATCTGCGGAGGCTGTGATATTCCCTTAGCAAAGGGAGAAAATGATTTATGTTTTCATTGCAGGATGCAATTGCCCTTTACAAATTTTGAATTGATAAAGGAAAACCCGGTGGAAAAAGTTTTTCATGGAAGGGTGAACCTTGAGTTTGCCACATCTTTATTGTTTTTTTCCAAAGGTGAAAAAGTGCAGAATATCCTGCACAACATCAAGTACAACGAACAAAGAGAGCTCGGTATTTTTATGGGAAGAATATTTGGCAAGCGTTTGGAAAATAATATTTACCTGAAAGACGTTACTACATTGATACCTGTTCCGCTTCATCCGCAAAAACAGCATTTGCGCGGTTATAATCAAAGCGATCTGTTTGCTGAAGGAATGAATGAGGTATTAAATATTGAATTGCAAACTGCTAATTTAATCCGCAAAGCGAATACAGCTACGCAAACAAATAAATCGCGTATGGAACGCTGGCAAAATGTTGGCGAAGGGTTTGCTGTAAAAGAACCGAAGATATTAACCGGTAAGCATATTTTACTGGTCGATGATGTTTTAACGACTGGCGCTACACTGGAAGCCTGTGCACAAACTTTACTGCAAAGCAGTGATTGTAAAGTAAGCATCGCTACATTGGCATGTGTGATATAATAGTCTGATAAAAAAGAAAAAAGTATATTTGAGCAACCTTAGTCTCTTTTAATGAAAAATAAATTCTCTCTTAAAATTCCATTCGGTATCCCGGTTTTTTTCTGTCTTTCTATGATTGGATGTTTATTCATCCTGCCATCTTGTAAAAAAGATAAATTTTCTTCAACAGGTGCCTTGTCATTTTCTGATGATACGATTACTTTTGATACGCTTTTTACTACGCTGGGTTCTACAACAAAATTTTTTACGATAAAAAATCCGGGCAAACAAGCATTAAAGATATCTAATATCCATCTTGAAAACGGAGCAGCATCTTCTTACAGGATGAATGTGGACGGCGATAGCGGGACTTCATTTAATGATGTTGAAATTCCGGCAAAGGACAGTATTTATGTATTTGTTGAAGTAACGGTTGATCCGAATTCAGCAAACCTGCCATTCCTTATTCTTGACGCGATACAATTTACAACTAATGGAAATCAACAGAAAGTAATTTTGCAGGCATACGGGCAAAACGCACATTTTTTTAATGCGGATTCTATAGAAAATAGCCCCGTTTGGGGTAATGACCTTCCTTATGTTATATTGAATTACCTGCAAATAAAACCGAGCGCTAAGCTAACCATCAATGCCGATTGCAAAGTATATTTTGGCGGCGGAGCAGCGCTGCTTGTTGAAGGGGAGCTGGATATTAACGGAACAGATACTTCGCATATGGTTACTTTTCGCGGCGTACGGCTCGATAAAGATATTACAGGTACTTCTTACGATGATTTTCCGGGACAGTACGCAGGGGTATTCTTTTTAAGGAACAGTACAGGGAATATAAATTATTTATCCATGCGGAATTCCGCTTATGGAATTAATGTTGGAAATATAAAAACTACAGATGATCCGGTGGCAGATATTAACACACTTTTGGCAATGGATCTTTCGAATGCTGCAAGATTGACCATCAGCAACTCAAAAATATACAACAATGCATTCTATGGAATTTTCGGTTTTGACGGATATATAAGAGGAGAGAATTTATTGATTTACAACTGCGGAAAAAATGTACTCTCATTAATTACCGGCGGCGATTATGAATTTACCAACTGCACTTTTTATACGCGTGGAAGCTCTTATATTTCACATACAAAGGATCCTGTCTTTTACATGAGTAACTTCTTTGAGTATGATATTGGCGCACAAACACAGCCAACTGTTTCAAAGGCATTACTCACAAATTGTATTGTATATGGCACGCTTGAAGAGGAAATAGTGAAAGATTCATCTTCGTTAAATCCTAACAATATCGATCTGCAATTTAAAAACTGCGTGGTAAAAACTAAAAAAGATTTATCTGACCCAATCTTTAATACATGCAAAAAAGAAGACCCGCTGTTTATAGATGTTTTTAAAGATGATTACCATATTAAAAGCATTACTTCGCCATGTATTGATTTTAGCGATCCATCAAAATTCACTTCTTCGGATATTGATGGCTATGGTATAACAGGTGCTGGAAGGGATTGCGGGGCATTTGAATTCAGACACTAAACATTCGCTATTTTTTCCAGTAACCACGCTTTATCCGTCAGGTTTTCCTGTTTATTTATTTTTTCTCTAAAGAGGTTAATATCTTTTGCAGATTTATATTCAAGGGAGACAAGGCGTTGAATGTGCTTTATAAAAGTCTGGTAAAGTTTTTTTGACTCTGTATTCATGTTTTTATTTCGCAGGATATATATCCGGAACGATTCAAGGAATGATTCAAGAAACTGAAACTCTTTCTTTTCATAAAAAGTTTTTGTCAGAAGCACTTTGGAGCTTAAGTTAAATGTAAGGTCATCATTTTTTACACTTTGCAATGTACTGATAACCGAATCGAAATTCTTTAGTTCGTAATTGAGTTTAGCTTTATTGAAGGCTATGGAAGTCTGGCGCTGATCCTCAGGAAGACGTTGTCCGTATTCATCGATAAAAGATGCTGCAAATTCAAATTGCTTCAATTTCAAAGACAAATTGATGATATTCTTGTATCGAAAAGGAGAAAATATCTTGTCCGGGATCTTTTGCAAATAGCTTTTGTAAATTTCAAATAATTCCTGTTCGTACTCCTGTTTGCCCTTGTTTAACTGGATGATACAATAGTTGATCACATACTGATAAATGATCCGCCATTCATTTACATCAATATTTATGAACTCTTCAATATTTTTTTTCAAGGTGATGAATTCTGTAATGCCTTCTCCGGACAATAACTTATAAATAGAAAGATATATTTCAATCAGTGAATTTGATTTAAATCCGGGTGCTGAAAGCGTTTGGATAACAAATTCCGAATATGCAGGTAACTCGCTGTATTTTGTAAACTTTTCTTCATTTAATGCATGGCATATTAACTTCAGTTTTTTTAAAAAATAATAGGCATCCAGCGATGCAGAAGTATTTACAATATTGTTGGTGTCCGCTTTTGATGAATTGGAAACCAAGTATTCATAACGGATCAGCTCCATCGTATATGCTTCAAGAAAAAATGTGGAGCTCAGCAAGTGTGAAGTTGATTTTTTTACCTTCAACTGTTTCCATTTATCTGTAAATAAATTAGCTGTATTATATGAGGAATAATATTTTAAAAGATTCAGATTATTTTCATTGGTATTTTGTTCTGTATGGATAAGCGTTAATGCATCTTCTATTTTCTGCAGCAATTCAAAGCACAATTTTCTAAAATGTTTTTCGTTGAGTGGTTTCTTTTTATACAGGGCTTTCCAGAGAATGTTCTTAGAGTTCTTTTCTCCGGATATTTTGTTTTGCAGGATTTCATCAAATAATGCGATCACAACAGGTTTATTTTTAGGAGAAGATTTCAGCAGTGCGCTTATTCTTTTCATATCAGAAACAGCTAACTTGTTAGAATATTCAATTACTTTAATGGGTTGCATATGACTAAGTTAAGTAATAGAATCTAAATTACATTTTAAAATCTTTATTAATTGATAAACAGATAGATATATCAACACTAAATATTGTTTAATGGAATCTATTTAAAATAATGTACTGTTTTTAATGCAGCTGAATGGTCAAATTTGTATCGTGAAAGAATATCCAATTAAAAGAATTTTATGAAAACGATATCAAAAACCATAAAATACACATTACTGGTAGCAGTTCTGTTGTTTAGATCCCAGACAGTAACAGCTTGTAATATTAACCCGGGTTTTACTTATGTGGTGGATTCAGGAAATATCGTATCATTTTCTGATACAACAATCTTCGAAATATCATTTTCTTTTCACTTTGGGGACGGTACAACGGAGACTACAATCAGTAATCCTCAACATCA
>JAQBNI010000086.1 GCA_028288625.1 Bacteroidota bacterium | reverse complement strand
TTTGAATATGACCCTCACCTATCTACGCTCAATATCTACACAAGATTTGAGAGATGACATAAATAAACTTTCAATTTGAATTATTGATTATCATGAGCACTGTCAAGTTCAGTAAGTTGAGTGAATGATGAACGCATCTATTACCTTAACAACAAAAGATTTTATTGAAATGAATCCATGTGCAAATTAGACTCTTGCACATGTATTGAGCTATCTCCGGAGATATAAAATTTTATTGACTGCTTGTAACGAGATACTATTTACCAATACTTCTACAATTCAAAATGCATTCACCAACCGAATTAAAATAACTTATTACATTATTTTTTTCAGCAGATAACATACTATTCGAAAATATCTCAATAGTATTGTAAAAACAAGGTAATATTATTCTACCATTTGAATTAACAACTCCAAACTTGCCATTCAATTTTACTTTCGTGATACTTATTCCTTTTTTAAAAAGGTCTGCATAATCAAAGCCCGTATCAAAGAAAGAATCACTTTGGAAGTTGTAAAATGTAAATTTATCGTCTTTTTTTAAAAGAATCAAATTATTATAGTTTTCATTATTGAAATCCATATCATCATAAGGTTCATTAAATAATTCTTTGCCCTTTGAAGTTAATAAGACATATTTCCCCCCCTTAAGTGTAATGGTATAATTGCCATATGTATAATAATTTGATTTTTCATCATCATAATCATATATAAAGCTTGTAACTTCTTTTCCAGTACTATTCAAAAAACCTCCTTTTCCATTTTTAGATACCATTATTAAATTATCTCCTTGTGCATAATTTATATCATCATATTGGAGTATAGCTTGCACCTTGTCATAATAATTATAGATTGCAAGTTTATCATTTTGCCATATTCCACAAATATTTTTTGAAATATTAAATACGTAATCATAACGTATTGGAACAATCGTATCTATTTTAATGTCCCACGGCTGTACTTTAAATAAACCACATTTCTTATTCTCATACACTGAATAATAATTTTCTTCATACCCATCTTCTTCTAATTTTTCATAAATACATGGTAATAAATAATGTCCATCGAAATCTACCAATCCATACTTTCCGTTCTTTTTTACAATATTTCCCAAATTTTTACTTTCACCAATATCATCAAATTCTGTATCAAGCATAGAAATCATACTTGCTGGTAGTGAAATGTAGATTGGATCAGAAGTATTTAGATAGGAGTTTCTGTTCATAACAAAATGCCATTTACCATTAAGCTTTGTAATGAACCTTGGTCCGTAACCCATAAAGATTGGTTCATTTTCGAAAATAATTTTATCATATTTAGGCTGCAAAATAATTTGCCCTAGTGAATTCACTAACCCCCATTTTGCGCCAACTTGCTTTTCTTCATCCTTCACATCTTGTTTTCCGGATACTAAATGCGTAGTTCCACCTATTGCAATTTTAGCATATGCCCCATTGAAATCTGAGATATATGAATACATAGGCTTTAATAATTCATTTCCTTGCATATCAATTAATCCGTATAGTCCATCAATTTCTATCTTAGCGTGACCATTATTATGATAATTATTACTGTTTAAGTTGGATAACATATCATATCGCGGAGCAATTAACTCTTTACCATCTTGATCAAATAATCCATATTTGTTTTTTATGCTTGATATAATAAATTGCTCATCAGTATACCTTGGTGGAAAATCAATGTGGTTGTATTTACAATCCATAATAAATGTTCCAAATTCATTTATAACTCCGTACGTGTTATTGATAGCTACTATCGCCAAACCATGTGTAAATTCACCAATTTGATCATAATTGCATTTTATGGGTAATTCATTTGTTTTGATATTAAGATAACCATACTTTCCATATGGAGTTAGATGAACACTTCTAAAATCTTTACTTATCGGATACGTTACTACAAAATAGATTTCTGAACCCAAATCTTCTCTCCTTGCATTATAGAGATATTCAAAAGTCAATTTAGGATCTTTGTAAAATATACTTTCTAATCTAATTTTCGTTTGACCAACATTTAAATTAATTACTTTAGGAGTATCAATTCCAACAATGCCCTTGTAAATATTATCAATGTATATCTTACTTGTTGTGTTTGCTACAACTTTTAATTTTAGAATTTTGACAGGCCCACTATTTTTGTATACTGTATACTTTTTATTTATATTAAATATTCTTGCACTAATAGAATTATTTTTTCCAGTATTTTGAATTACAATCCCCTTGTTATTTGTAATAATTTGAGATATAGAATCACTATAGCTATTTGAAAAAATCAAAATCAAAACTATAACTAAACAAAATTTCATTTTACTATTTTGAATTTTCAATGTGTGCATCTATTTTGCTGCTATCGGCATCAACTGATTGGACAACAATACTCTTATTATTGTCCTCAACATGTTGAGAGACAATCTTAATTGGATTTATTACAGGATCCTTTTTACTTTTTGGGTTTGCGATAATAGCTACGCTAATCGCTACAACACCGCCAATAATGGCTATTATAATTTGGCTTTTATTTGTCTGATTGCTTGTACCGCTTTTCATATAATAGGTGTTCAAATAAATTCATCATTTAGATAATTAAAAATAATAAAATTAAAATTAGATTACCTATTTATATTTCTTCTATGCCTTGGTACAACGCTAGCATTTTGCGGTGTCCGCAGAAATGAACTTCTCGGTCTCCAAATTTCAGATATTGACTTTGAAAAGCAAATCGTAACTATCCGTGCAATAACTTCAAAGTTCGGGAAACCTCGCACTCTTCCCCTTCACCCTACGCTTATCTATCACTTGAAAGAGTATCTCAGTGAACGAAGAAGAAAAGGGTATCTATCCCTCTCACTTTGGATCAGCTCCATCCGTGATCGTGGTTTAACCCAAGATGGTTTGAAATACTGGATAAAACGCCTTGTTCGACTTTCAAAGATAAAATTCCATCTCCATCAATTTCGTCACAAATTTGCATGTAATCTTGCACGACAAAACGTGAATGCAGTAAAAATCCAAAAACTGCTCGGTCACACTGACGTACGAATGACTATGACGTATTTAAGGTCTCTCACTCCTGAAGATTTGCGAAATGATATCGAACAACTTTCCTTGTTGTAAAATTTTTTGCATGATAAAATATTTATGGTTCGAAACCATTAATAATTAAATTTTACTGTTGTTGTAGTCAGAAAATTGGCGTGAAAACAGGTTCATCAAGAAAGTGGAAATATGAAATGATTGTGGAAAAATATCCTTACAGATTAAGAGATTCTTGGAAATACTATTGACTTGGGTTATTAGGACGAAACAGGTCTATCTTAATTCTTGAATTTGCATTATTCCTTAAGGACGGATTTCCAAAAAATCAGTTCATGACCCTACTCTCAAAAAAAACAGGTTCACCAATTTGACTATTTCCCTCAGCCATTGTATATGAACATTCAAATTGAAGCTCAAAAATTTTATCAATATTCAACATACATTCGAGGATATTCTCATTACACAATCACACGATATAAATTCGCCATCAATTTCTATTGCAAAATTGCTAACGTATGCAACTTTGAAGAAGTAACCGTTGAGAATGTGAAAGCATTATTCTTTCATGGTAGAACAGAAAGAAAATGGAAAGTCAGCACTTTCCTTACGATTCATAAATCCCTAGTGGTCTTTTTCCGTTGGGCACATCAACAAGGATTATTAAATATAAATCCTGCTGAAGGACTTGAATTACCTCGATTAGAAAAACGTCTTCCAACCAAACTAACTAAACAAGCTGCATTAAGATTACTTGAAGTAGCATACCATTATCCATATACAGATACCTTTTTACGATATAGAAATCATGCAGTCTTTTCAATGTTTTTGTTTGCTGGATTGCGAAAGAATGAACTCTTCAATTTAAAACTAGCTGATGTTGATATTGAAAATCTGACAATATTTGTTAGACAAGGCAAAGGGAGCAAAGATCGTATAATCCCCATGAGCTTTACTCTTGCCAACAGTCTAAAGCGATACTTAGATGAGCGTAAACGAAAACATAAAACATGCCCGGAATTTTTTGCATCGCTCAACCGTAATATGGGTATAACAGAAATGTGTTTAAAATTAATAGTAATACAACTACGCAAGGCATCAGGAATGCACTTCACCATCCATTGGTTACGACACACTTTTGCAACCCTTATGCTCGAAGGTGGCTGTGATATTTACAGCCTTTCCAAGATGATGGGACACAGCGACATCAAGACAACCACGATTTACCTCTCAGCATCAGCAGAGCATTTGAGAAATCAAATTACTAAGCATCCTTTAAATTGAATATATACGTCGGCATTGTACGCGAATTTATATTCGCGTTTTTTTGTCGGACGATATGTATACGTACATGTGGAGATACAAAATAAAAACCCTATAAATAAAATTGTATTAAAGAAAGAATCAAAAAATCTGAAACGATGAATCCACAATCTCCACACACGTTTTGTCACCACTGCCGCGAAAAAATTGTAGACATTACATATTGTTATTGATTTTCTTTTTATTCTCCCAAATTATAATAAGAGAGCATTATTAGTTAATTCAAATGTTCTTTATGATACCCACCACACTTAATTTAAGATCGTTTCGCAAACAAACTTGTCTCACCCAAAAAGACATCGCAGATCTTTTAGGGACAAAAGATGTTTCTCAATACTCGCGTCACGAAACAAGTAATATGCATCCGCAATTAGAAATTTGTTTGCTCTATCACTTGCTTTTCAATGTGCCTATCGATTCTTTTCTGCCTGCCCAAAAGGAAGAAATGCGCAAACGACTTATCCGCCGAATTCCAAATATCATTGACGAATACCGGTACCAATTGCCGCTTCCCGATACCGAAGCAAAGATTTCCTTTTTGGGAAATATATTATCAACCCTAACGTCCCAAATTCTATGACTGACAACACATATATTGACCACCCAATTCTTGCCATTTATCCAACCACACTAGGCTTTGGATATGCATTATTTCGAGAACTTGAAACAGTTCAGGAATCTGGTATTGCTATAATTCGAAGACGTTTTCTTGATCAATATTTGGAGCGAATCAAACTCATGATTAAAGCGTACAAACCTACGGTTATGCTGTTGCCAATTCCACGCGGTTTTGAATCTTCTAAACTTCAGAGGAAACGAGAACTCATGACAGCCATTAAGAAACTTGCAAAGAATAATGATATTGTAGTTCACAGCTATACACGTAAGCAAATACAATCAGCGTTCACTCAATTTCACGCAATTAATAAAGAGCAGATAGCACAAGCACTTGATAAGTGGTTTCCGAAACTTGCTAAACGATGTCCTGTTGAGCGACCTAATTATATGCCAGCAGATTATTTTCAACCAGTATATGATGCCGCCTCCCTTGTTGCCACCTATTACTCTATAACTATAGATTTATCCAAAAAACTTCAGCTCACAACAGAAATTGAATCTTAAAATATATCTCTTTGCTAATTTAAAGCTGTAAATTTAAGATGTGCTCCTAAAATATTTAAAATTGAATAGTTTTCTTCTTTAACTACCTCTCCTCTAAATACTTTAGAGAAGATCGGAGGGCAATAAATATCACACCAAGCTATTGAAGCTGAAGAGGGCCAGCCTGTCATAGTTAAACTAACCCCTGCTTGATATTTCAAAAAATCACTAGAACTTCTAATTTCACCTCTGTAATCATTGGTTTCAAAATCATTAAAATAGAAGGTTACAAAGAATGATTTACTGTCGATGAGATAAGTTAAATCATAATCTATATTTTCATTCTCACGAATCCTTCTTCCTGGTGAGATTGCATCAAACACAGGTATGAACCTTGAGTTATTAATCGAAAATAAAAACTTCACATCCTTAGATTTCAAAGGTACATAGCCATTGAAATCTTTATTAACTTGTAACGAACCATGTTCAATTCGCAGCCCTTTAATCATTTCTTTATTTACAGAATTTAAGCCAACATAATTTTGGAGAAGATTCATACAAGTTTTTTGTATTGCAAAAAATCCATTAGTTGTTGAACCAGAATATGATGAATCATATTTGAAGTTAATATCCAACTTAATATTAAAAGGTGTGAATGGATTTAAGATTTGCTCGGTTTTTGCATTTAAACTATCCTGTTTATTTAAAGCGAGATTTTGTGTGTAATTAGTTTTTATTAATAAGTTCAGTGACTGTCTTCCTGTATCAGCTATTTTATTGCTTATTTCAATTGAAGTTCTAAGTTCATCGGTCAACTCTATTCCTTTATTAAAGATGCTATCTATTTTTGCTTGTTGAACCTTATCTTTCGCTCTATCTATGCACGTATTGATTTCTTTTAATTTGTAATCATTTAAAATTGACCACACACTAATAACTCCCCCGATAATAATGCCAGTCATAGCGACCCAAGCCCATAAGGTTAACTGTTTTGTAATTATTTCTTTCCCAGATTTATATTTAGACTTTTCAATGTGAGTTTGAGTAAATAGTCCCAATAAAGCAGAGCAAATTGTAATTATTGGAGCTGCTAAATCTGTAAATTGTTTTACAATTTCAAATGGCTTTGGATCTGGACACATGAGTATCTTATCGTACAAAATACATATTATTTAATTAGTACATTAAATTATATTTTGGAAATAGGATTGCAAAGGTTTCCTTTGCCAAGATCGCATTCTGACAACGTGCAATTATCTACGGACGGTCAGAATGCAATCTTGCTTTTGCTATTGCGTTATTGCTTCTGACCTACTTTGATTGTAGCATTAAGAGTATTGTTTATAGCATATTCCTTAACTGTTAATGATAGAGCATTTGCAGCGTAATTAACTAATGCCCATCCATAAAAATATCCGCCGCCAGAAGCGGTAAATTGAAGACCAACATATTTATCCCCAGAACCAGCTTTAATATTACCTACATCACTCCCTGAACTATTATATTCTCCATCGCCTGTTCCAACCCATTTTCCAGTAAGATTTTTTATATCCGTTCCGGCAGTAAGAGGGAGAAGATTATTATATGTATCACAATAAAATTTTGTGTCCTCAACACTATAAATCCAAAATCTGTTTTCTAAGTTACTTGGATCAGTATTTTTTGAAATTCTGAAACCAAATTCATGTGGATATTCTGTTACTGTGTAATATCCTTCAAAATCTGTAGGTGTTGTTGGGTCTGCAACAGCCGTTACTACATGATTGACACTCTTGTAATTAATGTAGATAGTTGGTGGTGTCGTTGTATTTTGAGAATCATTTTTCTTGCAACTTAGTGCAACGCTCGTTAATGCGAGTAGCATAATAATCATTTTTTTCATAGTTTGATTTTTTAGTTAAGTCAATTGTGAACATTAACTCTAAAATTATTCAGTATTTTGCATGTGAAAAAACGGTATCTGGTGTAAATTACCGTGTATTGTAGGTAAATTACCACTTAAAATTTTAGTTATGCATGTCGGAAGAAACATTTCAAAGCTGCGCGATCTCAAGGGATTAAAACAGGAAGAGTTCGCAAAATTGCTGAATATGACCCAACAGGCTATGAGTCGTCTGGAGAATAAAAAAGAGATTGATGAAGACATGCTCAATCAGATCGCAGAGAAACTTGGCATGACTGCCGATGGTATTCGGCAGTTTAGCTCGGATGCAACAATTAATTCGATCAACCAACAAGGTGGAAATGTTTACGTTGAACGGGTGTTCGTAAACGATATTGAAAAAATTGAGGAGCTATACTCCAAGATTATTAAAGAAAAAGATGAAATGATTCAATTTTTGAAAAAAGAAAACGAGGTGCTTAAGGCTGCTAAAAAGAAGTAAGCCTGCTTGTATTTTACGCTTTTTCATACATCCGAAGTTATTATTC
Organism: Bacteroidota bacterium; assembly: GCA_028288625.1. Taxonomy (GTDB): domain Bacteria; phylum Bacteroidota; class Bacteroidia; order Chitinophagales; family JADIYW01; genus JADJSS01. Next base: position 28,755 of record JAQBNI010000086.1, on the reverse strand, counting down.
AATAACATTTTAGTATATTCATAAGTAACTTGTCACGATTGATGAGGATGGAAAAACACATATTATGCTGCTGGATGATAGCTTTCCTATCATGCATACTTCATGCTCAAATACAATCCCCACAAGTACAAACATTTCATCAAATCGGTATTAACCATCCTTATGCTGGTAATGATAACTCTTTTTCAAATTATCAGAATCCAGTAAGCCAACAGCAAGCTACCCAAGCTTGGATTTATGAGCAAATGAGGAATGATCCCGCGTATAATCCCTCACTTCGAGGAGCTAACGGTCAGTATCAAACCAAGCAAATGAAAGAATTGCAAAGCATTATAGATGAAATACATAAGGATATAGATAAGCATCCCGAAGCGTCAAGGCTTTTTGTACAGATTATGACGATCAGCCCAAAGGGCTAAAATTAGCATTTGTAGCAATAAAATATTTTTCCCAAACAATAGTATCCTTAACCTTAAGCGCACTGTGGATAGAGTTAATACAATCAGAGACATCAATAGATGCATGCATTGCTAGTTCATTACTCTTGCATTGATATGTCGTTTTATCTTTCTGTCCATAAATATCTATACCTTTATCAGGTGCTTTCAGCCTAATTAAGCTATTATCCCCTAACTCGGCTTTTAATAAATCAAAACATAATCCTTCCCATGCTTGACCGAAGTTTGAATCCGGGGACTGGAGTTTAAAAAGTTAGCTGAGAAATTATACTTCATGATTACTCCTTCTTAGACGTATCATAACGGTTGTTTTTGCCTTGTTAACAGCAGGATAAAATTATTTTATTTTCATTCTTACCCTCTCCATTTCATCTGTTATTTGTTTTAGAGTAATAATATCAACATCTGTTCAAATCCATATAAATATTCGGATGTGCCCAAAACCGAGATTTATGTCCTAACATATCACCTAATTCTTTATTTGCCTTCATAACTTTAGTAGAAGCTTCGTTCCATAAATCAGCTAATTGCAAATTTGAAGTATAATTTCCGTTATTATTTTCTAAATAATCATAAGTGTAATTAAATGCTTTTCTTATTGCTCCTAAAGCTTCTATTGTGTTGTTGTTCCTGTCATTTAAGCTGTTTATTATGTCAGTTATTACCGACCAAAGAATTGTTATATCGAATGGAATTTTCATAATCACTATTTTAAGTTAAGACAAATACTAATAACGCCTCTTCTAACTCTAAAATAGAAGCAATTACTTATATTTTAAAATAATTCCAATATAAATCTATATGAGAAATATACTTTCTCGTAAAATGGTATTCTGTAACATTCAAATTCTCCTTCCATTTATCCCAAATTTCTTTTCGCTCCGTTTTATCACTAATACCGTTTTTAAATTTAATTCTGCATAATTTCCATAATTCTGTATTCATCCCCAGATTTTCTGCCCTATCAATACACTCATCAAGTTCTTCGAAAGCCTTTTCTCCGTCATCCCAATTATTTGATCTTATTTTATCGCGGTAAGCCATAGTTATGCTACCAAGAATCCCTAAATTTTTATACCCTTTGTATGAAGGTAGTGATAAATCTGAGCCTTCTTCCATTTGAAGTCTTTCCAAGTTTTGCTGAATAGCTTGCCTTGAATCCCATAATCCAGAGGTATTTAGTTTTAAGAGACTTGCTCTTAATTTCTCTGCTTTGTTTGAAAAATATTTTGTTAAAGAGGTGAATGGTTGAAATTTAGAAAGCTGAAACATCCGCATCCAATAAGTTAATTCATTACCCTGCAAACTAATATTTAGTTCCTCATCATCCGGGAACATTTTATTTATACCCTTCTTAGCGGTAAATAAATAGTATGATGAACAAATGTAATAGCCGGAAAATAGTAAAAATCCTGATCCGTTTATCATAAATTGAAGATGTAATTTGGAGTTCTTAGGATATCTCTTTGAAAATTCAAAAATAGTGCGAACGGCTTTTAAGTACTCTCCTGTTTGTGCGTATACGTCTATTAATTTGTTTGTATAATACGTATGGTCTAATTGGTCTTTTAGGGAATCTAATATGGGTTTACTTATTTTTGCACATCCCATTCGGCTGAGAATATTTAATTGCCATTCGTGCAACTCATTATCGTTTAAGTTGAATATCGCCGAAGGATTAAATCCTAATTTATCTTCTTTAAATACATCGACTTTTTGCTCAAAAAAAGAAGCAAAGAATTGAGTAAAACTCTCATAATATATTAACTCACTATCGTTCTTTTTATTAAGCAAGAAATCTTGGTAGGGCGTTAATTCTTTACCATCACCACTGTAATGCAACCACACTATTTTACAAGGAATATTTAAATGGGCGATTAGAGGACAAATGTCAAAATCCCTTCCACTGTACCCAATAAATATTATTGTTTTATTTTGTAATAGTTGTGTTAGTAAATCAATTTTCCAAGGCTTAAGACTTCCTTCTTGGCTTAATGTATAAATCAAAGTATCTTCATAGCCATCTTCCGCACTACCATGTATTTTAAAATACATTCTTTTATCATTTTGATTCGTCCAATGCTCAAAATCAATATCATTTATTACAAATTGGTTGAACCCCGCCTTCTTGAGTGAAGTATCCAACGTAAGGTCGTAATTAGGCGTGATTAATGCTGATAAAATCTCATCTGATAAGTTTTTTGCTAATTGTGTATGTGCATCGTTAAATTTGGAATTTTGGAATAAAGATTTTATAATGCCTGTTAATTTGTCCTTTCGGGGGAAACATTCCATTAACGCTTCAAATGGAATATTTTCAAATTCCTTTTTTAACCAAGCATTATTACCGTTCTTAAACTGACCCTGCCTGAAAATATATTCGTACATCTTTTTACAAAAAAAAGCTCCACTAAGGAGATTAGTTGGAGCAAACATTGAGATTGCTGACCCTACAAATATTATTGGTTTAGAGTCAACAATTTTTTTTATGTATTCAGCCGGTAAATCTTTTAAATTCCGTTTGATCATTATTTGTTAGCGCAAACCTAAAATAGATGATAATTAGAATATCGCATAATTTAGTGTGTACTATTTTTCTATGTCGTTAGTTCCCGAGTTCTCTTGTGGGTTACTCTAAATAACAAGTATGTAACATGTCAACAGTCCTTTTTATATTTTTTTTCAATTCTTCAAGGCTTAACCTTAATCCGTTCACGAAAAAATTAAATTAAATTTTCAAGCTCCCAATTGTGAATTACGTTGATACGACAATTAATGATGTCATAGTGTAAAATTTAAGACTTGTTACGTCAAGTTACTAATTGAGAATTAACTTGATATGCCTTCCCATATAATTTTAACACTATAAAGTGTAAAAAATGCGCAATTTGTCGTATATTTACACTATAAAGTATAGATAGGCAAAAGAACGGAGGCAAAAATTATGAGAGATGACTACACCAGAACAAGTAAAAAAATTTCTTAATGAGTTTAAAGCTAGACTTCGAACATTTGAAATTATATTTTTAGATAAGCGCCCAAAGAATGCACAAGCATTAGCGGATTTAGGTATTGTACCCCTACAGAGAATGGAAATTTTAGAAGCCATTGATGTAATTGATTACAGTGAAGGTCCTTTAGACGAAGTTGCATATAAAGGATCTGATATGTGGGTATTTGGAAAAGACGTAAAAGAAAAAGAAGTGTATATTAAAATAACAATAGGAAACATAGAGGGACGTCCACTATGTATTTCCTTTCATCCAGCTGAATATAAAATGAATTATCCATTTAAAAACAACTCGGTATGAAAAGTCCATTAACAGGTAACGAAATGAAAATCCATACTAGTATGGAAAATATTGTCTTTCGAAAGGAAGATTTTAATGTGTTGTATCATTTCTATTTAGATGAAGAAACTGGCGAACAGTATACGACAACTAGTTTGGACGAAATAAATATTAATCAAGCCTATAACGCATATAGGGCTAAATATGGTATTCCTTTTCCAGATGAGATTAAAAATATTAGAGAAAAATATGGCTTGAGTCCTAATAAGATGAGTGAAATTCTTGGGTTTGGAATAAATGTATATAGGAACTATGAAGCCGGAGAAGTTCCCTCAGTTTCCAACGGTAAATTCTTGCAACAAATAAAACATCCTGAATTCTTTCTGAGTGTTTTAAGAAGTAGTCAACAATATGATCATAAGGAATATGAAAAGTTGCGAGACAAAATTGATGCCTCACTTCAAGGATGGGCATCATTTGAACAAGTATATGAAGACTATTTATTAGGTGATAGGACCCCCAATGAATTTACTGGTTATCGTGCTCCTCATTTGGAGAAGATCGCAAATATGGTGTTGTATTTTGCAGAACAATTAAAGCCGTATAAGACAATGCTTAATAAGCTCTTGTTCTATGCAGATTTTTATAATTATAAGAGAACTTGTTTTTCCATAAGTGGTGCAAGTTATAGAGCTATTCAAATGGGACCAGTTCCTAAAAATTTTAATGGTGTTTTTGAGTATGCAGAAGAAAAAGGATTTATTCAAATAAACCTTATCCGATATAATGATAATATTGGAGAACAATTTGATAAGCATGAAAACATATCCTTCAACAAGAAGCTTTTCAATCATATAGAGCTAGATACTTTAGAGACAGTGCTACAAAAATTTAAAGGATATAACACGAAAGAGATCGTTGATATCAGTCATAAAGAAAAAGCTTGGTCTGCAAATGTAGCGGAGAAAGCTTTAATTGATTACAAATATAGTTTTGAATTAAGCGCATTATAAACAAATAATTATTAGCAAGAATCCAACGTGATATTGTTGGATATTATTAATCAAAAAAAATATAAAATTATGAGTTTTTTGCAATCAGATTTATTATTTACCGGCTATAGTGCGACAGCTATAAAAGGAGATGATCCACGAGTAAGTGGAGAACCCGACAATACATTACTCAGCAGGCACGAAATTTATGAGGTGGTGTATTTCATAAATAAACTAATGACCCAGCTTCGTTTAACGGATAAGACAGATGGTCAGAAGATTGAGCGTATGATTCATAAAGGAGTTCCAAAAGAGTTACATAGCCAGGCGCATGTACGTGAGTGGATTATTAAAAATTGGCAAACCTATAAATAGTATTATTATGACAAATAAATTTAAAAATCTCCTGTTGCGCCCTGCTGATAGAATTGTGGTACCTAAAAGTAATTTAAACTGGGTTCAGCATCATGCAATTTACTTAGGAAAAGATTCTTATGGCGTCCATTGGTTCGCTGAAAATAAGATTGGCAAGGGGGTGCAATTTACAACAGCAACAGATTTTTTTGCTAGTGTAAATGAGATTACAGGAATAGAAAGGTTTATTGGTAATGTGCAAGAAAGAGATGAAGCAGTGAGGAGAGCATATTTACATAAAGGAAAACCCTACGATCTTTTGTTGTTCAATTGTGAGCACTACAGCAACATGGTTCAATATAAAGAAATCAGAAGCGAACAAATAAGTACAGGCTTAAAAGTAGGATTAGGGTTTGCTGCATTACTCTTGTTCGGTGCGATATTTATAGATTAGTATACTAATCCATGATCTCCAAAAAAGTAATTTTATTATGCTCAATTATACCAAAACCTCTTATTTGTTTGATATCAACATAGCCGGTTGAGCTGTTGATAATCGCGCATAAGAGAGTTTTTTATAATTTTAAATTATTATGTGACACTTTGATATTTCTAGATTGCAAGCCTAATTTATCCCATAATATGCTATATGACAAACTTGCACAATTTACAATGATTGCTTTTATTGCAAATTTTTTCATAACCGACATATAAATAGTTAACCCTAACCTCATTAATAATTTTTCCTCTAGTTCTTTGTTTATAGTTTCAAACCGATCTATCAATCCAAATTCTGTTATAATGCTTTCATCATACAAAGCTATTTGTTTCCCTATGTGGCTTAACTCTATGTATTCTATGTGAATGCTTGGAAAATTATCAGATTGTTTTTTAGTTATACGATATTCCCATTCTCGCCATTCTTCTTTACTTGCAGGTTCATAAACTTCTTCAGGATAAAAATTTATTTCTTCTATGATTGTACCACTTCCAATGCAATAGCGTGAAAGTTTAGTTGGCGTATATTTGATTTGCTCGTTTACTACCTTAGTAATCCTAATCTCTACCTGAGTAAGAAATTCCTTTATATTAATATTGGGTGATTGCAGTAAAGATTTTAGTAATAATAAGGGTCCTAGCGTTAGATTAATATCGTATAAAATGTCACGATCTTTAAAAAAGATTATTTTGGTTGAAACCCCATAGCCATGAATATAGAGATAAGATTGATTAGGTTTTATACGGGTAAAAGAAGGTTTGCTAATGAAGAACGATTTTATTATTGCTTCTGACTCCTGAGTATTGGTTAGAATTTCAAAGTGACCTTCGAATTCTCTTTTAATTACTTCGATAACTTCTAATCTGTTATGTATGTTTCTGAAAATTTCTGTGCCAATAGGGTAGAAAGTGGTGACATTATTCTTTTCAGCTTTAAATTTTAGTTTTCTTAATATGCCAAGAATATTTTTTTTAAACGATAAAATGTCAATCCTATCGTCACCATTCAAGCAGCATAATATGTTTATTTTTTCATCAAGGGTGATATCGTAATCAAAAAAGGAAAAAGTACTTTTTAGATATTTTTCATTTGCTTCAGAGATATAAAGTATTTGTATACGTGAAGAAGATAATTGTACAATCGCTATTTTATTAAGACTAATTGCTTTCGTTTTCCACATTTTAAGAAATTTAACAAATTATAATTACATTTTAAAAGTAAAAGTTTTAAATAGCATAAGGCACCGCCTGAGAAAGATTCTGAAATTGTATTCTAAGGCGTTTTTAAGTAATGTCATAAATTTTTATGTGGTTGGACACAAGCCAACAAAACACATTGCTAAGGTAAAAGGTAAATTAGAGGACCACTATATGCCATATTGAGCGATATATGTCATTTTAAATCACAATAGCACAAACTGCCTAGTTTGTTGAAGGGTTTAAGCAACTTAATTCCACCTCCTTCAAATGTGAAATGGGAATTTCAAACTGATCAGTACGCTGATTATTCCTTTTTCACATTTCATTTGAAACTTCCCATTTATTTTTAAAACAAAAAACCGGACGGAATTAAATTAATAATTCCAATCCGTAAGCTTGAGTTACGCCAAAAAGTATAAAGGGCTTCAAAACCGTACTCTTTGGTTCCTAGACAAGCTCTCTGCCATTATAACTATAAGTGGAAGATTGTCAATGGTTTAAGCTAACGATTGGGGAAAACTTAAACACAATGCAACCTCTAAGAGATAACCCATTTTATACTAAATATCTACCAAATCGGTTAGGTGTTTATACCTCAGATTTTATCACAAAGTTTAATTCGTTTTTTAATGATGAAAACAACCAATTAATGTTTGAAACACAATTAAATGTTCTATTGCAAAAGATCAATGAGGACACCGGAAATATAATGTTTTCACGATTCGCTTACCTACAAGGCACACCAGGTATTAGACACATTGGAACATTTACTATTAAAGATTTCAATAATTTTTTATTACTGCGATTGGTCTGTCTGCATGAGCTATTTTGCAAGTACGCTACAATAGATGATGCTAGAAATATTTTATTGGATAGATACGGGAAAGCAGCCAAGTCATCTAAATTAACTTATTTTTCTGCAAAACTACATATCCACATAACAGATGTTATGAAGCTAGAAGACCTTACGAGATTAGTAAGTAACTATCTTATTTCAGAGGACAAACACATGTTGAGCACAAAAGAACTTCGCATAGTTCTAAGGTTAACCACATCATTATCTCCTTTTGAGCGACAATTCATTATAGATTATCAGAAGGTTTTGATGATGCAACAAGCGCACTGAACGAATTATAAAACAAAGATCTATCGATACAACTTAATTCGGTACTTCATGCGGTCTTTAAAGTGCAAATTTTACTATTCCGAACAGACTTGTGTTATTGAGTTAATAAGAGAGATAATCTTTGAGCTACTGTTTGAGCTAAGGCTACGTCAGTAAACATATTAACGAAATTGTATCGCCGATTAGTTACAATAAGATAAATGCGGTTTTCAATTAAAACTAAAATGTATGCTTTATCATCAACACATCTTCCCAAACACTTTAAAGAAGATTGATCTGGAACACTTGGTTCTATTAGGATCAGAAACACAAGTAGCGATTGTAAATTTTCAATTATTAAAATCTTGCAATGAAATTATTTCTAAGAGCTATCTCAATAGTCGAACCTTTATAAGAGATACAGAACGCATTTTGTCCTCAGAATTTGAATCAACATTACAAAGAATACCGCAATTGGAATTCGATAAACAATCAATATGGATATTCGGAATTTTTACTCCCGATAATATTAAACAGCTAATCTCGAATTTTTACTCAGACTACTTCATAGATACGGATGCCTTTATCAAAGCCCTATATGGAAAAATATATGCAGTATTAAATGCAAAGTTTCCAGACGTCTCTCTGCACTTTAGGCATAGCGTTTCAAATGGTTGTATTAGAGTTTGTAGAGCACATTAAATTCATTTAACAAGTAACGTTTAGTTATGAAAATCATCAATGAAAGATTATTAGACCTGTTCGAATCAACTGGAAAGCAGAAACAAAAGAATAATCCATTGCTTCTTTCATGCTTTACAGATTTGTCAAATCAAGATCGGTACTATCCGATTGAATACAATCCTGAAACACAATTGTGTTATGGCTTCATAGAGAAAGGAGATCAAACCTCCAAATGGGATTACTTCAACATTGAAGAAATTAATAATAAGCCTGAAAGTAACATCTGGTGTGACTACAGTTTTACTCCAATCCAATTCTCATTCTTAGATATAGACCATTATAATAATCTTGTTGATGAACTCTCAAAGGAAGACCAAGAAAAGTATGAACGTAATGAAACGTCAAAAGATGAGATGAAAAAAACAGACGATCCTAATAATGAAATAGAATTCAATCATAACACACAAGATGAACAACAAAATGAATATTCCAGATAATAAAGTTCTTCACGATAAAATACAATACAATGAAACAGGAAATAATTAAACAACCGGTATCGTCTAATGGAAAAGATGATACAGCACAAAAATTACAAAGCGAACTTATCAAAGCGCACGAAGTCTTCACAAAAACCGAAGTTCCACCGCTTGCTGCAGGCTATGGAAGACGGATTCCGGCACTTCCTAAGGAAAATGACAAGCTTGATCCGTATGTCATGAAACTAATAATGTTTTACATGGAATGGGTAAGCAAAATTAATTTAGCCCTTCACGGCAGTATGCAAATTGTATATGGAAAATTTCAGATTGCAGAATTAACCGAAAAGATTTTCCAAAAAAAGAGAGAGAAGGAATTGCTTGAACAAGATAAGGGCAATCTGGAAGATGATAAAATCAAAATGGGAATAGTAAACCCTCCCAAATCTCACAGTAAATATCGATTGTTAATATCAGTCATGATTTTTGCTGATGTAATTAGTGTAATCGCTGCATGTTTAAATGTATTTGAAGATGCTGTAATCATTGCGGTTATTTTAGGCATCTTCATTGGTATTTCACTTTTTATGCTCATAAAATCTGCGGTGACAGATTTACGAGATCAACCTCAATCCAGAGGCAAGATTATCGTAAAGTGGGGCATCATCGTATTGTTGTTTGTTATGGCTATTGTACTTGGCAGTATGAGAGCAAAACAAAGCGAGCAAGAAACAAAAGAAGACCATACGATTGCATTTGTACTTATCAATATATTGGTGTTTGCTTCTACCGCTTATGCTATTTACAGATACATTCCATCAGATGAAGTACAACAAAAAATGGAAGCGTATGAAAACATTGAAAATGGAATTAATAAAAAACAAATTGCGATTACTCAAATTCAACGCGAAATAGATTTACTTGTTGCATCCAAAAACTTGATTGGTACAGACAAATTGAGAAAACGTCATGACCAGCGACAATTAAACTTACTAATTAAATCTCTCTATAAGCAAGCAGTCGCTGTATTTGTCGAGCTTAATATCAGAACTCGCACCGACGGTATATTTCCAGATTGTTTTCATGAGATTAAAGATTTAGATATTTCTAATGAAGATGAAATAATTGTTGAACCTCAAAATAATGAACAATGAAAATATTAATAAATAGCCTTTTTGGTATTCTCTCTTTTTGTTTAGCGATTCTCAGCGCGCACATGTATCATCAAGGTGCATTAAGTGATAGCGAAACAGTGGTCTTTGTTGACCTTACCGATAAGCAATTAAATGAGATACGTGGACGAGATTTATTTGACTATTCTCTAGTTGAAAACCATATATGGAGTAGGCATACAGTATATTTTGAGTCGCTTACAAACTTCAATTATAGTTCTATACAAAAGGTGCAACTTGATAAGAAGTTTATGTTTTTGTCGAATCCGAATAAACGAAAGAGAGAAATTATGGCATTTGGTAATAAACTGGATTCAGCATTACAATCGCTCTATACAATAGATACAGGTTTTGATAACTCTTGCGTTTATGAACCTATTGTACGAGAAAACAATAGACTCAGTAAGGTAAAAGCTACTTCACGAACGATAATTATTTGTTCGGACTTACAGGAAAATTCAGATTTATTTTCTGTGTATAATCGAAAAGACATTGAAGAGATACAAAATAATCCAGACAAGATTATTGCACGATTTGAAAATAAACTGAAACCTGAAAATCTTACAGGCATACACATTTACATTAATTACTTACCACGAGATTATTTCGACAATGAGCGGTTTATAGAAATGTCAGGAATCATAAAAAAGATTTTTGAATCCCATGGAGCCACTGTAAAGATTGGACCAACATTAGTGTATCAATAATTCAATACCATGAAATCTGAAAAAAATATCGTGTCAACAATTTTAAAGCAATCGTTTCTTCTGCTATGGAGACTTTTCCTGCTACTCTTATTGATTGCAGGGCGAATTGTAGTTATGGTTATTTCCATTCTCAACACGAAAATAGAAGATTATTTAAAAGTACCTAAAAAGCATCTATAACATGGGAAGGATAGCAACACTTTCAGAAGAATTATTATTAATGATGCATCGCGGCTTTGATAGCGTAACAAATGAATTAATAAAAGAAAGTAGAGATCACAGTTACAAATCGGAATTTATTGAAGTAGATAAATTCCTTTCAAAATCAAATGATGGATTTTGCCTTGATGGGAAACGATGCTTAGAGATACAAAAACCACATGCACTTGTCATTGCGGGTTCTGGTGTTGGAAAAACATCGTCTATCGTTATACCAAGCATTTTGAAATCAAATAACAGCATGATTTTGAACGATCCGTCCGGCGAATTACTACTACATACAGGTCATAATTTAAAAGAAAGAGGATATGATGTCATAGTTATTAATCTATCTAATTCTCTCATAAGCCGGTCATGGAATCCAATGCACAGGATAAAGGATAAATCCGACGCAAATAAAATTGCGGGAATGCTCGTGCGCGCAACGCTCGGAGAAGGGAAAGATCCATTTTGGAATATTTCTGCCACAGCAATTATATCGCTTGTCATTCAGATACAAATTCATCAAAAAGAAAAGTATAGAACCTTTGTCAATACGCTTCATTTATTGCAACAATTTAGCTTCAATCCAAAAGTATTGGATGCCTTGATCATTCATACAAACAATCAGCAAATCATAAATGAATACAAAAATTTTATTTCCTATGACACTAAGCTTCGGACCAGCATCATTGCAACGGCTATATCTGCCTTGCAAATATTTTCAGACCCGGAAGTTTCTAAAATAACTGCAATTGATACTCTTGGAATTGAGGATTTGCGCAAAGGCAAACGAGCTATTTTTATTCAATGCAATTCAACCGATAGTAATTACTACTCCGTTCTTATTTCAATTTTCTTTGAGCAAATGTGTAAGCTCCTCATGTCAAAACTACCTGAAGGCGGCGATAGCGATAGATATGTGCAGTTTGTTTTAGACGAATTTCCAGTATTGCATCTGCCATCCATATCAAGTATTTTGAGTACGTCCCGCAAGTACTTAGCCAATGTCATGTTACTATGTCAGGATTACGCACAGGTGGAACAATTGTATGGAGCCAATGACGCCCAAACGATCCGCAACAACTGTATAGCTAAACTCTATATGACTGGTTTGAGTTATGGAGTTACTAAAGACCTCAGCCAGGAACTTGGAAGATTTGAATATACAACAGACACAGGAAACTCGGTGCGGGAACTCTTGACCGCAGATGAAGTACGCACAATGAGCGCAGATGAAGCGATTTTGCTTTATGGAAATGCACAGCCAATGAAGCTTAAACTTACACCCTATTATGACAATCCCTCAATGCGTTCAAAGACGCAGAATAAAACTGAAAGTTTTATTGGTGATGCTTACGAAAATGAACTCCACTTTCTCAATATGGAATGAAATATCCTAAGCGAAATACAAGGCTATGGTTACATCTTTATCAAAATGGTTTTCTTGATGGCGGTGATGAAGCGGTTATACAACAAGAGATTAAGGATTATTACAAGGCATATGACAGGAAATTAAAACATCGAAAGCGAAAAATAGAAAGACGTGAGTTTTCGCTTTCTTTTTCAAATCTGCAAATAAAACAAGTACGTATACGTGCAAAAGAATATGGCGTAACTATTCCAGGCTATTTAAAATTATTGGTGTGCGCCGATCTTTCTCAATCTTCGCCACTTAAACACACTATGGATTATAAAGAAATTTTACAGCTCTTAACCTATTATAAGAATACTATTGATGGCATAGAAGTGAAAGAAACAAACAAGTGGTTTAGTAATAATAACTATGATGAATTAAGAATGGTTTTAGAGTCAATAAAAACTAAAATTGAAATAAAGTGATTATTAAGTCTCTTACAAGAAAAGGCAACCGAGTAAGTACTATACAACAGTTGCTCAGTTATTTTTTCCAAGAGAAAAAGCAAAATGATTTCCTATTACTTCAGAATATCACGGGAACTAAAATACAAGATTATACTAAGACAATTATGCTCAATGAAAAGAATCGTGTCCATCCCAGAAAGAATTCTGTTTTGGTGTACCATGACATTTTATCCATTCATCAATTGGATAGCAAACATCTCACACAAAAAAAGCTTAAAGCCATTGCAAAAAAATATCTCAGGCTAAGGAATGCTCATGCTTTGTCTGTAGCAGTACCTCATTACGACAAACAATCTATTCATATTCATTTTGCGATTAGTGGAATAGATCAAAGTGGAATTTCCACAAGAGTGTCTAAATCACGATTTCATGAAATTAAGATGGAATTGCAAAACGCTTTTCCTGAACTCGAACACAGCCAGGTAATGCATGGCAAAGGACAGACACGTGTTTCTGAAAAGGAATATCAGATAAGGAAGCGAGGTGTAGTTACAGAAAAAGAGCAGATTAATGCTACCGTAAAGGAATTGTATTTGTACTCTGATTCACAAAATTCTTTTTTTGCGAAACTGAAAAAGCAAGGCTATAAACTTTATGAAAGAAAAGGAAATGTTGCGGGGATTATTGGAAAAAGGAAGATCCGCTTTCGCACTTTGGGAATTGATCTGCAATACCTACGCAATAAAGAACTATATGTATCTGAATTTGGAAAAGTACGCGACACATCATTTCACCAAAATATAAAATCATGGGAAAGATAGATAATGACAATGAAGTAATTTGCTTAAAAACTGATGCATTCAAATCATTAGTAGATACTCTCATGGTTTATGTACGGGATAAGCATGGTATTGAACAAAAATGGATTTGTGCTGAAGAAGCTATGAGATTGCTGAATATTTCTTCTCGAACGAGTCTACAAGTATTAAAAGATACTGGCAAAATTAAATTCTCTTTTATTTTATCAAAAAAGAATACTGTGTATGACAAAGAAAGCATATTGGAATACATTGAATCTAACGCCAAAAAAATGTTTTGAAAATGAAAACACAAATTGATGAAAAAGAATTTGCGCGCGGCTTTGATGACGCTTGTTGGCTTGTGCAGATTGAACCAACCGTTGCCAAAGAACTCCAACAAGAAGCAATAGATATCAAGAATGACTATCTCTCAGGTTTTAAGGAGGGATTAGCATATGAGCGCAATCAGAATTTATATCAGGATTTTCAAAATCTCCGAGAAGAATCTGCCGAACAAAATCTTGGTAGAGATGTGTAATAACTGCACATTCTTTACCCTTTTCGTATCCTTTTTTAGAGCTACAATAAACTTAATTATTGCTCATTAAAAACTAAATATCTTATGAAAACAAACGTATTGGTAGTGTTAGACACCCGCCGACCAAAGCCGGATGGAACGTATGCACTCCTGTTACGTATTATCCATGGCACTACTTCATCCCAAATAACTCTTGGCAAATTCTTCCATGCAAAGGATTGGGACGATAAAGCCCGCAAAGTCAAATCAAGCTATAAAGGAACCGAATCAGTCATGCGTCTCAATAACTGGATCAGCAACAAAAAAACTGAGCTTGTAGACTTTATTACTTACCTCGATGATAAAAAGTTGTTAGCAACATTAAATGATGCAAAGCAAATTAAAGATTTGTTTGAACGTGACACATTAAGCCCATCGTTTACCGACTATACCCAACAATTAATTGATGAACTCAAAGAAGCTGGGCGCATTGGCAATGCCCGGTCGTACCGATCCATGCTTACTCATCTGAGAACCATTACAGGTAAAGATGATATTAGTTTTGAGGAAATAACGTATCAATTTTTAAAGAACATGGAAATTGCACACATGAAAAAAGGCAATGCATTAAATGGGCTTGCTGCATATATGCGCACCATTAAAGCGGTTTACAATCAAGCGATCAAATCAGACCTTATTGAAGCTGCAAGCTATCCTTTTAAAAACTATCAGATTAAAACTACGAAAACGGCTAAGCGGGCTATTTCCATGACTTCCATCCGTAAAATTCAAGCATTGAATTTATCCCCGCAAGATCCACTGTACCATACGAGACTGATTTTCTTGTTTTGCTTCTATACTCGAGGCATGCCATATGCAGACATGGCACGCTTGAAATATTCTAATATTATTGGAGGCCGTATTTACTATGAACGTCAAAAGACGGATAAACCCTATAGCATCAAAATCATTGCCGAGATTAAAGACATACTTGACATTTATCTTGATGGAAAAAACGGCAATGATTATATTTTCAATATAGTGAAGCGGACAAATGAAGAAGAAATCTATAGAGATATAGAATGGGCTCGGGCGCGTTATAATGAAAAATTGAAGGATTTAGCCAAGCGATGTGAAATTGCTGAAAAGCTTACTGCTTATGTTGCCCGACATACGTTTGCAACAATTGCCAAACAACTCAATATTCCCATTACATCTATTTCTGAAATGCTCGGTCATAGCAGTACAAAAACTACTGAAATTTACTTGGATTCCCTGCCAAGCGAACAGCTTGATACCGAACATGAGAGAGTTATCAAGGGATAATTAGCCGCTTTATCGTTTTCGGAATTATAAATTGATATTGTTACACGTTTCAAATGAAGCTGAGGAGCTCGCAGCGATTGGTATAACCAATCGCTTTTTTTATGTGCTAACAGAAAATTAATATCTTAATAAGAATTGCTATGAGCCACATATATAAACTTATATAAACTATTCCAATAACGTTACATTTCCTTTTACTATTTTCTTTGTACTGCCAACAGGCATATATGCTACATAAAATGCATACACATCTACTTGTTCGCGGTCACCATTAAATTCTCCATTCCAGCCAATGTTGATATCGTGCGACTCGAATACTTTCAATCCCCAACGGTCATAAATAATCAAATAAAAATCTTCCAGTTCACATGGATATCGTACTTTGAAAATATCATTCACACCATCTCCATTTGGCGAAAAAGCATTTGGGATAAAAAACTGTGCATCGCAATCAGTTTGTTGAATACGTATTAATATGGAGTCTGCATTTTCGCAATTATTTCTATCCGTTACGTTTACATAATACCAGGTGTTTTGCGTTAGCTGTGTCGCTGGATTGTAGATGTTGGGATTAGAAACTGAACTAATGGGTGTCCATGCATACACATAAGTATTATTAAATGGTGTTTGTAATTGGACGGTTGTGTTTGGCGTCACCAATACCTGCGATGCTGTAATATCCGCAACAGGTATTTCATTCATCATTATATTAAAACTATCTGTAACAGTACAGCCTTTATTATTTGTGATAGTAAAGTGAGCCGTTTGCGAATGCATGGCCAGATAGTTTATCTGTGATGTATTGCTTGTCTGGAAAAGAGAATCTCCAATATTCCATTGGACGGTGTATCCAGTGGATGAATTTACCTGCAGGTTGATATTCACTAAAGAGGTGTCGCAAATTATTTTATCATTATTCGTAAACGTGATGGTATTATTATATAGAGTGATACTATCAATTTTTATACAACCGGCATTTTCTACTCTTAAGTAATAAGTTTGAGCAGCATTATTTTGTATGGCAGACAAACTAATGGTATTGGAAATGATTTGAGTGAAATCGCTTGTCAACGACCATTGGACAGAAGTGTAGTCTGTAATAACGGCACTCGCAGAAACATTTTTTGAACAAAAGAACGTATCTGAAATGCTAGCATTAATGGTTGGGCAAACACAGTTGGTCGTCAATGATAAATTAGTTCGCACGATGCTGTCACAGCCAAACACAGAAGTTAAGTTTTGCACATACACACCTGCGGTCTTGTAAACGATACCACCTATGATGATACTGTCGCCGCTGCAGATTGTTTTATTGATAATGGTATCAATTTTTGGATATACTATCACTGTCACCGTATCAATGTATATACAGATAGACGTATTGGTTTGAGTTGTCAGTACGTATTGCAGTGTATCAATTTTATGTTTATGATTGATGGGAATGAGTTGAGTCTGCGGTGCGTTGGGAGTTAAGAGAAAAGCTCCTGGACTCCAGGAATACGTAAACCCTGGTAATTGTGGGCTGCCAATCGTTATTGTTCTGTTGGAACAAGTGATAACATCATTTCCTGCATTCTGCACCGGCAACAGCAAAATCGTATTGGCTTGAGGTAATCCACAAGCACAGGTAGTATCTTGTGCCAAGACAAAGGAACAAAATACATTCTTATCAACCACCACTTTCTTCATCAGCGTAATAGCAGTTCCTGTGTTAAGTCCGCTTTTAAATAAAAGAGTATCTATAAAAACATCAATTCCATTTTCAAGTATATGCGTACCATTTACATCTCCATACAAACTAAAACTAATGGACGAAGCCGGTAATACACTGTCGCCGATATTTAAGATAATTGCCCTAAAGGTGATCGTGTCTTTTGTGACGCCTTTTGCAATATGAATAACATCAAAATCCTGTATTACTAAACTGGGTTTTGTAATATCGATCAACGCTTCTACATTTCCTGTATTCTGATTGGCGGCGCATAAAGAACCATCAATATAACAACGTACTTGTGTTTTATTAAATGTTTCAATTTGTAAAGGCAATTCACCGCAATTCAATGTGGATGATGCCATCAGATGTATGGCAAATATCAATGAATCTGCTTCTGTAATTCCCGTCGGTAATTTGATAGTATATTTTACAGCAACTCCATCATTGGTCACAGTCACATGATACTGGCCTAAATGCTGTGTGGTAGGATTATAGAGCGCAATAGCCGAGTCCACCAATATAACTCCCGCAGGTAAAATAATACTAAGAGAGTCATTACTTCCGGTTGCTAAAGGACCAATGTTTATAAAGGAAACGATGGAAGTAGTGATATCGTGGGTACATACTTTTATTTGTGCCCTCGGGATATCTATATCAGCATCGTATAGTTTCTGCGCGCCGCTTATATATAATGCATCTGAATAAATTCGAACAGATTTTGTCGGTTTGCCGCAAGCACTTTGCCCGTTTATGGTAAGAGACATTTTATAACCGGACTGCAATGTATTATTATTACACTCTGCAACAATGGTAAAACGGATAGAATATAAATTTGAATCTAGTGCATCAAGATGATTGAAGATGTAATTATACCCAAACAAACCGGAGTTTTTGATGCCCGGTATTACACTGTCGATGTAATAAATGTATTTCGTAGTACCCGGAATATGCTGCGGATCTAATGTCGGCACATACTGCGAACTATCCGGGAATTTAACCATGGACGTATGCGGTACCACAGAAAAACCACTTGGCAATACCAATGTATTCAAGATGCTTAATACATTATCTAAATTAGAAGAAGTAACTTTAAACTCCACTGTCGCCGTATCGCACAAGCGTATTGTATCGGGTTGTGTAACGAATGCCGTTTGCAAAGTAGCCGCATTGAAGTTCGTGTACAATATCAAACTTTGTTTATTACAAATTAAAGTATCATCCAATGTAGTTGGATATTCCGTACAATTAAACCCTAATAAAACCTGCATGCTATCAGAACAACTTTTAACATCCGCAATTATGCGGAAAGGATATTTCTCGGGGTCGCGGAAGCCGATACCTGTGGTATCCAGTTTATAGATAGGTCCTAAAATCGTATCGAAATTTCCATATTGGCGCACCACTTTTATATTTGTAAAGGCGGATGAATTCTGTATAATTAAATACGGGTTGTAAGCTGTTGCATTGGTATCGATATAATAATTGTTGGAGTAGATAGGATTTGTAAGCGTGTTTGCCCTTACCTGGAAATCCCAGGAAACCCTGTTGAGCCCCGCCGGGTTTGGATTGTCTGTCGCTTCAATGCTACCTAATGCCGCAGATATGAAACGGTTGAAATGCGCATATGCATTATGCCCTCCATAGATACTGTCATAATAATCAAGCTGTGCATTATATACCAGTAAGCCGAATAAAAAACGCGGCAATGTTTTGTAATCATAAATCTTATCGGGAAAGGCATTGTAATATTGTACTACCGTATCACCTGTAAATGCGTGGTATTGTGCATAGTTCGTAAATAAGGTATCACCGTAATTGCTTCCTGAGATATCTTCCTTGTTATCTAAAAATAATTGTGAGCGTACTATATCGATATCTTTAAATGAATACATGTCAAAATGTATAGGCTTGTTACAAACCGGCTGTACCGTAAATCGTATATACATGGTGTTGTATTCACCAAGCTGGTATGTATTTACATGGAAATAATCACACAACGCATTTATATCCACTTCTACCGTAGAATCGTTGGTGTTATGTATGATGCCGAGCGTAGATGCCTGTGTAAACTTTCCGTGGGTGGCATCTATCGTTATATTGGCATTGGCAGTATTTTCACCGGCAATATAAATCCACACACTTGTAGCTACATACCCGGTTTTTCTCGGTAAGATGAACGTTTCTTTCTTCGGCCTGACCAACTGACGCACTTCATTACCAAAGAAAAAGACGGTCGAGTAGTGCAGCATGCCAAATTCAAAACTTGATGTAAGCGTACTTTTATCATTGCAGTATTTTACGTCATCAATATTATTATTACCACCTAACTCATAAAAATTTGCTGCCATGCTGTATCCCATCAGGTTGAGATAATTAAACGTAAAACTGCACCTGTAAATATGATTTGCAATTAGGTCGGGTTTGTTATCCGCAACAGAAAGTGTCTTAAAATCTAAGGCAGAATCACTTAAATACGTATGAATCAAATAAAGCTCATTATCTAAAAAGCCACCTTCTAAATTTACATCAAACCTGAACAGTGGATACACATTTACAGAGTCACCTTCTTTAAAATAAAAATTTGCGAGCACCGGAAACTGCGCCGCATATGCCTTCGGAGAACAATTGATATACCATCTTCTTTGTGCCGTATCTAAATTAACCTGTGCAGAGGTTATGTTGCATTTATAATGCGTGTTCGTATTCTTATCATAAAACTCAATCTTTCCACCGGCAGAAGACCAGTAGTTGGCAGGTGCTGCTTCAGAAAATTGAATATAAGAATATGCATTTTTGAAGGCCGTATTTCCCGCTGCAATGTTCACCGGAACCATCAGGTGTTTTGCCAGCATCGTGTCACCGGCTATATAAGTGTTTAAATTTAACACCTCAAATTTAGATGCTACCGTTACACTATCATCCGGAATACCGTCGTTATTGCTATCCTTCAACCCTAAATTAATACGCTCTAAATGTGCTTCTGTAATCGACATAAATGGATACGCACAACCAGGTTGCGGACAATAAACATCTACTTTAATATTTGATGAGCAAATGGATAACGGCATTGGCAAAGGTGCACATCCATCAACAGGCTGTACAAAAAAACCATCGGTACGCGTCATGTACTGATGTCCGTCATCCTGTATACTGCAATCTGCATGAACACATGGAAAATTAATGCCTGCGCTAACACTTAGGTTTGGATTATATGTAAAGATAGAATCTATTTTTGCGCCATTATATTTCCAGTAAAACGTGTACACCTTTTCATTACCCTGTACAGTCATGGTTTTATAATCAGCAGGCCATTGGGTGCCCCATATCCTGCTGTAAATAACAGGTAGCGTATTAGAAAAATCCAGCATGTTGGATAACCTCATTTCTATCGTATACACAGAGTTTTGGTAATACACAGAATCACTGTAATGTCGGACTGGCTCGTCCTGACGCATTTTTTGAAGATACATCCACGCATCAAAGATATAGTAGTAAGACGATAAGCAATACTCCGCCAGGTTTCCTATCAGTATAATATGAGGTGGCTGTTCATACACTTCATAATTATCCAGGTCATGTTCATTTGATACAATAGGCAAAAGATATTGTTTGATACACGGCTCGTAATAACTGATGGTGTAATTGTTATAGTTTACGTATTTATACAGATTACAATAATTATCTATCTGGTCACACATTCGTGATTCATAGTGAATAGCGATGGAATCGCCGGGCTGTAATTGCATACCATTGGGTAGCCGTACCCGCGCTTCATAGATTTGTTTGGTATCGCCATAACAGCTTTCATAAACGCCCAGATTGCGGACAAGGTTATTATTTACATTGGTAAAATATTCTATCAGGTAATCTCTTGTCACCGGCGGTAAAGTATCATATCGGCTCAAATCAAAGGGCCTGTACAAAGAAGTATCCGTTTTAAGGATTCCCCATATAGCCGGCTTTTGGAAGGCGTTATTATTATACCGCATCAGGAAGGAAGAAGTATCCAATGCAGTATATAAAATTTCTCCACCGGTGGCATAACCACTGTTGATGGTAAAATAAATACTGTCTAACGGAACAGCTTCATCATTCCTGATGACAATATCTCTTTTGAAATTATTCGTGCCACTGATGATGCAGCTTCTGTCGCGTGTATCACGCACCACAGTAATATTTTTAGGCTTCGCCTGATAATTTATAAAAAAATCTTTCGGGCTTCTTGTGGTATCACAAAAAGAAAAAGTATCATCAGGACAAATCAGGTAACCCGAGATATTGCTTTTCATAATGCCCGTATAATTACAGGTTTGATTGTGTAAATAAATGCGCAAGGTAATGCGCTGCCTGGTTTTCATGGTAGGGCTGCCCAGTTGCTGCCTGAAAACATTTTCACCCACATAAATACTTGCAGTGGTATCGGTATTTCGAATTAAAATACCCATGCTGCCTGCAATGGAATCTATCTTGGTTTGAAATTCCGGTTTGTTATAATTTAATTTCAGTACGAATGCAGACAAGTCGCCGAAGCCCCCATTCACTACATCCACATCAATAAAATATGGCTGAAACAAAATCACATCTTGTGTAGAGGGTGTTACATTACTAATGACCAGCACGGGGATTTGCGGATTGTAAATCGTGGTGATGGTTTGATCCATCTTTAAGGTGTTACCGCTTTTATAAGAGACCTGTATAATGTTTGTCAATGCAGAAGTGTCGTAATAAGAATGATAACCTACGCAATTTAATTTTCCGATAATTCCTATCTCTATCGTTTCGCCCGCATACAAAGTGTCTTTTAAGAAAATGGTTACATGTCCTTTGTTGCTGATGGTTGCGGGCTGTCCAAGAGTGTTGCCAGTGTAACTGATGGGTGCGATAGATGAATCATACCTGTTCTTATAAATGCTGAATACATTATATAAGTTTACGTTTGCCAGTTTTGAATGGGTGATATTTTTTATTTTTATGAAAAAAGTATCGTTGATGCAATATTCAACTTTTGATGGCAGTGTATACCTTACAGAAGTGAGTTTGCTAGCAAATAAGGAACTGCTTGCAAGAATAAAAATGATTGTAAGGATAAGGTTATACTTTTCCTTATGAGATAAGTTTATGAAATTCAAGAAGAATGTTTACTTCTAACTAAGGTAAGAACATAAGCGATATAATATGTATTATTTTTTACATAGGTCTCGCACGCTCATGGTGTGCATCTGTTTCGAGGCTAACAAGGAGATAACTAATTAAATATTTGATTAATGGTTTTTTATTGCACAAATATTGCACAAATAACCATCGGTTTCATATAAGTTCATTTAAACCCATATTAGTGAATTAATTGATAATAATTCCCTTAGTTAATTCATACTATTGGGAATTTGATGCTTTAAGCCGCCTGTTAATCAGTAGGTCCCTGGTTCGAGCCCAGGAGGGAGCGCGAGAAAAGAAAAAGCAGTTAGAGTATATACTTTAGCTGCTTTTTTTGTTTCGCAAGTATTTCGCAAGGTTATCCGGATAGCATGGATGGTAGATGAAGGTCTTTTGCGTGAGGGATAGAAGCGGAAAGCCTTTGCGCTGCTTTAGTGCATGCAAGGCTTGCAGCGGATAGCCCGACCCGAACGAAGGCAGGCTTGAGCGCGAGGTGTGAGGGGCACGCCCCTAAAAATCATTCTTATTTGTCATTCGTCAATAGCACTTAATACTACACAATTAGCTCTTAATTTCTATTAATCAATCCTTTAAGCGTTTTTTTTCTTATTTGCTTATACAACGACACTTTTTTGTATTTACTATTTAAATAATATAGATGCAAATTTGTACAAACGATTTATATGAAAAAGATTTTACTACCCATTTTAATCTCGCTCTTCTTTTTTCCGATGGGCGGTTTCGGACAAAGGCTGATCAACGAAGTTTGCACCGGCTCGGTTAATGATGACGTTATTTATTCCACGCATGAAAATAATGACTCGACGACCACGATGATCGTGCAAACCAAGATGACACTTGGCTTCTACTTTTACACGTACAGCATTATAAAACTGGATAAGTTTAAAAACATTATTTTAAACAAAACATTGGACTCCTCTTATACACCTGCTGCGCTGGAACCGCTATTTGATAATGACGGAAAGTTTTTGCTCAGGGCAGGGCAGGGAGAACCCATACGTGCTTTTAAATACGACAAGGACGGCAATTACCTTTGGGAGGCAGACAGCCTGCAAAATATGATGGAATCCTATTTCTGGGAAACGAATATCAGTCAAAAATCAAATACAGGATATTTTTTTTATACCGGTAATTCATTCAAGGAAAAACAAATTATTTCTGTTTCAGCCACGGGTAAATTTTTATGGAAAAAGGATTTTTCAATGGATAATATTTTGCCGGAATCTATTGCCAATAAATTTATAATATCGCTGATTGCATTACCAAACAATAATGCATTGCTCGCCGCTACGGCTTCCAAACCCGGTCTCTTCCCTTTTCCGGATGATACTTCGAGGACATTTATTTACTTGCTGGATTCTTTAGGAAATACGATTGCCACGGATACCACGAACACAATCTCTTTTTCTCCCTACCAGATTCAGAATATTAACGACTACACTTCTTCACATTATATCGTAGCATTTCGTAACCCTATGTCTCCTATACAAAGAATTTTTATCGATCCAAATAATTTATCGGTCATCAGCGGCGACACGCTTCCGCAAAATGCTTTCAATGAACTTTTGGCGACCACTTATAACAATCGTTTTGACGATACGTCGAGGATATATGTGTTTCCTTTTTTAGTGCAGGATAGCCTGATCTATTGCAAGGATATTCACTTCCATTTATTGTGGTCGTACAAGCTGCAGCATGCGAATCCGAATGTGCAGTACCGTTCAGATTTCCTCCTGTTGAGCAATACAAAAATTTTCGTGGATCATTCTTTGATCGACAATGGAACAAAACGCTGGGACAGCCCGCTGGAAACAAGAGATACTATTTTTTACAAAGGAAAGAGTTGGTACTGGTCGGCAACGAATGTAAAATTGGATTACAATGGCGCAGATATTTCCTACATTATAAAGTACGTGGATGCCAACGGTGGTTTTTCTACGGACGTTCATGAGATCAGCCTTGTTCAAATCATCGATATCAATACGGGTGCTATTAAGGAACGAATGATCATCGAGCCTAAGACAGGCTATATGACATACATTTCACATTATAACCGGGGACATGTTTTTATTGCATCTCCCAGCAGTATCTGTGGCTTTGGAGAAACGGATTCTTATTTCGGTTATTATTCGAGCGATTACAATACCGTTATCGGGGTAGCTTTTATCGACTATAACAATAATCATATTTTAGATGGAGTGGAACCGACATACCCTTGGGGATTTGCATATACACAAAGTGCAGCTGACTCACAAGCCATGCATTTTTTCAGCAATGGCATATTTATTTTTTACGCGGATACAGGTCATTATACGACACACATTTCTCTTTACAATAATTATTTTACGATTTCTCCGCCATCGTATATTTCCACGCATTCAACATACGGGAATGCTGACACCTTATTTTTTGCATTGAAACCGATACCCGGAAAAAATGACTTGGAAATTAAACTCATTAACAACTGGAGAACGCGCATGGGACAGGAAAATAATTATACCATCTCTCTTACCAATAAGGGCGCTTTCGGAGGATCAGGGAAGGTAAAATTGCTGCTGGATCCGAGGCTTTTAAATCCAACGGAGACTCCTTCACAAAGCTTAATGAATGGAGATACGATTATATGGAATATCAACAATCTGCCGCCGGGACAAACGTTATCTGCTGCGATTCATTTTACGGGAGCGACGCCTCCGACACTAAATGCAGGCGATACTTTATTTTCGCAGGCATGGATCACCAGTGATTCTGCTGATGTAGTTCCGGCAGATAATTACACAACTTTGAGTGAACCTGTATTAGCTTCTTTTGATCCGAATGAGAAAACAATTTTATCCGGAAGCACACTGACGCCTCAGCAGGTTGCCAACGGCGATTATGTTTCTTTCATCATCCATTTTCAAAATAAAGGAAATGATACGGCATTCAGAGTTATTGTACTGGATACACTGAGCAGCAATGTCGACATCAACTCGTTACAGGTGATCGGCTCATCTGCGCCCTATACGCTGGAGATCTTTCAGGATCACATTTTGAAATTTACGTTTGATAATATCAAACTGGATTTTGATACCACGAACATGAACAGTACCGGGTATATCGCTTATAAAGTAAAAGCAAAATCGAATCTTTCCGCCGGCAGTACGATCGACAATACGGCGGATATATTATTTGATTACAACGCGTCGGTGAAAACAAATACCGTACAAACGAGAATCCTTATACTTACGCCCGTTGCTCAGATAAAATCGACAAAAGAAAATTTATCCATTTATCCGAATCCAAACAATGGTTTATTTACGGTGAAGTTTGAAGATCATCATGCGGGAAATATCCAATTGCAATTGATCGATCTTACCGGGAAAATTATTTTACTGGAATCGAAACAGCATCGCGATATTTCTGAGTTTACGATTGATGCATCAACACTTTCAAAAGGAATGTATTGGTTGAAAATTTTTGATGGGATCAATACCGTAAGCAAGGCGGTTGTAGTGCAATAGTAAAGTCTGGGAGTAAACGCAAACAAAAAAAGCCAATCAAATATGATTGGCTTTTCTATATTTAAAAATCACTATTTATTTTACAACCAACTTCACCACCTGCTCTCCCGATCTTAAGATATACCATCCCTTCCGCCATTGGCTGATGTCAACTTCATTATCACCATCGAGGGTTTTTTGAAGTACGAGATCGCCGTTTAAATTATAAGCTTCTACTGCAGTGCCCGGTTCACCATTCAATTCCAAAAGATCCGTTGCGGGATTTGGAAATGCAGTAAAGTCCCTGGTCCTTGTAATGACATCAATCCTGATAACCCTGCTGTATGTATTGCGGTCTGTAGTGTTTTGCTCCAGCAGCCTGTAATAGTTCACTCCTTTTGCCGGAGCCAAGTCATCATAAGAATATTTCTGAATGGACGAGCTGTTTCCTGCCGCAGTAACTGTTCCTAAATTCCCCCAATAGACAGAATCTATGCTCCGTTGAACAGCGAATGCCGTTGTGTGACTTTCAGAAGCAGTGCTCCAGCGCAGCGATACTTTATTCGCGGATTGCGTAGCCGTAAATGTCATCCACGATACGCGTGAAGTGTTTTGTGGAATTGTCCTCGATGCATTTTGTGCAAATATTGCAGTTCCATTGAATAGGTAGCAGAGTGCCAGAACTTTTACAAACAGGTTTGGGTTTTTCATACATTGAATTTTGTGTTGAGTATGCCATATATAAACCGCAGACCTGATGTTAAAACCATCATTAATGGAATGTGCACTTAAAAAAAAGAATGCTATAAACAGGAAATAGGGTTTATAAATAGCTATTTCTAAGGTTAAAGATAGATCATTGAAAGGGATATGTCAATACAGATACGGCTTGCAGACCAGGATCTTTCTGCCTTATTGCTTGATTTATATAACTTTGTATAGAAATCAAATGAAACCAAAACAATCCGCCGGCATACTGCTCTATCGCTTTCACAAAAATGAATTGGAAGTTTTCCTCGTGCATCCGGGCGGACCATTCTGGGCGAAGAAAGATCTGGGTGCATGGTCGATACCGAAAGGAGAATATGTAGAAGGTGAAGATCCTCAGGAAGTAGCCAAAAGAGAATTTGAAGAAGAAACAAGCGTAAAATTTAACGGGAATATTCAATGGGAATTATCACCGGTAAAAATGAAAAGCGGAAAAGTGATTCATGCATGGACGGCAGAAGGTGATATAGATCCGGCTATAATTGTAAGCAATACATTTGAACTCGAGTGGCCGCCAAAATCAGGAAAATTTCAATCCATCCCCGAAGTTGATAAAGGAGGTTGGTTTTCTCCACAAGAAGCTAAAGAAAAAATTAATTCGACTCAGGCTGCATTTATTGATGAGCTTTTATCCAAACTAAAACCGGCTAATAAATAATTATTCACACCCGTACTTCTTTTTCGAAAAGATTCTATTTTCGGCAAATGTCCCTCGCCGCTCCATGTAATTTGATCGACCTTAAAGAAGGTGATCGTTTTTACTTTGCACGTGATCGTTCACGACGTGTATGGCAGGTAGTCGAAATTGAAATTGTAATTATTGAAATGTATCACAGTTCGCCTTACAAGACACCATGTTATCACCTTGAAAATGACAACCGCGAGATAAAAAAAGTAAAACACAACCAGGTAGTCATGCTGATGCGAAATGCATTAAAGAAATAAAAAGAGCAGCCTATTTGGGGTAAGCTGCTCCGTTTCCTTAAGATTCTAAAACCAAAAATCTTCACTCTAAATTTACTCAGAACGAAAGGAACATATTTACAGAATTACTATAAAATCTTATATAAAACGCACGTAACAAAAGAACTTTTCTTAATTTCCGATATGTCTGAATTCGACCAATACATATCAGGTATAAACCAGCTTTCAAAAGACGAATGGCACCAACTCCGCAACAAGGTCACCACACGCGAATTATCAAAAGGATATTTACTGGAAAAAGCAGGAAAGGTTTGTCATCACTATTATTATATTCAGAAGGGTTGCGTCCGCACATTTTCTTACCTGGACGACAAAGAAATTACGATCCGTTTTTCATTTGAAAATGAACTGACGACTTCATTCATCAGTTTCATTTCAGGATTTCCCGCAGTAGTATCTTTGGAATTGTTAGAAGACAGTGTGATCTGGCAGATGTCGAAAACGGATCTAGAAATGCTGTATAAAGAAATTCCGAAACTGGAGAGCATGGCAAAAAATATCTTCCAGTATTTCATTAAAAAAAATCATGAGGAAAATGAATTGCTGCGCTTTCTTCCTGCAAAAGAACGCCTCGAACATTTGCTAAAACATTCGCCCAATATTTTCGAAAGAGTGCCCCAGATCTACATCGCTTCTTATTTAGGCATCACACCTGAAACACTCAGCAGGATAAGAAAATAATTATTGTAAAAATTCAGGTGCCACATTTCCGCCCATTTCTTTTGCATGTTTCGCATCATTTATAGATGCGTCAATTTTACCCGTCAGACGCAATGCTTTCGCGCGACCAAGAAAAAATAACGGCTGTGTATTTCTCAGATAAATCGCTTTATCGAAATCGGGAATTGCATCCGCAGGTCTGTTCAATCCTAATTTACACAAACCACTTTCATACCACATATCGGGATTGTAAGGATCGAGTTTGTTATATGTTTCATGATCTTTCAGCGACAGTGCAAATTCATTTTTTTGAAAATAGATCAATCCGCGGTTTAAATAACCATTTGCATTTGCAGGATAAATATTCAATC
>JAQBNI010000073.1 GCA_028288625.1 Bacteroidota bacterium | reverse complement strand
TGCATGCAGGATGGAATATTCAATATATGAACTGGTGTACACCAAAAGCAATGATTCGTTTACTCGATATTTTTTATAAAAAGAAGATCCTTTCAAAAAAGAGTAACGAGTTATTGTATTCACTGATGGAACAAACTACCACGGGACCAAAGCGTTTAAAAGGCTTGCTACCTGCAGGTACTAAGGTTGCACACCGTACAGGAACTTCTAATACAAATGCGAAAGGAATGACGCCCGCAACAAACGATGTAGGCATTATCACGTTACCAAACGGGAAACATATTGCGATTGCGGTTTTTGTAAATGATGCTTACGCGAACGAAGTAAAAATCGAAGATGTAATAGCAAGAATTGCGAAGACAGTTTACGATAATGAAATGGCAAAAAAATGCAAGTAGAATTAATACCCGCTACTCAGTAACCCACAATTTATATTTCCTGCTTCATCAAAATTCTGTAATTGCACTGGAAGAATTTGATTGACCATTGAAGGATCATAAGGAACAGCAACTTTTATATAGTTATCCGTAAAACCATGCATGATCGTACCTTTCCTTTCCTGTTCAAATAAAGCTTTCCTCTCCTCTCCTAAAAACCGGTTATAAAAATGGCGTCGTTTTTTTTCACTTAATGATCTGAACATCGCATTGCGTTCATTTCGTGTATGTACCGGCACCACGCCATCAATGTCAATCGCCTTTGTATTTGCACGCTCGGAATAAGTGAATACATGCAGGTAAGAAACATCCAGTGCATTAATAAAATTATAGCTATCCAGGAAATCCTCGTCAGATTCAGAAGGAAATCCAACGATCACATCCACACCGACACACGCATGCGGCATTTCGTTTTTTATTTTCTCTACCCGACTTTTATACCATTCACTTTTATACCTGCGCTGCATCAGTTTCAGCATTTTATCACTCCCGCTTTGTAACGGAATATGAAAATGCGGCATAAAGCGTTTGCTGCGTGCAACAAATTCTATGATCTCATCCGTCAATAAATTCGGTTCTATGGAAGATATCCTGAATCTCTCAATGCCTTCTACTTCATCTAGTAATTTGATCAATTTAAAAAAGTCATACTCACCTTCGATTCCTTTTCCATAATCTCCCGTATTCACACCGGTCAATACAATTTCTTTTATACCTTTCTCCGCGAGCTGATGCGCGTTCTTCAAAACGTTTTCCGGTGTATCGCTCCTGCTTTTACCGCGCGCTAACGGGATCGTACAAAATGAACATTTATAATCACAGCCATCTTGTATCTTTAAAAAGGAACGCGTTCGGTCTCCCGCAGAATATGCATCCACAAAAAAATCAGCATTGGAAATTTCAGACGCCAGTATTTGTCCGCACGGATTTTTTGTAAGGTCTGTGATAATCTCCGGCAATTTAAATTTCTCTGCGGCTCCCAATACAAGATCCACTCCTTTTATCGATGCGATCTCTTTTGGTTTTAACTGTGCATAGCATCCCACGACCACAACATAAGCAAGCGGATTTTTCTTCATAGCCTTGCGGACAATGTTCCTGCATTTTGTATCTGCGTGATCTGTTACGGAACAAGTATTGATCACATAAACATCCGATGGACCGTCAAAATCAACAGTGGTAAAGCCACGCTCCTCCATCTGGCGCGAAATAGCCGAAGTTTCTGAGAAATTCAGCTTACAGCCTAAAGTGTGGAATGCTATTTTTTTACCAGTGATCACGGCGCAAAAATACGGATTCTTCCTTCATAATTGGCTGCTGACGACCGTTTTGTTTCACCTGAATGTATTAATGCACATCCCGTGGATTAATTAATTGTAATTCAAGCGAAAATGAAAATATTTTTATGCTGCAACCGGCAAGGTTGGCATATTAAAAAATGATAAAAATAGGACTTATAGGCGTAGGCAGACTGGGCACCCAGCATCTTGAAAGATTACTCGAATCTGATTATTTTAAAGTAGTCGGATGCTTTGATACAGACCCGGTACAGCTACAGCGCATCGAGGAAGATTTTACTGTAAAGTGTTACACTGATGTAGATGAGCTCATCAGCAAATGCGATGCGGTAAATATTGTGACGCCGGCTACTTCACATTTTTATTATGCAGAAAAAGCGATCAAGGAAAGCAAACATGTTTTTGTAGAGAAACCGATCTCGAATGATATTGAAGAAGCGAAAAAATTGGTCGCGCTTGTACACGAAGCGGGGATTAAATTCCAGGTGGGACACATAGAGCGTTTTAATCCCGCATACCTTGCGTTGAAAAATTATGATCTTAACCCGATGTTTATTGAAGCGCACCGGCTATCGCATTTCGATCCGCGCGGCACGGATGTTTCTGTGGTGTTGGATTTGATGATCCATGATATCGATATTGTTTTGCATGTTGTTAAAGCGAATATAAAATCCATCAGCGCAAGTGGTGTTGCAGTGTTATCCGATCATATCGATATTGCAAATGCAAGAATAGAATTTGATAACGGCTGTGTTGCAAATTTAACTGCAAGTCGTGCATCGATACAAAAAATGCGGAAGATGCTTTTCTTTCAAAAGGATAACCACATCACGCTGGATTTTTTACACCGCGAAACAGAGATGCTGAAATTATCAGAGACTGCCGGACATAATTCCGTTCCGATGCGCACAGAAGAAAATATTAAATACCTGAATTCTGAAACGATGGTGCTTGAAGAATATGATGCATTGAAAGAAGAGCTGAACAGCTTTGCGGAATGCCTCATCTTTAATACA
>JAQBNI010000041.1 GCA_028288625.1 Bacteroidota bacterium | reverse complement strand
AATCCACCCTGAAAGATGTACAGCTGTTAGGCTATCTTCCGAAACGCGAATTCGGGTTTGTGTATCCATTTCCTTTCATCACGAACAAGGATACGAACTGGTATGGCAAACCGGGCGGTGGGAATTCAGGTTTTTTTATGCGTTCAGCATTCGATATCATTATTAATTTAGCGCAGGAAGAATGCCTTCCGCTTGAATATATGACGGCAAATGCTGCTTCCCGCTTTCGCGTTGGCTTTAACCCGGATGCCAATATTGCTAACTATGATTTAATATTAATTCCGAAAGAAAAAAGCGATATTTCTAATCTAATCCGGAGCCTCGAAACATACCTCAATTAATTTTATTACCCGTTTAGGGATTTATCCATTTTACCGGTAATATTCAAAAAGAAAATTATGCTTAATCTCAAAGGTGTAGGAGTAGCTTTAGTCACTCCGTTTGATGAACAAAAAGAAGTGAACTTTAAGGAGTTCGACACAGTAGTTAATTACGTTATTGAAAACGGCGTTGATTATGTTGTGGTACTGGGCACAACCGGTGAATCGGTAACGCTGAATAAACGCGAAAAGCAAGACCTCATTCAAGCTTGTGTGGAAATTACGGATAAGCGTGTTCCGGTAATTGCAGGTTTCGGCGGCAACGATACACGCAGTATCATCGAAGATCTTAATGCATATGACCTTTCAGGAGTTGACGGCGTTTTGTCTGTGAGCCCGTATTACAACAAGCCAACACAGGAGGGTATTTATGAGCATTACAAAGCGATCGCAACGAACACGGATCTACCTATTATTTTATATAATGTGCCGGGAAGAACAGCTTCTAATATCCGCGCGAGTACAACACTCCAACTTGCGCACGAATTCAAAAATATTATTGGAATAAAGGAAGCGAGCAACGACTGGATGCAGCTGCATTGGCTCGCACGCGAACGACCTGAAGGTTTTTTGCTGATCAGCGGGAACGATGATCTTGTTGTTCCCCTGATATCGATCGGGTATGACGGAGTTATCTCCGTGATTGCAAATGCAACACCGAAAATATTTTGTACGATGGTACATAATGCGCTTGAAGGAAATTTTGAAGATGCACAACCTGTAGTGCACCAACTCGACGAACTCATTACATTCTTGTTTGAGCAAGGCAATCCGGCGGGTGTAAAAGCTGCGATGCAACATCTCGGCATATGCAATGATCACGTCAGACTACCGCTGATGCCTGTGAATAATGAACTCCGTAAAAAGATCGGTGAAAAAATTGCGGGACTTGGAAAAGAGTTGCAGACGATGGTGAATGCAAACATGGTGAAGTAATCACATTCTATACTTTTGTAATTCTGTTTTCATTTGCTGAAATGAACTTACCTGAATCGTATGAATTCCGATTGATTTCGCACTTTCAATATTTTCTTTCAGATCATCTAAGAATAATACTTCTTGCGGTTGCACGTTTAATTGTTTTAAAGTTTGCAGATAGATATTTTTATCAGGTTTCCTCATTCCCATTTCATTTGAAATAAAAATCTTCTCAAAATGAACTAAAGTATTTTCATATCTTTTTAACCAAACCTTGCAATGCACTTCGTTTGTATTCGTAAGAGCTGCAATCCTGTATTTGTTTTTTAATTCCATCAAAAGTTCATTTATTCCCTCATACAGTTCCAGGTAAATATTATTACAACCTTCTTCAAATTCCTTTTGAGTTAATTTTATATTGATTTGGCTATTAATAAATCTGCAAATTTCCTGGGGAGATTTTTTTCCGCACTCATATTCATTCCATATTTCATTTAATACAAACCTGGATTGTATTTCTTCGAGAGGTATTCCAGTTA
The DNA here is from genome assembly GCA_028288625.1 of Bacteroidota bacterium. Classification (GTDB taxonomy): domain Bacteria; phylum Bacteroidota; class Bacteroidia; order Chitinophagales; family JADIYW01; genus JADJSS01. Next base: position 8,590 of record JAQBNI010000041.1, on the reverse strand, counting down.
TATCAGACCAATATAAAAAAGTATTATTCCAGGAGTAATCAAAAATTACTTTTCCAAGATCAAATAAAATCAGGCTAATCATAGTACAAACAACCGTCTTCGACGGATCTCTTCTTTTAATAATTTTAATTCACGACCCATCTGACCGGCAACACTGGTATTTTCCTGCGCTCTCCGGATCAAATATGGGATCACATCTTTCACAGGTCCGTAAGGCATGTACTTACTCGCATGATAACCCGCTTTAGCAAGATTAAAAGTAATGTTATCGCTCATTCCTAACAGCTGGGAGAAATGAATATGGTCATGGTTCGTAGGTAATTTTTTTTCATGCATGAGTTGTGTTGCAAGCATTGTGCTTTCTTCATTATGTGTTGCTACACAAATGGCAACATGTTCGATATTGTCAATTGCAAACTTCAGCGCTTCATTATAATCCCTGTCGGTATCTGTTTTTGAATTTTGTATGGGGTTCGGGTAATTCATTTTTTCAGCACGCTTTTTTTCTTTTTCCATGTATGCTCCGCGAACTAATTTTACCGCGTAAATGATCCCTGCTTTTTTTGCCTGCTCTACGGTTCTCTTAAAAAACTCCAGCCGGTCTTTTCTGTAGAGTTGAATCGTGTTATAAATGATCGGTTTTTCTTTATTGTATTTCAGCATCAGGTCAAACGTGAGATCATCGAGCGGCTGCTGTATCCAGCTTTCTTCCGCATCCACAAACAAACTTACATTGTGATCACTCGCTAATTTTGCAAGACCATAAATTCTTTCCTTGCTGTGTCCATATATTTCCTTTTCTTCTTGTGACAACTCTTCACCGCCATGCAGTTTTTCAAGAATGGCAAAAGGGATCAATCCCGTAAATTTTGAACTCACAATATCAACAGCGTCATAATTTTTCGCGAAGAAAATGGCTTGTGTAATTGCATTGGTTGTACGCTCAAAATCTTCTTCCGTTTCCTTTCCTTCAACACCGTAATCCAGGATGCTCTGGACTTCATAAGCGTATAACTGGTTTATTTTTTTAGTAGCAAGGCTGAGGGTTTCCCCTCCACAAAACACATCATAAACTGTTGATCTCATACCCAATACAATAGGAGCTTTAATTCCCCACTTGATCATTCTTGAAGCTGTTCGCGTACCCATACGCACCAGCCAGCCCTGGTTGATCAAACGGTAAATTTCAAAATCATGGACCAGTTCACGGTTTGATTTATGTGCAAAAGCAGTTTCTGTATCGTTGAAATTTAGCTGGTCACTCGTCATTAGAAATTAGTCATTTGGAGATTTGTCATTTGTAAAGCAAAAATAATAATATTCATAATCCATTATTGTTTAAACTGAAATCCACAAATGACTATTGACCATTGACTATTGACTATTTATCATTCCAGATCAGCCAGCTTTTTTCTGCCTGGTGTCTCAGCATTTCCAAACCATTTTTTATTTGAGCACCTTTCTCTTTCCCCAATTTTAAAAAACGTGTTTCTTCAGGGTTGTAAATCAGATCGTACAATAAATGTTCACGCGTAATAAATTCATAAGGAATTGCAGGTGCTTCTTCTGTTTGAGGATACATGCCCACTGGACTTGTATTAATAATGAGTTTTGAGCGATCCATTATCGCAGCATTCAATTCTTCATAAGAAAAATATTCTTTCGATTTTGTCCTGGAAACATACTGGAAAGAAATTGCAAGTTCATTTAACACGTACGCCACCGCTTTTGCGGCACCACCCGTTCCAAGTATCAATGCATGTTTGTGCTGCCGTTTTAACAAAGGCTGCAAGCTTGCTTTAAATCCATAAATATCCGTATTGTAACCGATCTTTTTTCCGTTCATAAATTTGATCGTATTCACAGCGCCGATCTTTTCTGCTTCGTGGTGTAAGCCGTCTAAAAACGGTAGGATCTTTTCTTTATAGGGAATCGTAACATTCAATCCCACAAGATCTTTTTCTTTTTCACACAACAAAATAAAATCTTCTATTTTTTCGAGAGGATATAATTTATAAACTGCATCCGTTATTTTTTCACGGACAAATTTTTCCTTAAAATAATTTTCAGAAAAAGAATGTGATAAAGGATAACCGATCAAACCGAATTGCTTCATGCAGGAATTAAAAATTTAATGGATAAGCAATTTCTGTTAGTTGAATTCTGCTAATATATTTTGAATGACCGTGTTTTCCTTAAGGTCTTCGCAAAAGTCAAACAATAATTCGTGGAGTTCAAAGTTATCCTGCAGCATTGCGCGAAGCAGCACTTCTCCCTCTTTAAATTTATTTTCCATGAACGCCACCGCGCACAAGGCGAAATTCAGTTCCACTGTTGATTTACACACTTCAATTCCTTTCTGCAAGATCTCTTTTGCCGTTTCTGTGTCTCCATTGACCGCCATGATCTTTGCCAGAATGAAATACGCTTCATTGCGCTTCATAAAAATATCTATCGCTGTTTCACATGCATCTATAGAAACTTCCGTCTCCCCGATCTCCAGCGCAGCTTCCGCCATTGCTAAACAAAAATCATATTGCTCTTTTTCCAGCTCATTTGCTTTCTGAAAAGATTTATACGCCTGCTCCCACAATCCTTCATGCTTATATGTTTCCCCGATCCTGTAATACGCTTCTGATAAAGACGGATTATCATGTACAGCTTTTCGGTAGCAATATCTCGCCATTTTCATATCACCTAGAGCTTCGTGGCATTTTCCCTGAAGGAAATATATTTCATCATCGGCTTCAAATGTATCGCACATTTCCTTGATGACTGCCAACGATTTTTTAAATTCTCCTTTTTTGAAATGGAGTTCTGCAATATCCTGGTACACAAAATCCGCATCATCGTTGATCGCGAGTACATACTCAAATGCATCAATTGCTTTTTCATATTCATCAATTCCGCGGTAAGAGCAAGCAAGATTATACCATGCAAACTGGTTGTATGGATTCTGATCGATCAGCTCCTGGTGCAGCGGAATACTTTCTCCGAAACGGTCAGTGATCTCAATGCAGTAATTCAACCTGTTCAGCGCTTCTTCATTATTCGGATCGATCTTTAAGCATTCAAGCAAACAATCGTATACGTCGAAATATTTTTCCCAATCCTCATACACATCGCACAGCTGCAGATAAATTTCCGACAGATCATCACGCTCCGCTTTCGGCAGCAGATCATACAAGATCTGTGTCGCTTCTTTATAACGCGACTGAAAAGTATAGATCTCCGCCCTCAATAAATATATATCAATTTCTGAGCTGTCATATATCTCCGCTTTTTCCAATATTTCGAGCGCAGTATCGAGTTGCTTTAATTCAAAATGAACATGCGCTTTTTTCAGGAGCAGCATGGAAGAATACGGATATTGAAGTAATGCTTTTTCAACAACTTCCATTGCATTTTCAAACTGACCTTTATCTTCATAATAATCAACGATCGTTTCATATGCTTCCTGGTCGAAAAATGGTGTGTGATCTTCCTTTGCGGCTTGTTCGTATTGCGCTATCAGTTCCGATACATTCAACTGGTCTTCGTTTTCAAAATCGTAATTACTCATATGTGTGTGCCATTTAAGTGTTATCAAATTTGCTTAAAGTATTCAAATTCAATAACTATATCAAATCGTGCGGAAATTGCAGTCGCACTATAGCTATTCAAAGTTAATACTTAATATTGTAATCAGTTTGAGAAGAAAAGTTAATTGTAATATATGACAAAGGTTTTAGTAGTTATTAACATGCTGGTAATGCTCACAATTACAAAGATTTCTGCTCAAGACTCCATAATTTTAAACAAGCCGGGAACCAAAGAAGTTCATTATAAAAAATTAATTTCAATCCAACAAAAATACCTCGGCTGGGTAGATCGACGCGACAAGGAATTTCCTTTCGGTGTACCTGCGATAGCTTATAATAAATATGACGGCGTACAGATCGGCGCGGCACTCATCAACTTAAAACAACCGGTCAAACATATTGATTTCACTGCAAGTTTATTATACGGTATTAAATCTCATAAAGTAAATGGAACAGCCAATGTAGATTACTATATCCGGTTGAAGAAAAGCGTTGTAACCCTGATAAAACCCGGCGTAAAATTTCAATCGTTTACGTGGTATGATCATCCAAAGCCTTTAAAATATTATTCGATTTCTCCTTCCATAGAAATTGTATTGAATCACAGAACTGAAAAACTGGAAAAGCTGGAACACCGCATTTCATTTACTAATCACATTGTATTAAAAAAGGAGCTGGTCTATTCCGACGGTGATGCCATAGTATATGTTTTAAAAGATACGCTTACGCGATTCTATGCAAATGTTTTTAAATATACATTCAGCAGGAAGGATGACAATTTCCCTGTTTCAGCTTCTCTTAGTTTTGAACAAACTAAATTTTTTGTGAAGACTTATTTCGAAGCCAATTCGTTCATACGTTATCAATTAAAAAATTATAATACAGGCGTCCATATCCGGTTGTTTGTAGGGGGATTTTTATGGCGAAGTGATAATTTTCATTTCAGGTTATACCCGGATGTAGGATTTAATTTAAACGGCAAGCGCGGTGAACAGGATTATTTATATTCCGATTATTATTTCGGGAGATATGAACAGGAAAATTTTTCTGCAAGACAGATCACTAAAACAGACGGATTCTTTAAAGTTAGCACTCCATTGAATGGCATTGAAACCGGGCAAACGGTGGACTGGTTAATGGCAATGAATTTCAAAGTAGATTTTCCTATACATTATGTACCGGTGAAATTATTTTTTGATCTTGGCTACTCTTACGACAACCATTTAAACCCAGTGAACCTGCTGCCGGTAAAAGGCTTCCAATTCGACGGCGGTTTTATGTTCAGCTTTTTTGATGAAGGTTTTGAAATTTATTTCCCGCTCATTTACAGCAAGGAATATAAAGCCTATTATAAGGCTGATGCTCCTAAGTTCAAACAAAAAATTTCATTCCTTCTCGACCTTCACAAGCTTGAGTTACATAAAAAGATCCGGGATATGAGATTTTAAAAAAGGCTGAAATAAATTCAGCCTCGAGGAGTTTTGGATATTTCAGATTTCTAAACTTTATATCCTTTATCAAAAATAAGCACTTATGCTTATTTAGCCTATGACAATTGTCATTAATAATTCATATTAATATTTCTTTATTATGTTATTCTCTCTAAATAAACTTATCTCGTATACATTTTATTATAACGTTTTTGGCTTTCATAATTAATTGTATATATTCATGCGACATTTTTTTCCTGTAGTTCCTGTTAAAGTAATTTTAATGGCAAACTTGTTTCATCCGAATTATACCCCGGTTTTAAAATTCCTTATTGATGAGAAACCGAGCGCGAAAGAATGCATACAATACTTCACTTTATTTCTCTCCAATTTTACTTTTCTGAAGAAAACCGATATTCATGAGATCACTACATGCTGGGAATTTTTCAGCGCTAAAAAAAATGACACACTCCTTACTTCTAATCGTGCTTGCGATACTATTTATTTTATCTGCAAGGGAGCAGTTAAATATTATATTGAAGATGAAGATGGAAAATATATTACTGCCTTTTTAACTGAAGCTAACTTTTGCGCACCGGTCGCAGATTTTTACAGCCAGTTCGTATCACCCAATGGTGCGCAATGTGTTGAAGATGTATACGGCGTAAAACTTTCTTATAAGCATTACCGGCAATTGATCAAAAAAAGGATTGGCTTTGAAAGATTCTTTGAGATCCTCATACAGCAAAACGCCAAACACCTGAAGAACAGGTTAAAATCTTTTCAATCACAGGGTGCGCAGCAACGGTATGACCAGTTGATGCAGGATAATTCAGAAGTTTTTAACCGCTTTATGATGCAGGATATTTCCAATTATTTGGGAGTAAAACCTGAAACCTTAAGCCGCATGCGCGGTGATCGAAAATAATCCATTTATGGCATTGATATAGATCAAGATTTTTCACGCGAATCTTGACTTTTATCAATATTTATTGTAGATTAAAGGAATAGGTCTTGACTAATGTCAGCAATATTCATTTATGGCGAATCTTTTTTTCCCCCAGTATACTCCTGTTGCCCGGTTTATTAAAAGTGATAAACCAACATACCAGGAATGTATTAGTTATTACACCGATTTCTTAAAAAAATTTCCTTTTTTTAACCAGTTAGATCTAAATGAATTAGACGCTTATTGGGATTACTGCATATTAAAAAAGAACTCCGTTATCATTGAGCCAAATGAGATTTGCCACACCATGAAATTTATTTGTCGCGGCGCGGTAAAATATTATATCGAAGATGAAAAAGGAAGATATATCATGTCCTTTTTAACCGAATGTAATCATGCTGCGCCGGTGAAAAGTTTTTATCACCAGACGAAATCGGATCTTGGAGCTATCTGCACAGAAAATATTTACGGACTGCAAATTTCCTTTAACAAGTTTCAGCAATTGCTGCAAGATCGTCCTGCATTTGAAAATTTGTTTACGCTTCTTATACAGGAGAATGTAATGTTCCTGAAAAACCGTTTGAAAACTTTTCAATCACTTGATGCGAATGAACGCTTCAATCTATTGATGAGCCAGAACTCGGAAATACTCAATCGTTTTTCGATGCTGGATATTGCAAACTATCTAGGCATCAAGCCTGAAACTCTCAGCAGGCTCAGAAGAAATGATAAAGTAAGAAAATAATTATTTCCTGCTGATCGGGAACGTCATACAATGCGGACCTCCGCGTGCACGCGATAATTCAGCAGACGACAAGGTAATGATCGTTTTACTCAGTTGATCTAAAGTAAATCCCTCACTCATCAAACGCTTAGAACTTATTGTGGTGAAGCCATTTTCGCGCAGACAATCGAGCGTGCGTATATTTCGCTCATAAGAGTACGCCACGCCGGGTTTCGCACTTACGAGATTGCAACCATCCGTCCATTGCTCACGCAAAGTAAACGGCGATATACCACCGCCACATGGAATAAAATTCATCTCCGGATACATTTCTTTTATAAGATCTTTTAAAGTGGGATGCAATATGGCTCTCGCATTGTCTTTTGAATATGTGACCACATCAACTTTATCATTTTTTTCAAACATCAGCGGAGAATATCCAACACATGTATTTTCATCTACCATTGTAAAAACCGTATCAAGGTGCATGCAATAACGCTGATTCGGTATTTCTACCACAGTTACAAAATCAACGATAGCTTTTTCAAACAAAATGGTTTTTAATTCAAAGATGCCATCTAGTGAAGTTCGTTCACTTTCACCGATTAGCACATGACGCGGATGAACGAGCATTACATCTCCCCCTTCGATAGAAATGCCTGAATCTATTTCTAAATTTTCATCTGTTACAAAATCGATGACCTTACCTTTAAAGCCTTCAAACAAAGCATGTTCGCGAACGATAAATTTTGTAAGAAAATTTTCACGCAAGCGTGCCTTCTTTGCGGCTTTACAGATCAATAAGTGATCATTCAATACACAACCGATATCTCTTGTGAAAATTAAATTCGGCAACGGTGTTAATATGGAAGCTTTTGTTGAAGGATGAATTCCGGATATCAAAACACCCGCAAGATCTTCTGCATCAAACTGTTTCAGCTTTTCATATTTACCCAAACTGAAATCTTCTTTCTCAAATAAATATTCTATCATCTCTTCCCGCACCGCATCCTTCAGCAAAACATCTTTCAGCAAATTGGAAAATTCAAAAACATTTTCACTTCCCAATAATTGCCGTAATGTTTCTGTAAATGAGAAATGCTCATCAATCATCCTGGGAAGAAAAACAATGTCATCATATAATAACTCTTCAGCAATCTCCGGCGTGATATGCTCGATTCCCTGGTCGGGTTCGTGAACAATTACTTTATCTAATGTTTGTATTTCCGAGTTGATGGTCATGTGGTCAATGGTCGATAGTCAATGGTCAATGGTATGGAATCATTATTCGCAAAAATACAAAATATAAATTAATAGAATTTTCTATCGACTATGGACTATCGACTAATAACTTACTTCAGCCTGCACACCATCCGTACGGGCTGATGATCTGAATATTCAAAACCGTTAGGCAAGCCCTTTACTTCTATCAGTTCTACATTTGGAGAGAGTAAATAAAAATCAATTACGGTTGTATATGTTTTGCCCGGCTCGTAAGCTTTATCTACCTTCCGGTTCGAAGGCGTATTGCCGTCAAATGCAAATGTCCATCCTTCGCCTGCAAAATTTGCAGGCACATGCATTTCTTCATACCCGCTGTTTTCTTTCAACGGTTTGTAACCCGGGGGTATCTGGTTCCAGTCTCCGCCCACGATCACATAATTTCCTTTTTCATATTCTTCCTCCAGAAACTTTTTAAAATATGCCATCTCTTTCTTTTTCAATTCACCTCCGTCATACGCAGAATTATGTGTATTGATAACGACGAGTTGCTTTCCGTTTTTCAGATCAAAACGAATTTTCATAAAACAACGATCTAAAAAAAACAATCCTTTAGGCCATGAAAAATTAGAAGGAAACGCATACTTGACAGGAGTTCCCGCATCACTATATTTATAAAAGCTTG
>JAQBNI010000039.1 GCA_028288625.1 Bacteroidota bacterium | reverse complement strand
TCAAGGCTTCTTCTTCCGCGGATTATTACGATGATCTCGGAAAGTTAAAAGGTGTGCAGACGATCAACGGTAGTATGACCTTCACCTCCATAAATACACGCGGATTCGGAGGGATTTCAAATACGCGTTTTGTACAATGAATGGATGGTATGGATAATGCCGCTCCGCTTTTAAATTTTCCTACAGGTAATGTTGTAGGTATTGGCGAGTTGGATATCGCTAACATGGAATTACTTCCGGGTGCGGCATCGGCTTTATACGGACCAAATGCTTTTAACGGCATCCTTTTAATGAATTCTAAAAATCCATTTGATTATCCCGGACTTAGCGCGCAGATAAAAGGCGGCTTCTCTCAGTCGGGTCGCGGATATGGTGTAAAACCAATGGGATCCGCAGCGCTACGTATTGCACATGTTTTTAAAAGAAACAATGCAGACTACGTTGCCATAAAAGCAAACTTCAATATATTCCAGGGAACTGACTGGTATGCGAATGATTATACTACAGACAGGAATCTCGGCACGAGCGACAATCAGAATAGTCCCAATTTTGACGGGATGAATACTTACGGAGATGAAGCGAGAGTATTCGTACCATATTTTGCCAAAAGAGGCGCATATATAGATGCAACATCTCAAGGTTTACAGGCTGCGGGATATCCGCAACCACTTGCAGATGCGATTGCAACAAGCACGGTAGATTCCGTAAAATCATTATTAAATTTTGACCTCAGGCGTTTTGGAATTACTGAAGACCAGTTGCTGGACACACACAAAGCGCAATCGGTAAAAGGTGATTTCGGTGTATACTATCGTCCCTTTAAAAATAAAGCATATGAGTTTTCTTACAACTACAGGATCGGTTATGGTAACAGCGTCTACCAGGGCAGCGAGCGATATGCGTTGAGAAATTTTACACAGCAATTCCACAAAGCGGAAATTCGCGGACAGGATTTTTATGTGCGCGCATACATGTCGCAAACACATGACGGAGACTCTTATAACTTATCTGCATTGGGTGCATATGTATATGATACGAGAACATGGGCAGGTGATTATATTTCTTATTACAACAGCCAAGTGGTTGGAATGGCTTTACAAACGAGTGCAGCAAATTCTTTAGCTTATTTTAATGATCCTGCACACTTACAAGCACTGAGAGATTCTGCGAAGGCAAATGCCACAAGACCATGGTCATCGCTCACACCGGATGAACAACAGGCAAAAATAGAAGCCATCAGAAACGGATTATTCCAACACGGTGGTGCAGGTTTTATTGATAATTCACGCTTATTCCATGAAGAAGCAATGCTCGATCTTTCCAGGTGGACCAGTAAGATCATAGATATACAGGTTGGTGGTAATCACAGGATGTATAGCTTGTATACACAAGGAACTGTGTTTAATGAAGACCCGGATGGCACAGGAACTTTCAAGCGTATTAAAATACAGGAATACGGCGCATACTTACAGCTGCAAAGAAAGTTTTATAAAGATATGTTCAAGCTGCAGGCTTCTATACGTTGGGATAAAAATCAAAACTTTAAATCCATCTTCTCCCCAAGGGTAACCGCAGTAATTACGATGGGTAAGAGCAGGAATCACAATATCCGCATGTCTTACCAGACAGGATTTAGAAATCCGGATTCACAGGCACAATATATTTTCTTCCCAACAGCAAATGTTTTATTGGGAGGCACGAAATCAAATGCAGAGCGTTACGGAATTTATAATGGAGGATCTTATACGCTTGAATCTTATAATGCGTATGTTGCATCCGGCGGTACGAATTTCGCAGCACTTCAAACAGCACAATTTGATTTTGTTAAACCTGAAAATCTACAGGTATGGGAACTTGGTTACAAAGCTATCCTTGCGAAAAAATTCATTGTTGATGTGAACGGTTATTTCAACATGTACAAAGATTTCATCACCCAAATTACTGTGATCAGCAAAACAGCTACAACTCACCAGGGACATATATTACCGGGCTTAGACGATGTGATCGCGGGTACTGCTGAACAGCCAACAAGTTGGAGACCATATGTAAATATTCCCGGAAAAACGTTCTCATGGGGAGCAGGAATAGGCTTAGGATACATGATCACAAAAGGATTGCTGGTTCGCGGAAGCTATAACTACACAGACTACAAATTCCACGGAACGCAAACAGTTGGAACGGCACGTGATCTTGGCTTTAACTCTTCAAAACATCAGTTTTACGTAGGCTTCCAGGGAAACAACCTCTGGAAAGGATTTGGATTTGGTCTTGATTACAGGTGGCAGTCTAAAATTGACTGGACATCAGATTTTGCAGATGGTACAGTTAAAGCACGGGGCATACTCGATGCTAACGTAAGTTATCTTGTAGAGAAAGTATATACCACATTCAAAGTTGGTGCAACAAATATTGCAGGACCTGAATACAGAACAAATGTAGGTGGTCCGTTTATAGGAAGAACATTCTACGTAGCGCTCACTTTTGATCAGGGTGCGATGTGGAAAGAACATAATAGCGAAGTAACAGGCGCTAAAGAATTTTAAATAAAGTCAGAGTACATAAAATTTCTACGCCCCCCGACTCATCGGGGGGCTCTTTTATTAAAGTCATTATTTAACTTTACAATTATTAGCCTAAGAAAAAAATGATCGCGTCCCCAATCACTAAACGTAAATTAAATTATTACCGGTTGATCTGGCTGAAACACGATCTTCCTGCCGGGTTAACAGTTTTTTTAGTAGCGCTTCCTTTGTGCCTGGGAATTGCACTCGCATCAAATGCGCCGTTGTATGCAGGCATTTTATCGGGTGTGATCGGTGGAATTGTAGTAACAGGTATCAGTGGCTCTAACCTTGCTGTTTCAGGTCCTGCTGCTGGGTTTGTCGCCTGTTGTTGCAGCAGCTATTATTTCATTGGGAGATTACCGCACATTTTTAGTAGCCGTAGTTTTAGCCGGATTGATACAAATTATTTTAGGACTTTTTAAATTGGGAACGGTATCAAATTATTTTCCTTCTTCTGTAATAAAGGGCATGCTTGCGGCGATTGGTGTGATCTTAATTTCAAAACAAATTCCACTTGCCTTAGGATATGATAAACCGGATTTCTGGACAAGCGGGTTTATTCAATTGTTATCAGCAAGAAATTTTTTAGGGAATATAGAAGAGTTTAAGGATCATATTACATTGGGCGCAATTTTTATTTCTTCTGTTTCAATCACTATCCTTCTGCTATTTCAAAGACCAAGAATAAAACGGTTCTTCGGTATTCTTCCTGCACCGCTGATCGTTGTGGTCTTAGGAATTCTGATTAATTTTCTATTTCAAAAATTTCTTCCGGGAATGGCATTGAATAAAAATCAACTTGTAACTATTCCACATAACCTTTTTTCATCCATTCAATTCCCCAATTTCAGTTCTGTCATTTATCAGCCTAATATTTTAAAGATCGCATTTGAAATTGCATTGCTTGCCAGCCTCGAAACATTGCTATCCATTGAAGCTATTGACAAGCTGGATAACCAGAACAGGCTGACACCTGTAAACCGTGAATTGATCGCGCAGGGAATAGGAAATATGGCTTGCGGAATGTTAGGCGCTATTCCGATCACAGCTGTGATCGTGCGTGGATCTGCAAATGTAGATGCGGGCGCAAGAACAAAACTGTCTGCATTTACACATGGAGTATTTTTACTTCTTGCAGTGCTGTCGATTCCATTTATCATCAACATGATCCCGTATGCATGCCTGGCTTCTATTTTATTGATTACAGGATTCAATCTCGCAAAACCTAAACTTGTAAAAAGCATGTTTAAAATGGGATGGAAACAATTCATTCCTTTTATAGCAACCATTATTGTTATCCTTTTAACAGACCTGTTGATCGGTGTCGCGATCGGTTTGTTGATCTCGATGTATTATATCATCCAGAATAATTTGCAGGAAGATTTTACGATCACTAAAAAACTGGAACATTACACAGAGCATTTCAACATAAAATTAAATTCCAACGTTACGTTTTTGAATAAGGTGAAATTGAGAAATGCCTTGGATCAGATCCCGGAATATTCAATCTTAACGATTGACGGAACAGATTGCAATTTTATAGATTACGATGTGCTCGAAATTATTTCAGAGTTTGAAGGTAAAGCACATAAAAAACATATTGAAGTACACCTGGATGGAATAGATAAAGTGGAAACTGTTGCAAGCGCGCATTAATGTGCGTGACCGTTCTTGCCATTTACATGCTTGTGTGCATGCCCGTTTATTTTATGGATCTTATGAAGGATCTCATGCGCAACTTCCAGGCTTTTAAAACCATCTAACGCCGTAACTTTCGTTTCTGTATTAAAGATGAGGCATTCCGCAAAGCTGTTCAGCTCTTC
>JAQBNI010000029.1 GCA_028288625.1 Bacteroidota bacterium | reverse complement strand
ACAAATGGACGGCGCTATCCTCGTGGTGGCTTCTACAGACGGACCAATGCCGCAAACTAAAGAACACATCTTATTGGCGGCACAAGTTGGTGTTCCAAGAATGGTGGTGTTTATGAATAAAGTGGATTTAGTGGACGATCCGGAATTGTTGGAATTAGTTGAAATGGATATCCGTGAAGAATTGACAAGAAGAGGATATGATGGAGACAATACGCCAATCATCCAGGGTTCTGCAACAAAAGCTTTACAAGGCGACGCTGACGGCGCTGCACAAATCGAAGCTTTAATGAAAGCAGTTGACGAATGGATTCCAATTCCTCCGCGCCCGATCGATCAGCCGTTCTTATTACCGGTAGAAGATGTATTTTCTATTACAGGTCGTGGAACTGTTGCTACAGGACGTATTGAAAGAGGTGTTGTAAAAACAGGTGAAGCTGTTGAAATCATAGGATTACAGGAAAAATCAATGGCATCAGTTTGTACAGGTGTTGAAATGTTCAGAAAGATATTAGACATCGGTGAAGCAGGTGAGAACGTAGGTATCTTATTAAGAGGTATCGAAAAAACAGACATCAAACGCGGTATGGTTATTTGCAAACCGGGTTCTGTAACACCTCACACTGAATTCAAATGTGAAGTGTATATTCTAAGCAAGGATGAAGGTGGTCGTCACACGCCATTCTTTAACAAGTACCGTCCGCAATTCTATTTAAGAACAACAGACGTAACAGGTGAGATCGAATTGCCTTCAGGTGTTGAAATGGTAATGCCTGGCGATAACGTAACATTAACGGTAAAATTGATTTACCCTGTAGCGTTAGAGAAAGGTTTGAAATTCGCTATCCGTGAAGGTGGAAGAACTGTTGGAGCAGGACAAGTAACTGAGATCTTAAAATAATCAATATATCCGTCATTAGTCATTAGTCAAAGTATTAGTGACTAATGACTTTAAAGACGGGTGTAGTTCAAGGGTAGAATGTCGGTCTCCAAAACCGCTGATGGGAGTTCGAATCTCTCCACCCGTGCAAAGAAAATAAAATGGAGAATATTAAAACATATCTGCAGTCCTCTTACGAAGAGTTAACCACGAAAGTAACGTGGCCGACATGGAAAGAATTGCAAGCCAACGCAGCGGTTGTTGCAATTGCTGCTGTGATCATTGCGCTCATCATAGGATTGATGGATCTGGTTTCGAATATTTTATTCAGTGATATTATTTACAAAATGGCGCAATAGCCTTTTAATACAATAAATGTCAGAAGATAAAAAGTGGTACGTACTGAGAGTGATCAGTGGAAAGGAAAAAAAACTTCGCGATGTGATCGAGAAGGAGATTAAACTTTCAGGCTGGAGTGAGATCATTCCGCAGGTAATTGTTCCTACAGAAAAAGTGTACAAGCTAAAAGGAGGGAAAAAAGTAATTCACGAAAAGAACTTCTTCCCGGGCTACCTGATGATGGAAGCTGAAACGAAGAAATTTAATGCAGATATCGTTCAGCATATTCAGAACATGACGAACGTCATCAGCTTTATCGAAAGAAATAAACCTATTCCGCTGAAGAAAGCAGAAGTGAACAGGATCCTTGGGAAAGTGGATGAACAGGAAGAAGTTGGCGGAGCAGTAAACGAACCATTCTTAATCGGCGAAGACGTGAAGATCACGGACGGACCTTTCAACGATTTCACCGGTACTATCGAAGAGATCATGGAAGACAAGAAGAAACTGAGAGTGGTTGTAAAAATATTTGGAAGAAAAACTCCTGTGGAGTTGAATTTTATGCAAGTTGAAAAACAATAGAAATGGCAAAGGAAATCGAAACATTCATCAAATTACAGGTTAAGGGCGGACAAGCAAATCCCGCGCCTCCGATCGGACCTGCGTTAGGTTCCAAGGGTGTGAACATCATGGAATTCTGCAAGCAATTCAATGCTGCCACGCAAGACAAACAAGGAAAAATATTGCCGTGTGTAATTACGGTATATAAAGATAAATCTTTCACATTCGTCATCAAGACGCCACCTGCTTCCGCTTTATTGCTGGAGTATTCTAAAGTCAAACAAGGCTCTAAGATTCCAAACCGTAATAAGGTAGGGTCGGTATCATGGGACCAGGTGAAAGAAATTGCAGAGATCAAAATGCCGGACCTGAATTGTTATACAGTTCAGTCAGCTATGAAAATGGTGGCAGGTACTGCAAGAAGCATGGGAATTACCGTTACGGGTGAAACACCATGGAAAGCTTAATTTATTAAGCAGAGAGAGTTTCACTCAATTTGGAACGCTATTATCTCACTAAATTTTTTTAAAAAATGAAAGTTGTAAAGAAAAGAAAAGCAGTAGACAACAAGATCGAAAAAGGCAAATCCTACTCATTAGAACAAGCCACTGCTTTAGTAAAAGAAGTCAACACAACAAAGTTTAACGCTTCTGTTGATGTACACATTCGCTTAGGAGTTGATCCGCGAAAACCTGACCAGGCTTTAAGAGGAACGGTAAGCTTGCCGCACGGAACGGGTAAAACCAAAACTGTGCTGGTACTTTGCCCGCCTGATAAAGAAGCTGCTGCTAAAGAAGCAGGTGCAGACTACGTTGGATTAGATGAGTATCTCGAAAAGATCAATGGCGGCTGGACCGACGTTGATATCATCATCGCAACGCCAAGTGTAATGCCTAAGTTAGGTCGTTTAGGAAAGATATTAGGTCCTCGTAACTTAATGCCGAACCCTAAATCAGGTACAGTAACAGAAAATGTGGCTGACGCCGTAAAAGAAGTCAAGAAAGGTAAAATATCTTTTAAGATCGACAAATTCGGTATCATTCACACATCCGTTGGACGCGTATCGTTTGACCCGGCTCAGTTGTATGATAATGCAAAAGAAATGATTACAACGCTGGCGAAAATGAAACCATCTTCTGCAAAGGGAATTTATTTTAAAAGCATATACATGGCTTCTACAATGAGTCCTTCCATTGAAGTGGATGTAAAATCAATTCCGGGAACCTGATTATTCAGTCTTTAAAACAAAAAAATAAAATGAATAAAGCTGAAAAACAAGCAACCATTGATAGTCTTACTGAGAAATTCTCAAACTCAAGCTATTTCTATTTTACCGATACCTCTGGGTTATCTGTAGAAAAGATAAATCAATTGAGAAGAATTTGTTTTGGTAAAGGCATCAATTTACAGGTTGCTAAAAACACATTAATAAAGAAGGCATTAGTTGCCGGTGGTAAATTTTCTGATGACCTGGATCCTGTTTTAAACGGACCAACAGCTATCATGTTTACAGACGCCGGAAACGTGCCTGCCAAAGTAATTAAGCAATTCCGCGCAGATGGAACAAAGCCTGCTTTAAAAGCGGCATACATAGATTCTGCAGTTTATATCGGGGAAAATCAACTGGAAGCATTGATCAACGTGAAGTCCAAACAGGAACTCATCGGTGATCTTATCGCACTGTTGCAATCACCTGCTAAAAACGTGATTTCCGCACTTACATCAAGCAGCGGCAAACTTGCAGGAATTGTAAAAACATTACAGGAAAGAGGAAATTAAATTTAATAAACAATCAAAATTTTTAAACAATGGCTGATTTAAAAGCATTTGCAGAACAACTGGTTAACCTGACGGTAAAAGACGTTAACGAGTTAGCATCAATTTTAAAAAATGACTACGGTATCGAACCGGCTGCTGCTGCAGTTGCAGTTGCTGCACCGGGCGGTGGTGGCGGCGGAGCTGCTGCAGTTGAAGAAAAAACATCTTTTGATGTTATTCTGAAAGAAGGCGGTCCACAAAAACTGGGCGTAGTTAAAATAGTAAAAGAGATCACTGGTCTTGGCTTAAAAGAAGCTAAAGATTTAGTTGATGGCGCACCGAAAGCAATTAAGGAAGGTGTAACAAAAGATGAAGCAGAAGCGCTCAAGACAAAACTGGAAGAAGCTGGCGCATCAGTTGAATTGAAGTAATTCATTCAGAATCAAATAATTAAAGTGTCCGGTTGCTTTCACAGTAACCGAGACACTTTTTACTGTTTTAAAAAAATTAATAGGTTGCATGTCTAAAAAAGTAGAAAAAACCACGGGTCTTACTTCTACGGGAAGAATAAACTTCAGTAAAATAAGCCACCCCTACGAGTATCCGAATTTATTGGATATCCAGGTCAAATCATTCCAGGAATTCTTGCAGTTGGAAACAACACCGGACAAACGTTCTAAGGAAGGTTTGTACAAAGTGTTCTCAGAAAATTTTCCGATCACAGATGCAAGAAATATTTTCTTGCTGGAGTTTCTGGATTACTATGTTGATCCTCCGCGCTACACCGTTGATGAGTGTATTGAAAGAGGCTTGACATATAGCGTTCCTTTGAAAGCAAAGCTGCGCTTATCATGTAATGATGAAGAGCATATAGATTTCCAGACTATCGTACAAGATGTGTTTTTGGGAAATATTCCGTACATGACGGATAAAGGAACCTTCATCATCAACGGCGCTGAACGCGTTGTTGTTTCCCAGTTACACAGATCACCAGGCGTATTTTTCGGGATGAGCTATCACCCGAACGGAACAAAAATATTCTCCGCAAGAGTAATACCTTTTAAAGGTGCATGGATGGAATTTGCAACAGACATCAACAATGTCATGTATGCATATATCGACAGGAAAAAGAAATTTCCTGTAACCACATTGTTACGCGCTATCGGTTTCGATTCTGACAAGGATATCCTGAAATTATTCGGGTTATCGGATGAAGTCGAAGTGAACAAAAAGGCGTTGGAAAAAAATATCGGAAGACGTCTCGCTGCGAGAGTATTGAAATCATGGATGGAAGATTTCGTGGATGAAGATACCGGTGAAGTAGTTTCCATCGAGCGTAATGAAGTGATCCTCGAGCGTGATACGTACCTCGACGAAGACAATATCAAACTGATATTGGAAACCGGCGTTAAGACGATCATCTTACAAAAAGAAAATACAGATGAAGATTATTCTATCATCTTCAACACGCTGCAAAAAGATACTTCTAACTCAGAAATAGAAGCATTACAGCATATTTATCGCCAGCTTCGCGGATCTGATCCGCCCGATGACGATACAGCGCGCGGTATTATCGAGAAATTATTTTTCTCCGATAAACGTTACGATCTCGGCTTTGTTGGTCGTTATAAGATCAACAAGAAATTATCGCTGGGTATCGATCCTAAAAATATCGTGTTGACAAAAGAAGACATTGTATCGATCGTAAAATATCTGATCAAGCTTGTTAACCAGAAAGCGGAGATCGATGACATCGATCACTTGAGCAACAGAAGAGTAAGAACAGTAGGAGAGCAATTGTTTGCGCAGTTTGGTGTTGGTCTTGCACGTATGGCAAGAACGATCCGTGAGCGAATGAATGTTCGCGATAATGAAGTATTTACACCGATTGACTTGATCAACGCAAGAACATTGTCTTCCGTGATCAATTCATTCTTCGGAACATCACAATTATCACAATTTCTCGATCAGACAAATCCATTATCGGAAATCACCCACAAGCGCCGTATTTCGGCACTGGGACCCGGCGGTTTGTCGCGTGAAAGAGCAGGCTTTGAGGTACGTGACGTTCACTATTCTCACTACGGTCGCTTATGTACAATTGAAACTCCGGAAGGTCCGAATATCGGTCTGATCTCTACACTTTGCGTTCACGCGAAAGTGAATGAAATGGGCTTTATCGAAACACCTTACCGTAAAGTTGCAAAAGGAAAAGTGGAAGGAACGAAAGTAGAATACTTAACTGCTGAAGAAGAAGACGAAAGAATTATTGCACAATCCAATGTTATCCTCGATGATAAAGGATTGTTCATGGATAAAAAAGTGAAATGCCGTTACCAGGGAGATTTTCCTATCCTGGATACAGACAGCGACGAGATGGCAAACGTACAGAACATGGACGTTGCGCCAAATCAAATTGTTGGTGTTTCTGCCTCATTAATTCCGTTCCTGGAAAATGATGACGCGAACCGTGCATTGATGGGCTCTAACATGCAACGCCAGGCAGTGCCGTTGATGCGTTGCGAAGCGCCGATCGTTGGAACTGGTATCGAAGCACGTGTTGCACAGGACTCAAACGTATTGGTAAATGCTGAGCGTACAGGTATAGTAGAATATGTAGATGCAAATGAAATTCGCATTCGTTACGACAGAACAGACAATGAAAAATTGGTAAGTTTTGATGACGATGTGAAAGTGTACAAGCTTACGAAGTATGCGCGTACCAACCAGGCAACATGTATCAACCTGCGTCCTATTGTTCGCAAAGGCGATAAGGTAACAAAAGGTCAGATATTATGCGAAGGATACGCTACACAAAACGGCGAGCTTGCATTAGGAAAGAATTTGCTGGTTGCATTCATGCCATGGAAAGGGTTTAACTTTGAAGATGCAATTGTAATTTCTGAAAAAGTTGTCCGCGAAGATATTTTCACATCTATCCATATTGAAGAATATGAAATGGATGTGCGCGATACAAAATTAGGTGAAGAAGAATTAACGAATGATATTCCGAATGTAAGCGAAGATGCAACACGCAACCTCGATGAGAATGGAATCATCCGCGTTGGCGCAAAAATAAAAGAAGGCGATATATTGATCGGAAAAATTACACCGAAAGGTGAAACAGATCCGACGCCGGAAGAAAAATTATTGCGTGCGATCTTCGGTGATAAAGCAGGTGATGTGAAAGACGCATCTTATAAAGCGCCGCCGTCAACTGAAGGAATTGTAGTAACAACGAAGTTATTCCAGAAAGCCAAGAAAGACAAGAACTCCAAGGTTCGTGAAAAAGTGGAATTGGAAAAAGCAGAGAAAGTGCATTTGCTGAACCTGGAAGATATTAAGAAAGTTTTGGTAAGTAAACTGATGACGCTTGTTGGCGGTAAAACAACAACAGGTGTGAAAAATATTTTCGGTGAAGAAGCAGTTCCAAAAGGAACAAAATTCACGGAGAAATTATTAGGCGGATTAAATTACCAAAATCTCGATACATCTGACTGGACGAAGGAAGAAGAAACAAATGAATTGATCAAGAGATTAATTCACAACTTCAACATTCGTTTCAATGAAGAGAAAGGTCGTTTCCTCCGCGATAAATATGCGATCACTGTGGGTGATGAATTACCATCAGGCGTATTAAAATTAGCTAAGGTTTACATCGCTCAGAAACGTAAGTTGAGAGTAGGTGATAAAATGGCTGGTCGTCACGGAAATAAAGGTATCGTTGCGAAGATCGTTCGCGATGAAGACATGCCGTTCCTGGAAGATGGAACTCCGGTTGATGTTGTATTGAACCCGTTAGGCGTACCATCGCGTATGAACATCGGACAGATCTATGAATCAGTTCTTGGTTTGGCAGGTAAGTCGTTAGGAATGCGTTTTGCAACGCCGATCTTTGACGGAGCAACAGTAAACCAGATCGAGGATTATATCGAAATGGCTGATTTACCGCGTCTCGGAAGTACTTTCTTATTCGATGGTGAAACAGGTCAGCGATTCGACCAAAAAACTACCGTGGGTGTAATTTATATTTTGAAATTATCTCACATGGTGGATGACAAGATGCACGCACGTTCAATCGGACCTTACTCTCTTATCACGCAGCAACCACTCGGCGGTAAAGCACAGTTTGGTGGACAGCGTTTAGGTGAAATGGAAGTATGGGCGTTGGAAGCGTACGGCGCAGCAAATATCTTACAGGAATTATTAACGGTGAAATCCGATGATATTCAAGGCAGGGCAAAAACGTATGAAGCGATCGTGAAGGGAGATAATCTTCCTGCACCGGGAATTCCTGAATCCTTCAACGTATTGATACATGAGTTGAGAGGATTGGCATTGGATCTTGACTTTGATTAATGTGAGATTTTGTTTTTGGAATTAGATTTTAGAAATTAAAAAATAACAAACTATGCCTTTTAAAAAGGATAATAAGATCAACACAGAGTTTTCAACGATCACGTTGAAACTCGCTTCTCCTGATTCGATTTTGGAACGTTCTTACGGCGAAGTAAAAAAACCGGAAACCATCAACTACAGGACTTACAAGCCGGAGATGGAAGGTTTATTTTGCGAGCGTATTTTCGGACCAACCAAGGATTACGAATGTTTCTGCGGAAAGTACAAGCGAATCCGTTATAAGGGTATTGTTTGCGACCGCTGCGGTGTGGAAGTAACAGAGAAAAAAGTTCGTCGCGAACGAATGGGACACATCAAATTAGTTGTTCCTGTTGTTCACATCTGGTACTTTAAATCTTTGCCAAACAAGACGGGTTATATGCTTGGATTATCTTCCAAGAACGTAGAATCTATCGTGTATTATGAAAGATATGTAGTTGTTCAGGCAGGTGTAACAGAAGATGGAGTAACAGTAAACGGCGAGAAAAAAACAGCGAAGTATTTAGATTTAATCACTGAAGAAGAATACCTCGATATTTTAGATGCATTACCAAAGGACAATCAATCTTTAAATGATGATGATCCGCATAAATTTATCGCTAAAATGGGCGGTGAAGCAGTGCGCGATTTATTATCAAGAATTGATCTGAAAAAATTATCTGCAGAATTGCGTCATAAAGCATCGAACGAATCTTCTCAGCAGCGTAAATCAGAAGCGTTAAAGCGTCTAAGCGTTGTGGAAGCATTCCGCGAAGCAAATGAGCATATCGAGAACAGACCGGAGTGGATGGTCGTGCAATATTTGCCGGTAGTTCCACCGGAATTGAGACCGTTAGTTCCACTAGATGGCGGACGTTTTGCATCTTCGGATCTGAACGACCTTTACCGTCGTGTAATTATACGTAACAACCGTTTAAAAAGATTAATAGAGATCAAAGCTCCGGAAGTAATTCTTCGTAATGAAAAACGAATGTTGCAGGAAGCTGTAGATTCTTTATTCGATAACTCACGTAAATCAAATGCTGTAAAAGCAGAAGGTGGACGTGCATTAAAATCTTTATCGGATGTATTAAAAGGTAAGCAGGGACGTTTCCGTCAGAACTTACTTGGAAAGCGTGTTGACTATTCAGGTCGTTCTGTAATTGTTGTAGGACCGGAATTGAAATTGCATGAATGCGGTTTGCCGAAAGATATGGCGGCGGAATTATTCAAGCCGTTTATCATTCGTAAATTACTCGAACGCGGAATTGTAAAAACAGTTAAGTCTGCAAAGAAATTAGTAGATAAAAAAGAAGCGGTAATCTGGGATATCCTTGAAAATGTAATGAAGGGACATCCTGTAATGTTAAACCGTGCACCAACATTGCACAGGCTGTCAATACAGGCGTTCCAGCCGAAATTGATCGAAGGAAAAGCGATACAGTTACACCCGTTGGTATGTACGGCATTCAACGCCGACTTTGACGGTGACCAGATGGCTGTTCACGTTCCGTTAAGTAATGCTGCAGTTTTGGAAGCGCAGTTGCTGATGCTCGCATCACACAATATTTTAAATCCACAAAACGGAACTCCGATCACTATTCCTTCACAGGACATGGTTTTAGGATTATATTATTTGACGAAAGGAAAAGTAAGTACGAAGGAAGAAGTAGTTCGTGGACAGGGAAAAGTATTTTATTCTGCAGAAGAAGCGATCATCGCTTTAAATGAAAACCAGGTTGATTTGCACGCGAATGTAAAATGCCGCGTGAGAATAAAAGAAGGAGAAGATTTTAAAGTAAAAATTATTGATACAACTGTCGGACGACTTGTATTTAATGAGGTTGTTCCGCAGGAATCAGGATACATCAATGAGTTATTGACCAAGAAAAATTTAAAAAATGTAATTGGTGATGTACTCGTGCATACAAACATTCCAACGACAGTAAAATTCCTCGATGATATCAAGGAACTGGGCTATCGCCAGGCATTCAAGGGTGGTTTATCATTTAATATTGATGACCTGATCATTCCGGATGTAAAACAAAAATTGCTGGTAGGAGCTGCTGAAGAAGTAGAAGAAGTATGGCAGAACTTTAACGGCGGTTTAATTACAAACAATGAGCGTTATAACCAGATCATCGATATCTGGACGCGTGTTGACACGAGAATTACCGAAACATTGATGAGAGAGATCTCTACGCACAAGCAAGGATTTAACTCCGTGTATATGATGCTTGATTCAGGAGCGCGGGGTTCAAAACAACAAATTAAACAGCTCGCGGGTATACGGGGATTGATGGCTAAGCCAAGAAAATCAGGCTCAACGGGCGGTGAAATTATTGAAAACCCGATCTTATCCAATTTCAAGGATGGATTGAACGTATTGGAATATTTTATTTCTACGCACGGTGCTCGTAAAGGTCTTGCGGATACCGCGTTAAAAACGGCGGATGCAGGTTACTTAACGCGTCGTCTGGTTGACGTTGCACAGGATGTTGTCATCAACGGAGAAGATTGTTACACCTTGAGAGGCTTAAATACTTTTGCATTAAAAGAAAATGAAGAAGTAATAGAATCATTATTCGACAGGATCGTTGGAAGAACTGCATTACTTGATGTAGTGCATCCACTTACAAACGAAGTGATCGTGAAAGAAGGTACAATGATCCTCGAAGCACAGGCGAAAATAATAGAAGAGTCTCCAATCGAAAGTGTAGAGATCCGTTCTGTATTGACATGTGAAATGCGCCGCGGTGTTTGCGCAAAATGTTACGGAAGAAACCTTACGAATAATCGTCCTGCACAGTTAGGAGATGCAGTAGGAATTGTTGCAGCACAATCTATTGGTGAGCCGGGAACACAGTTAACGTTACGTACATTCCACACGGGTGGTACGGCAGCGTCTGTAGCTTCTGAATCACAGATGATCGCTAAGTTCGACGGTAAACTGGAATTCGACAGTATCAAAGCTGTGAAACAGGATACGGAAGACGGTGAAGTAAAACCGGTTGTTATTGGCAGAACAGGAGAAATAAATATTATAGATGAAGCTACAGATCGAGTATTGATCACGAACAATATTCCTTACGGCGCAACATTGGCGGTGAAGAACGGACAGAAGATAAAGAAAGGCGATGTGATCTGTTCATGGGATCCGTTTAACAACGTAATTATATCAGAGTTTAAAGGCTCTATCAAATACGAACATGTTATTGAAGGTATTACATACCGCGAAGAATTAGAAGAGCAAACTGGTCACCGTGAAAAGGTAACGATCGAATCGAGAGATAAGAAAAAATCTCCTTCGTTATTGATCGTAGATGAGAAAGGAAAGGATTTATATTCTTATTCTATCCCTGTAGGCGCGCATATTTCAGTAGAAGATAAACAAGCCGTTATTCCAGGAACGATCATCGTGAAGATTCCGCGTATCTTAAGCAAGGTTCGGGATATCACCGGAGGCTTACCACGTGTTCAGGAATTATTTGAAGCGAGAAATCCTTCGAATCCTGCCAAGGTTTCTGAAATTGACGGGCAGGCTACATTCGGTAAGATCAAGCGTGGTAATCGTGAAGTAACGATCACATCGAAAGATGGTGTTCAGAAAAAATATCTTGTTCCTTTAACGAAACATATTTTGGTCCAGGACGGTGACTTCGTAAAAGCAGGAATGCCATTATCAGACGGAGCAATCACGCCAAGTGATATTTTGAAAATTAAAGGACCGTCTGCATTACAAGCTTATCTTGTTAATGAGATCCAGGAAGTTTACCGTTTACAAGGTGTTCGTATCAACGACAAGCATATTGAAGTGATCGTGAAACAGATGATGAGCGATGTACTGATCAGCGAAGCGGGCGATACGAAATTCCTCGAAAATGAAACAGTAGATAAATTCGATTTCATCGAACAAAACGATTACATCTTCGATAAGAAAGTAATTACGGAACCGGGAGAATCCGAGCAGCTTGTAGCAGGTCAGATCGTGACGATGCGCCAGATACGCGAGGAAAATTCTTTCTTAAAACGCAACGACAGGAAGCCTGTTGAATTCCGCGATGCTATTCCTTCAACTGCAAGCCCGTTACTGCAAGGTATTACGCGTGCATCGTTAGGAACACACAGCTGGATATCAGCTGCATCATTCCAGGAAACAACGAAGGTATTGAATCAGGCTGCCATTAACGGATCTATAGATCTGATGAGAGGTTTGAAAGAAAACGTTATCGTTGGTCATAGGATTCCTGCAGGTACCGGTGTTCGCGAATTCGAGAATTTCATGGTAGGTTCTAAGAAAGAATATGAAAGAATGATGGCTAAAAAAGCTATGATAGAAGAAGATGTAGAAGAGTAAAATTCTTTTGAAATAAATAAAAGGCTGTCTTTTTAGGCAGCCTTTTTTATGCAATTTTTATTTATTTTTATATAAATTTACTCATTGTAATAACTTATACTTTTAATTATAATTATGGAAAATAAAGATCAGAATCAAATCAATATTGAATTACCGGAAGATATTGCGGATGGAGAATATGCAAATCTTGCGATCATTACGCATTCCAACCAGGAGTTTGTGCTCGACTTTGTTCGGCTTGCCCCCGGTGTTCCAAAAGCAAAGGTAAAATCGCGGATCATCCTAACGCCCCAGCATGCTAAAAGATTAATGCAGGCGCTGAATGAAAATGTAAGAAAGTTTGAACAGATGCATGGGGAAATAAAAGAGTTTGATCAGATCGCATATCCAATGAATTTCGGCACTCCGACAACACAGGCATAAATCAATATGCATGAAAACCATAGAAGAAGAAATAAAGCAGCGAAAATTTGCAAATATCTATATCAAAACGGATGTCAACCTGATGTATACATCCGGATGGCTCCAGAATAACTACGCTCGTTTTTTTAAAACTTATGGTATTTCCCAGCAGCAGTTTAATGTGCTCCGAATCCTCAGGGGACAGCACCCAAATGCGGTTATGCTTAGCCAGATCACGGAAAGAATGATAGATAAGATGTCAAATGCAACCCGGTTGGTGGAAAAACTAAGACAGAAGGCATTGGTAACAAGGCAGTTAAATGATAAAAGCAGGCGTAAGGTGGATATTAATATTACGGAAGCCGGCTTAAGGTTATTGGAAGAAATAGACGCGGTGATGAACGAACAGATACCCCCGGCACACTTTTCTAAGCTTACCAATGAAGAACTGGAATCTTTGAATACGATTTTAGATAAAATAAGGAACTAAAAAATTTCTCTTAATGTTTGTATATACAATAATTGCAATCACAACTAAAATTTAAAGAAATGAAAACAATCATTCATAAAGCAAACGAAAGAGGAACAGCAGATCATGGCTGGTTAAAAGCAAAGCATTCATTTAGTTTCGCGGGATTTTATGACCCGTCAAGGGAACAATTCGGCACACTGCGTGTCCTGAACGATGACATTGTAGACGCCGCGCAGGGTTTTGGGAAGCACCCGCACAACAACATGGAAATTGTAACCATTCCGTTACGCGGTGCACTAAAGCACAAAGATTCCATGGGCAACGAAGGTGTAATAAAAGCCGGTGATGTGCAGATCATGAGTGCAGGCAGAGGAATTCTTCACTCTGAATTCAACGCGTCGGATACGGAAGATGTCAATCTTTTCCAGATCTGGGTGTTTCCTAAAAAAGTAAATATTGAACCGCGGTACGACCAGAGATTCTTTGACGAAAAAGATCGTCAGAATAAATGGCAGGTTGTAGTAAGTCCGGAAGAAAAAGACAATGCGCTTTGGATAAACCAGGATGCTTATTTCTCTTTAGGAAATTTTGAACAATCAACAAGCTATACCATTCATCATCCGGGTAACGGAGTGTATCTTATGGTGGTAGAAGGCGAAGTTGAAATTGACGGCAACAAGCTTTCAAAAAGAGATGCGATCGGTATATCTGAAACTGAAGGAATAAACATCAGTGTACTTCAACCTTCAAAATTACTCGCGGTAGAAATACCAATGAAATAATCCCCAGTGAACGTCGGGTTGTCATGATCCGGCGTTCACGCTTTTTTATAAATTATTTTCGAATCTTATATTTATATTTATTTATGGAAATTCAACACGAGCATCTTATTACCAAGGGAGAATTTTTTATACGCGATGATCAGAATCGTAAAATTGCAGTAATGACATATGTGATGGCTAATGATACCACCATTAATATTTTGCATACCATTGTGGAAGAAGAGCTGGAAGGACAAGGCATTGGCAGGAAACTCGTGGATGCTGCCGTACAATTCGCGCGCAAGGAAGGATATAAGATCATGGCGGATTGTCCGTATGCGGCTTCAGTATTCCGGAAGACACCTGAATATAAAGATGTTTTAGCAAACTAAATATGGAAGATATATCCAAAGAATATACAAACGGCGAGGTCACAGTAGTATGGCAGCCACATAAATGTATTCATTCCACAAAATGCTGGAAAGGGTTAGGAGAAGTTTTTAATCCGCGGATAAAACCATGGATCAATATACAGGGAGCAGAATCGGAAAATATAGTTAACCAGGTTCATCAATGCCCGAGCGGTGCGCTCACAATAAAAGGAGAAGCTTAATGATCGTTTATACTATTACTGCAAATATAGAAGCACCGGTTGCACAGGAATGGAAAATATGGATGCAAAATAAATTTCTTCCCATAATCATGGATACAGGCTTATTTGAAAAGTACATTGTATTTAAAGTTTTAAATGACAATGACGGAGAGACGATAACTTTCCAGTTCTTCTGTAAAGATATTATCGTATTCAAAAAATTCCAGGATGAACATAAAGCAAAGGTTGTTCAGTTGCTCACGGAAAGCTTTCCCGATAAAGTAGTTTATTTTAATACGCTTCTACAGCAACTCGATGTGTAGAATACTGTCATCCTCGCGCATACGGGATTTTCATGATTTAAAGGAAATGTTGGTCACGCATCCAATTAAGTAAAAGACACGATCAAAATTTAGTCTGTCTTAAAAATAATATTCACAAGGTTTTTCTTTTATTATACTTTTAACCGTGAGAACACTTTTATTTACGCTCGTTTTATGTGGAACGCTTCATGCATCAGCACAAGATTCCATTGATCCAATAGAAACCGATCGCCCCGATCAAACAGAATCTCCGTCCGTCGTTGCTGTTAAGCATATTCAAATCGAAACGGGTTTTAGTGCGGAAAGCGCAGAAGGAGAACTGAGAATTTTTCATCCCGATATTTTATGGAGAGTAGGAATTTTCAAGACAACAGAATTGCGTGTCATTACCACGATCAGCAGCTCCAAAGATTCAACGGGTAAGTTTAAAGCAGGAATTGCTCCTGTAGAAATTGGATTTAAAACTGTTATCTGTAAGGAATACAAGGCTCGCCCGAAGATTGCGTTTCTTGCGCACCTGGCGATACCTTACTTGTCTTCGAAGAATCAGCGAACAAAATATTTTGCGCCAAATTTTCTGTTTGCCATGCAGCACACCATAAAAGAATATATTATACTCAGTTACAACATCGGCACAAATTGGGATGGAATTTCTCCTGACCCCATATTTATTTATACGATAACAAATGGATTCGTAGTTAAAAAGAAATGGTATTTCTATTATGAATTTTTCGGTCAGATACCACTGAAGATGAGATCCACACATACATTCGATGCAGGATTAGCCTATATGATCAGGAAGAATATGCAGGTTGATCTGTCGGCAGGGATACAGTTATTCCCATTTGCAAAAGGTTGGTATTCTTCCATAGGATATTCTTTCAGGTTGCCCCATTAATTACACCTGTAATATTTCCCAATCAGACATTAATTTTTCAAGGAGCTTTTTCTCATTGCCCAGTTGCTGAACAATTTGTTCTTCGTACTTGCCGTCTTCAGATAATCTTTCAATTTTCTCTTCCAGTTTTTTTATGTCGAATTCTTTGATGGAAATTTCTTCTTCCAGTTTCGCGATCTGGTTTTTAATTTTCTTCTGTTCCTTATCGTCAACTTTATTATTATTTACTTTAGCAGTTCCATTCGTATTTTGCTGTGGACTGTTGACCGTCGACTGTGGACTTGTTTCCAGCTGCCTGAAATTTTCCAGCCTTCTTTCTTCAAAGAAATGATTTACATCGCCTGCATGTT
Source organism: Bacteroidota bacterium (assembly GCA_028288625.1). Lineage (GTDB taxonomy): Bacteria > Bacteroidota > Bacteroidia > Chitinophagales > JADIYW01 > JADJSS01. The sequence continues at coordinate 12,881 of JAQBNI010000029.1, read as the reverse complement.
CCTTTACCATTCCGTCTTTGAATTCGAATACTTTTTCTGTCAAGCCCACTAAAAAATCCCTGTCGTGCGAAACAACGATCACAGTTCCGGGATATCTTTTTATCGCGTCTTTTAATACTTCCTTTGCTCGTATGTCGAGGTGATTTGTCGGCTCATCGAGGATCAAAACATTGCTTGGCTTTAATAATAACTGCGCCAAACAAACACGTGCGCGCTCTCCACCGCTCAGCACAGAAATTTTCTTATCTACATCTTCTCCGCTAAACATAAAGGCACCTAAAATATTTCGCACCTGCGTCCTGATCTCTCCGTCCGCCATATCTTCCATGCTTTGCAGCACTGTTGATTGTTTCGGCAATTCCTCAGCATGGTGCTGTGCGAAAAAAGCGCTGTTTACATTATACCCGATCTCCAATTTACCGGAAGTCGGATCGAGTTCCTTTGCAATGATCTTTGCCATCGTTGTTTTTCCCATGCCGTTCTTACCAATGAAAGCAACCTTATCACCGCGCTCGATCTCCAAATTCACATCATGAAAAACTTCTTTTAAACCATATTTCTTTACAAGATTTTTAGCAGTTACTACAACTTTACCGCTTTGCTGCCCGATCGGGAATTGAAATCTCATGGAGCGAACATCATCTTGTTCCACTTCCACGATATCCATCTTATCCAGTTTTTTTACAAGGCTTTGAGCAAATTTTGCCTTACTCGCTTTTGCTTTAAAACGTTCAATATTTCTTTCGATCTGGTTGATCTGGTCCTGTTGATTTTTAAAAGTAGCCAGTTGTTTTTCACGCCGTTCTTCCTTTAAAACAAGGTATCTTGAGTAGTTCGCTTTGTATTCATACATTTTTCCAAGCTCGAGCTCGATTGTTTTGTTGCAAACGTTATCAAGAAATGTTTTATCATGCGATACCAAAATAATTGCGCCTTCGTAACGCTGAAAAAATTCTTCCAGCCAGATGATAGATTCTATATCGAGGTGATTTGTCGGCTCATCGAGCATCAACAAATCCGGATTCTGCAATAATAATTTAGCAAGTTCAAGGCGCATTGCCCATCCACCGGAAAATGTTCCGGGCGCTTTTTCAAAATCTTCGCGCTTGTAACCTAAGCCTAATAAAATGAGTTCTGTTTTTTTATCCTTATCATCCACATCCAAATGCACGAGCCTATCGTTGATATCGCAAAACAATTGCGACAAGTTCATATAGCTATCCGTTTCGTAATCTGTGCGCGTTTCCAGCTGATGCTGCACATCCGCAAGCTGTGCTTCCAGCTCATTGATTGCCTGGAAAGCCGTTTGTGCTTCCTGCCAAATGGTAGGTTCGTTTTGTCCGCGGATCTCCTGCTTTAAAAATCCAATAGTGTAACCTTGCGGCTTACTTATCGTTCCTTCCTGCGGAGTAATTTCGTTGTTGATGGCTTTTAGTAAAGTAGATTTACCAACTCCGTTTCTTCCCACTAAACCTATCCTGTCGCGCGGCTGAATAGTAAAAGTTACATTGTCGAATAAAATTCTGCTGCCGAATATGATGGATATGTTAGATGCTTGTAGCATGAAAGTATTTACGATTTACAATTTTTAATTTACGATTCTAATGACTTACGACTTATAACTTACGACTTACTCTTACCTTCTTCCCACACACGGGTTTTATCTGCAATGTCCATACAAAACTTTTTAATGTCTTCCTGTATAAACGGATTTTGCGTAGCGCGGTGATAAGTATCTCCCAGGCTTAACAACATCTGAAAAAAATGCGTATGCATTTCATCTATTTGCATATCCTTTGTCCAGAGATCAATACGCATCGTATTCTTTTCCTCTCCATCCCATAATCCGATCATCATGCTTTTACATTCTTCTCCGTTTCCTTGCGGACCATCTGTTGCCGTCCATGATATTTTTTCAGGCATATTCTGGTCGTCCAGTCTAACTTTAAAAATGATCTCTGTTTCCCGTGGCATAAAATAAATTGAGACGCAAAATTAATCAAATGGACGGAGGTTATAAATGATGTTAGATTATCAATTCTTTATAAGTAGGCTTTGATCTGCATCAAAAAACGTCACATTACATTAATTTAATTTGCGAATTAAACAAACGTTTAATTAAATTTGCATAATTAAACAATTGTTTAACTATGGCAACTGATAAGCGGGAATATATACTGGATGTGGCAGAGCGTCTGTTTGCGGAACAAGGCTTTGAGGCGGTCAGCATACGTTCTATATCAAAAGAAGCACACATCAATATTGCTATGATATCCTATTATTTCGGCTCAAAGGAGAAATTATATGAAGAGATCATCAACCGGAAGCTTATCCCTTTTGAAAAAATAAAGCAAATGAGCGATACACATGCTTCTTATTTTGATAAGTTGATGTTCATCGCCGATGTGATCGTAGATAAATTTTTTGAAAGCCGCAATTTCCAGATTTTAGTTTTTCGTGAAATGAATCTGAACCAGCGGACACATATGGCTGATTTTTTAATAGAGCATATGCAGCGCAACTTTTTATTTATTTCCGACATTATTAAAAAGGGAATCCGGAAAAAGGAATTTAAAAATACGGATGTTGATTTTACAGTAATGACCTTATTTGCGATCATTAGGATGTATACTACTTCGGGAATGATGATCTGCAAATTGACAAATAAGGCATCCATAGATGAAGTATATGATGCAAAACAAAAAACGAAAATTAAAAAATTCATATCGGATCTATTTTCCGCACATCTTTTAACGAGGTAAATATTATGAGAAATAACGTTTTATATATATTGTTCTTTTTATTGCTCTCCAATTCCGGTTATGCTCAGTTCATTAAGGACTTAAGTCTCAGCGAAGCATTTGATCTTGCCTTACAAAACAGCAAGCAGGTACAAATGGATGATCTTAAAAAACAAGCCGTTGATATAAAGAAGCAACAAACAAGAAATAATATGCTGCCGCAGGCAGGCGTGAATGCTGGTTATGAGCGACTGAGCAATAATATTGATCCTTTTCGGATCGGAGATTTTGTGATTGCAAGTATTCCAAATCAAATCACAAATCGCTTTTATGTGCAGCAACCGATTTTTTCAGGTTTGAAAAACTGGAATATATTAAAAGCACTCAACCTGCAAAAAAACGCAGCAGATTTCGATACACAAAAAGATAAAGAAGATACAAAATGGAATGTAGTGGAAACTTACTATACACTTTATAAACTACAACAAACAAACAATCTCCTTGATTCGAATATTGCGCAAACACAAATGCGTGTACAGGATGTAACGCGTTTTAAAAATGCCGGACTTGTTTTGAATAATGATGTGATGAGGGCAGAGTTACAAAAAACAAATTTGCTCGTTAATAAAGCAGATGTGGAAAGTGCGATCAATATTACAAATTACGATTTATGTGTTCTACTCGGTTTAGATACTAAAACAATTATTCATGTAAACAGTCCTTCAATTGTAACGGACGCGAAATATTCTATTGCTTCTTTAGTTTCTTCATCCTATTTGGATAGGGCTGAATTAAAAGCACAGGATTCAAGAATCAGGGCTGCAGATTATATGATCAAGGCATCGAAAAGTGCGTACATGCCTGTTGTAAGCCTGGTAAGTGATGGTTATGTAAATAATCCGAACCAGCGTGTATTTCCTCCAGAAGCCAGATTCAAAGCGACGTGGGATGTAGGAGTAACTTTGAATTGGAATATCATGCAGCTATACACAGCAAGGGCAGTAGTTAATGAAGCATCTAACGAAAAAGCGCAGATAAAAAAGTCGACAGAACACATGAGGGATGATATTCAAATGGAAGTGAATAACAGTTATGAAACGCTGAAGGTGACTTTGTTAAAGATCGATCTTGCGCAGCAGGCAATTGAACAGGCTAAAGAAAATAAAAGAATCCTTGATAACAGGTTTGGTGCGCAAATAGCGCTGCTGACGGATGTGTTGGATGCAGACCAGTTTTTGCTGCAGGCACAAACGAACTTGTTAAATGCGCAGGCAGATGCTGCGATAGCAAATTATAAATTACAAAAGAGTTTAGGAAACATAGGAAAATAAAGCAAAAAAAACAAATGGAGACGACAGAAATTGAAACAACGGAAGAAAACGACGTGCAGGAAAAAAAATCAAAGAAGATATTACTCCCGGTCATTGGAATTTTAATAGTGATTGCTGCAATTGCATACGGTTATAAGAGATTTACTTATTCCATGCATAATGAGGATACGGAAAATTCACAGCTGCAGGCAAATATTGTTCCGGTTGCGCCGCGTATTTCGGGTTATGTAACGGACATCTATATACAGGATAACATGCAAGTGAAAAAAGGAGATACGCTGGTTAAACTCGATGACAGGGATCTTAAAATAAAAGTAGAGCAAGCGGAAATCAATCTTGAAAATGCTAAAGCAAATGTTGATGTGGTAAGGAGCAATGTCACATCTGCAAATGCTTCTGCAAACGCAACTTCTACTTCTATTATAACGGCAGAAGCAAATATTGAAACTGCGAAAGCAAATGTAGAATCTGCAAAAGTACGAGTATGGAATGCAACAGAAAACTTTAAGCGCTATGAGCAATTATACAAGCAGACTTCTGCAACGCAGCAACAATACGATGACGCATCAGCGGAAAAACAATCGGCAGAAAGGCAGCAACAAATCGCTGAGAAACAAGTGCTCGTTGCTGAAGCTCAACTGAGAGCAGCTAAGCAGCAAACCGCAGCATCCGCTACACAGGCAAGCGGGGCGGGCACCCAGGTGAACGTAGCGGCGGTCGGCATCAAGCAGCATGAAGCAGAACTGGAGTATGCAAAACTTCAATTGTCATATGCATACATTCTTGCTCCTTATAACGGTTATATCTCGAAGAAAAATGTGCAGATCGGACAATTAATAAATCCCGGACAAACGATTTGTTCTCTTGTTGATGAAAGCACACTTTGGGTAGTTGCCAATTTTAAAGAAACCCAAATAAAAGACATGCATCCCGGACAAACGGTAGAGATTAAAGTAGATGCTTATCCAAAGGAAAAAATAGTCGGCAAACTACAATCCATACAGGCTGCAACGGGTTCAACATTTTCTTTGCTACCTGCTGATAATGCCACGGGAAATTTTGTAAAAGTAGTACAGCGTATTCCTGTTAAGATCATTATAGATAAAGATCAAAATAAAAATGTACAGCTTCGCGCAGGCATGAATGTTACAGTTGCAGTAAAAATAAAGTAATGGAAGTTTCACGCTTATAACAAAATGACACAAGCAGCAATTTTAGAACAGGATAGTTTAGTGGAATATGGTTTCCGCCGTGCGATCATTACGTTTACGGTAGTTGTTTGCACGCTGCTGGAAATCCTGGATACGACCATAGTAAACGTAGCCACAAATACTTTAATGGGAAATCTCGGCGCAACAATTTCCGAAGTGAGCTGGGTGGTTGCAGCGTATGCCATCGCAAATATTATTGTTGTACCAATGAGCGGATGGTTGTCTGTGCAATTCGGGAGAAAAAATTATTTTGCGGGATCCGTTGCGCTTTTCACTTTCGCATCTTTTATGTGCGGAGAATCTACGAATATCTGGATGCTGATCTTTTGGCGATTTGTGCAAGGTGTTGGCGGAGGTGCATTGTTTGCAACATCTCAAACTATACTGAAAGAAATTTATCCACCCAAAAAAATGGGCATGGCAATGGCGATGTTTGGAATGGGTGTGATTGTTGGTCCCACAGTAGGTCCGGTGCTCGGTGGATTTTTGGTAGATAATTATAACTGGCCGATAATTTTTCATGTGAATGTTCCTATCGGTATTGTTGCCATATTTCTAACGCTGCGTTATATTAAAGATCATCCGCATCACACCAAACAAACAGGAAAGACTGACTTCTTAGGGATATTGCTTTTAATTATCGGTGTAGGCTCTTTGCAATTAGTACTTGAACAAGGTGAGCGGAATGACTGGTTTGAATCATCCTACATCCTTGAATTTTTTATTGTTGCGATCATCGGGATAGTTAGCTTCCTGATCCGTGAGCTGACCATTAAAAATCCTATTGTAGATCTGCGCGTGATGGCGAGAGGAAATACTGCTATCGGATCTTTCCTTAATTTTTTATTGGGATTTATTTTGTTCGGAACCGTATTCGTCTTCCCGATTTATTTCCAGGGATATTTAGGCTTCACTGCAATGCAGGCAGGCTTAATGTTTACGGCAGGCGCGATCGCAAGTGCGTGCTGCATGCCGTTTATCGGAATCATGTTGACGAAGGGCGTGCCGCCAAAGTTCCTCATCATGACCGGCTTTGCGATCAACGCCGTTTTTGTTTTCTGGTCGACAACATTATTGACGACGAACACAGGTCCGGAAGCATTCTTCTGGCCCTTGCTGATACGTGGTATCGGAACCGGATTATTATTTGTGCCTTTATCCAATCTTACGCTGGGTGGTTTACATGGGAGAGATATTGGACAGGCATCGGGATTGTCCAATATGATCAGGCAATTAGGCGGTTCCATAAGCGTTGCATTGATCGGAGTGATGACAGAACGATTCTCTTCCCAGCATCGCGCAGATATATTACAAAATGTTACGCCCGATAATCCATTACTCATAGAACGTTTGAAAGGATTTGGCGCTGCATTATCTTCAAGCGGAACAGATTCTGCAAGAATTGCGAAACAAGGATATGCGCTGTTGAATTTCGGGATTTCAAAACAGGCAATGATCCTTTCATACATTGAGATCTTCAGGTATTTTGTGATTGTGATCGTTGTGTCCCTGCCAATTGTATTGCTGGCAAAAAATTACAAACCTGATCCTGAAGCTGCAGGCGGCGGACATTAATTAAATGTTGAATGATAAATGCTGAATGAAAGGTTTTAATTATTATTTTTGACATCATTAATCACGACTCACACTTAACTATGACTTATACCGCAGAAATAAATGTAATGCCCTTAAGAGAATTGCTTGACCCGCAGGGGAAAGCAGTGGAGAGCAGCTTAAACAAACTGGGATTTCACGCATCAACAGTGCGCATCGGAAAACATATCACTTTGAAAATTGAAGCAGATACAAAGGAAGACGCTAACCATAAGGCGGAAGCTGCCTGCAAACAATTACTTCATAATCCTGTTATGGAATATTATGAATTTACCGTAACTGAATAATTCAGCAGTTACTATAAATTTCAATTCTATAAATTTATCTCTATGGAAAAACAGGATTATAAAAACCATGTGAGATATTATATTCCTCATCATTTTATTTTGTATCCTTTCCTGCTTGCCTCTACTGTTGCCAGTACTGTTTGTATTTTTAAATATCCAAAAGATATTTTAGTGTGGATTGCGATCACCATTATTTTTATTCTGATCGGATTATTTTCTTTCATGGTTCGCCAGCATTATGCACTCGTCAATCAAAACAGGATCGTGCGACTTGAACTGCGTTTGCGCTATTATCAATTAACACATAAAAGACTGGAAGAAATAGAAAGTAAATTAACTTTTAAACAATTAGCGGCTTTGCGCTTTGCTTCAGATGAAGAACTACCTTCCTTAATTGAAAAATCTCTTGCTGAAAATTTATCTCCCGGTAAAATTAAGAGATCTATAAAAAACTGGATACCTGACGAGATGAGAGTTTAGTCATTGTTCTTGAGGGTTACCGCTATAACGTTCATTGATCTCTTCTGAAAAAAAGAAGTACGAATAATAAGAATTCTATATATTTTACTAACTTCATATTTCACTATAAAACAAAACTTATGAAAAAGGTAGTATTTAGTAGTCTGTTATTATGTATTCTAATAGCAACTTCATGCAAAAAAAGCACAACAACAACAACACCGGTAGAAACAGACAAGATCAAGCTTAAGCTCTCTACTTCGCAAGCAGCATATATAGCGGTAGGAACCGGCAACTGGATTGAAATTACTGCAGCGGAATATAACGCTTTGGCTACAGGTTTAAATAATGTAACACGTGCAGGGGTTACTGAAGCCGATTATACCAATGTAGCTGTTAGTTCTACATCTTCGTCCGGACTTTATACAATTGCGCAAGACGACGGTGCAACAATGCCAACGGGGAGTTATTTATTTGCATTTAAGATTAGTATAAATTCAGGAACTAATTCCGGCGCAAAAGTTAAAGTGTCGAGCACATCTGTCACTACAGGATATTCTGATTTAGGTTCTGTTCTGCCTACACACAGTACCGGTGATCATTACTTTGTTTTAAAGGGTAACACAATAGCTACTACAGCCACGGGATATTTAGCGTATACCTATGCAGCCGCAGCTACAATAAATTTTAAGACTATACCAGGAAAAGGTAATTACTCTTATGGTACAGGCGATGTAAATGTTTTGCCAAGCTCAACTACAAATGATGTTGTATTCTTAGCTCAAGGATTAAGTACTACGGTTAAACAGTGGTAGTTAAAAATTTAATCTAAATAGCAGTACATTCTTCACTATAAACCAATTTATGAAAAAGGCAATATTCAGTAGTGCGTTATTATTCATCCTGATACTAACTTCATGCACAAAATCAACAACAACAACCGCACCTGTAGAAACAGATAAGCTCAAACTCAATCTTACAACAACCAAGGCTGCGTATGTAGCAGCTGCAAGCGGAAGTTGGATTGAAATTACGGCTGCAGAGTATAACACCCTGGCAACAACGCTGACAAATGTTACCCGATCAGGAGTAGCAGAAGCGGATTATACAAACGTGGCGCCTAATAACGCATCCGGAACCGGAACCTATACAATTGCACAAAATGATGGTGCTACAATGCCAACCGGGAGTTATTTATTTGGATTTAAGATCAGTATTAATACAAGGACAAATACGGGTGCTAAAGTAAAAATATCCAATACATCTGTTGGTACAGGTTTCGCTGATGTGGGTTCCGTTTTGCCTGACCAGGCACCGGGTGAGCATTATTTCGTCTTAAAGGGGAATTCAACGGCAACTACGAGTACGGCTTATTTGGGTTTTACAATCTCGTTAAATGTGAAAATGAACTATAAGGTTATTCCTGGAAAGGGAAGTTATTATTATGAATTTTCGGATGCAAGTACATTGACTAATTTTATTTCTAATGATGCCGTATTCCTTGCACAAGGATTAAGCAGTACTGTAAAACAATGGTAGTTGTCCTTACGTTTTTTGAGGTTTCTTTTTAGCTGCAGGAAATAAAATATTATTTAAGATCAACCGGTAACCCGCTGAGTTCGGGTGCAGGTTTAGATCTGTTGGCGGATCTCCAACGCGATGCTGGTAATCTTCGGGATCATGACCACCATAAAAAGTCCACGTGCCCTTGCCGTAGGTACCATGAATATATTTCGCTTCGTTCAGGCTTTTATTTTCACCCAGGATCAATACGTCCGATTTGATCAATGGTTTTTTAAATGCCGTGGTTTGTCCCATAAATCCTTTCACTAACTTTTCATGATCCTGTGTAAGCATGGAAGGGATCTGATCCCACTTTGCAGAGAAATCAAACAGCGTAAAGTAATCCATGTTTTGTGCAACCGTCCTGATTTGCGGAACATCGATAGTAGAAAATTCGTATTCATAAGGATTTGTACTGATCTGGTAATTCTCAAAAGCAAATCCCTTGCTGAAATCTATTTTATTTTGCGCATTTGCATCCATTCCATCATGGTCAAATTGCGCAGGACATATATCAACGCCTTCAGAAGCCAATGCGATATCGTATGAATCGGTTGCTGAACACATGGCAAACATGTATCCGCCGCCCATTACAAAATCTCTTATCTTTTTTGCAACCGCTAATTTTTCCTGGGAGACTTTCGAATATCCTAAAGCTTTCGCGCGCGATTCATAATCTGCAACTTGTTTCTGGTACCAGTCTGCATTCTGGTACGCCGCCCAGAATTTTCCGTACTGACCTGTGAAATCTTCATGGTGCAAATGCAGCCAATCGTACAAGTGTAATTCATCACTTAATATCTCTTCATCGTAAATTACTTTGTAAGGAATTTCTGCATACTCTAACACCAGCGTAACGGCATCATCCCACGGGTTGTTTGTTTTTGGGGAATACACTGCAACACGCGGCGCTTTCTCTAAACGGACAGCATCCATATTCACTTCGGGGTTTGCAATATCCTGCAGGATCTTGCTCATGGCTGCATCCGCAATCACTTCACACTTCACATTCCTCACCAGGCATTCTTTTTCAAAATTTTTATCATATGGAAAAGCAAAGCTTCCGCCGCGGTAATTCAACAGCCAGTCCACCGGCGAATTTTTGTTTAATATCCAATAGGCAATTCCGTATGCTTTTAAATGATTGGTTTGCGATTCATCCATCGGGATAAGGATAAACGACGCCCTTGATAAAAGTGTAGAGAATAATAATATGGCGAATAGGATTTTTTTCATGAATCAGATAGAATTCCTTTGTAAAAATAGAATAAATTCACTTGCAGTTTGGTTAATTTTTGTTTTTTCTTCAACCGTCATTCCCGTGAAAACGGGAATCTCACTCCTTCTGTAACCATTTCATAAAAAAATACTCGCTGCTAATTTCATAAGATCCCCGATCAGGTCGGGGATGACTGAGTAGATATATGATTTCAATTTTTAATAACACCTGCTTCTGAACTTTGCCCTTACTTTTATTGTAGACTACTTATGCGCTTTCAGCCTACAAAACAAATTAACGCCATTATACAACAGGAATATTTTGAATCCACGATCAGCTGGGCGTTTAGAGTGGTATTGGCGTTAAACGTTCCACTTTTATTGCTGCCGCTGAAATTCGGTTTTAAGCCTGAAATTGTCTGGATGGCATTCACTGCTTATTTATTGTCGTTACTGGATTTTCGCGGACCGCATTATCAAAAAGTATTTATACAAATTGTTGAATCTGTACTGATCATTTTTGCGGCTGTTCTCGGCATGTATGTTTCCGGAAATATATGGCTGTCCGTATTTTTTATGTTTGCGATTGGCATGTTTGCCGCATTGGTGAGGAATTGGAGCGATTACGGTGCAGCACTTGGAGTAGCTACCGGATTTTTTTACCTTTTCGGCTTGTCAAATCCTGTTTCGTTTGCGGTTTCTATTCATTTTGGAGAATGGATGATAGCCGGCGCTTTGTGGGCGTTATTTATTACTGTGTTTTCATTCCCGTTTCAGCCTTCAAGACCATTAAAGCGTTCCGTTGCGAATATCTGGAAAAATAATACAGAGTTGCTGGACAGCATCATCACTGAAAATCTTTCTTCATCACCGGATATTTCAGCCATAGTAGAAAAAGAAATTGCGGTAAGAGCAGCGATAAATAAATCTATCGAATTATTTAAGCGAAGACAAAAATCATCTGCAAAAACACGTACACATCATTACGATATTATCATTGAACTGCGAAAAGTATCTTCATTGTTTGGAGCTGCGATCACGTCGCTTCATGAAGAGCTGGAAATGTTTAATGGCAAAGCGTTCGAAGAAATAAGGTCATCCATAATCTATAAAACCTTATCTGCATTCGGGCAGGCGAGCGCGAGGATAGCAATTGTAACTATTACAGATCGGGTAGAGGACCTGGCAATTGCAAAGATACGAGTGAAACGCTGTGGCATCGCGATAAAAATTTTAAAAGAAAGATGTGAAGCATTGCCCCTGACAGATAATGAAGTACGGATCGTGAATCATTTTGTATACACACTCCAGCTGGCAATGGATTATTTAACGAAAGCAGTTCAACTCCTGGAAGAAAAAATAAGTCTCAATAAAAGTGTTCATCTTGAAGAATACAAACTCACCTTCAATAATTTTTTAGCGGGATTAAATCCTTATGAATGGGTATTGACTGCACGTACCTTATTTAATATCAATTCACAGCAATTCCTCTATGCATTACGTGTAGCGATCGCATTATCTGTGGGAACTTTCATCTTTATTTATTTTCACATTAATCACGGATACTGGATACCGCTCACCATACTCATTGTTATTCAACCTTACTACGGCGCCACACTTAAGAAAGGACTGGAGCGCGTGATCGGTACTGTGGCGGGCATTGTGGCGGGCGGGGTGATCAGCTTGTTTACACTGCCGCATATTGTATTGGTATTTTTGCTGATCATAGTTTCTTTTCTGTTGGTATATAATATCAGGAATAATTATAAGGTAGGTGTTTTTTATTTGACGCTGATGATGGTGGTGATGCTGCATTTAACTGCGCAGGCATCATGGTCGTTAATTGCATGGCGCGTATTGTCAACATGTATCGGTGCGGTGCTTGCTGTAGGTGCCGGATATGCTTTCTGGCCTGTATGGGAGAAACAGCTTTTCCCTCCGTTGATGTCTGCAGCATTGCAGCAGAATAAAAAATACCTGGAACATATTCTTTCCTGCATCAACGGAGAAATTTCGGAAAGTGAGGCATGGATCAAACAACGAAATGCTGCCGAAGCAGCGAACAGCGATGTGTTTGCATGTGTACAGCGCATGCATGATGAACCGCAGCATATCCAGCATCGTACGGATGCAAACTTTGATATTGTCGGGATCAATATCCGCATTACAAGAGAGATTACATCTATTGCATTAGCGCTTCCGGGTTTAACATTGCGTGTCTTTCCGGGAATAGAAATTTATCGTGAAAAAGTAACAGAAGTATTTGATATTTTGAATGAATTCATTTTGAAAAAAAATATTTCAAATCAAAAATCCCCTGATTTTAAAATGTTCAGCGGCTTATTGCAAACAAATGACTCAGAAGAACAACATCGCTTTATAAAAACTGAATTGGAAAAAATAGTTTTTGAGTTGGAGACGATGTATGAATTGATACGTATACCTATCGCCGTCAAT
>JAQBNI010000021.1 GCA_028288625.1 Bacteroidota bacterium | reverse complement strand
TTATGTAGACAACAGGAGCAACATCACGTACGATCAGTTATCGCCCTTTCTTGTAAAAGCGTTGGTGGCAAATGAAGACGAGCGCTTTTACGATCACTCGGGAATAGATCTGAAGCGTACGCTTGCTGCGATATTTATGGCGGGGCGCACCGGCGGCGGCAGTACGATCACGCAGCAGCTTGCAAAAAATATGTTTCATAAGCAGGCGAAAAATATTGTGCAGCGGATATTTCAGAAAGCCAAAGAATATGTGATCGCAGTGCGACTGGAGCGCCGTTATACAAAGGAAGAGATCATCGCTATGTATTTTAATACGTTTGATTTTGTAAATAACGCCGTAGGTATACAAAGTGCGTCTCGTGTTTATTTCAATAAGAAACCCAAAGATCTTAAAGTAGAGGAAGCTGCAATGTTTGTCGGGATGCTTCAAAATCCTTCTTACTATAATCCGCACAGGTTTGAAAAGCGAACACTCGAAAGAAGAGCGACGGTTTTACGAAAGCTGATGGAAAAAGGAGAGATCACATCTATGCAGTTTGATGAATTAAAAGACAAGCCTATCAAGCTTGATTTTCATCCCGAAACACCGAATGACGGCTTGGCGCCATATTTCAGGATGGTACTTGCAGAGGACCTGAAGAAATGGGCAAAGGATAATAAGAAACCGAACGGTGACTCATATAATATTTATACGGACGGCTTAAAGATCTATACCACGATCGATACGCGCATGCAGAGATACGCGGAAGAAGCAGCTAACCAGCATATGACCCGTTACCAATCGATCTTTAATGCGCAATTTAAAGCAGGCTGGAATCCTTGGGCAACAGCAAACGGTAAAGCGATCCTGAAAACTGCATGCAAGTATACCGATCGCTGGCAGGCGCTGAAAGATCAGGGTATGAGCGATGCGGACATCATTCATAATTTTCAAACACAAAAAGAAAACATACGCGTGTTTACGTATCACGGCATGAGGGATACAACAATGACCGCGTGGGATTCCGTAAAGTATTACAGATCATTTTTACAAATAGGAATGATGGTCGTAGAGCCGTACACAGGATACGTGCGTGCATGGGTAGGCGGTCCTAAGTTTGATTATTTTAAGTACGATCATTGCAATGTCAATACAAAGCGACAGGTAGGTTCTGCGTTCAAGCCGGTCCAATATGCATTAGCAGTAGACAATGGCTGGTCGCCCTGCATGCTGATCCCAACAGGACCGATAACGGTAACTTACCAGGGAACAGTGTGGCAGCCAAGAAATTCCGGGCGTTACGGCGGCTCTTACCCGATGAAGGCATGTCTTGCGCATTCTATCAATACTGCTGCCGCATATATGATGAAAAATTTCGGACCTGAAGCATTAGTGGATCTTGCGCATAAAATGGGCATCACTACGGATATCCCAACCGTGCCTTCCATATGTCTCGGCGCCGGCGATGTTTCTTTATATGAGATGATGACGGTGTACAGTACATTTTGCAATGCAGGCATCAGCACGAAGCCGCAATACTTGCTCCGCATTGAAGATAAAGACGGCAACGTGATACAAAATTTCACAACGGAAATGAAGGAAGTATTCAGTGATAATACGGCGTATAAAATGTGCCAGCTGCTGAAGGGACCGGTTTCTCCCGGTGGAACAGCAGCGCGTTTGCGTTCTTATTTTACATATCCTACTGATGTTGGCGGAAAAACCGGCACAACGAATAAAAATACAGATGCGTGGTTTATTGGTTTTACACCGCAGCTGCTTGCAGGTATATGGGTGGGTTGCGATGATCCGATCTTACACTTCCTTTATACGGAAACCGGGCAGGGCGGTCATGCGGCAATGCCGGTGTGGGGATACTTTATGCAAAAGGCTTACAGCGATCCAAGACTTGCATTAAATAAAGATGCAAAATTCTTTCTTCCTTCAGATTCCAGCTTAGTGAAAAATGTATGTACGGAAACAGGAGATGCATTGATCAGCGGCGGTAATACCGGTAACTGGGGAGAGGTAATAGAAGAAAATCCGGACTCAGAGTACGGGAAATAATATAAATCATCCTATGAAAAAAATTTCCGACTTAACAGAAACGCGTGTAAGGTTAGAACCCTATAGAGATGAGTATGGAAACATAAGAATGGAATCAATTGAATTTACTGCAAGAAGAAGGATAAGAACTATTGGGAATGGATTGCGCTTTGTGCATTTTATAGTAGACATGATCGTTTTTCAATTAGTTATTTCGATGGTCCAGTTTGTATTACTGTTAGTCAATAAAACTCTTATGGCTTCCGTGGCGGAGTTTATGGGTTTAATGCTGTTGATACCACTTGCATTTTCTTATTCTTTACTTTACACTTTTTTTGAAAATAGATTTCAGCGAACCCCGGGGAAATTTATCACCAAGGCAATTGTTATTGATGAATATGGCAATAAGCCTGACCTCAGAACCTTATTAATGAGAAATTTTATCAGAATAGTGCCGTTTGAAATATTGTCATGTTTAGCTGACAGGGGTTGGCACGACACGTGGTCTGATACATACGTTGTAGCAGAAAGTGAATTGGTGGAAATAAGAAGGTTAATGGAGGAGGAAGAATAGAATGATTAATAAAGATCCCTTGCTTTTGCTCTGAATATTTCCCATCCATAAATTGAATTTCGTATATTAGATCATGTCACAATATTTACGCATAGTAGTATTTATCTCTTTCCTGTGCGTGTTTCTTTTATCATGTAAAAAAAATAGTTTAACCATCCAGTCACCGGGTGCTACAAATAATCCGGTATCACTGACAGGAAAACTCAAAAAATTATCATGGACGAACACCAGTCTGGGTTACACATTTTCATTTGATTTTAAATATGATACTCTTGATGGCAAATTAAATTCCATACTGGCAAATAACAGGGAGTTCTGTCATATTTATAAGGAGATGAATAATAGTATCCGCCTGATCTTTGATTTGAATGCTATGATGTCTGAAGTAGATTCACAGTATACATTTATTTCCCGGGCTGAATACTATGCATACTTGGATCATGGTTACATTGATAAAATTACAAGCATAGATACTGTCACCCATCGTGAAAAAATGATTGCGGTTTATTACAGGAATGGAATTCTTTTAGATTCGATGGTCGGTTCATTTCCATCCGGGGCAAGTAACTATATTTTTAATAATGATAACCTCGAACAGCTGTATAACTTTATTGGAATTGCATATCCTATTGGTGGCATAAGCAGTACATTACAATTTCATTACGCAAGTTTACTGAATACAGGAACTACAACCCCGCTCCAGCATTTTGAATTTTATTTTCCAACCAGCTTTGTTGGTACAGATGTTACTTATTTTTTAGGGTTGAATGGTTATTATCCGTATCGTCCTAACAAAAACCTGGTAGACACTATCTATTCCGTTGAGTTTTCAGGACCGGTGGCAACTATGTATAATGAATATGAATTGAATAACCAGATGCGCGTGTCGAAGATGACAAATAAAACTATTCAGACATTCGGCGAAGAGAATGCATACGAAATGGAATATTATTAAAAATAGATTTTATTTTACTGTACGTTAAGAGCAGTCATTCTGAAGAATCCCGAACAGTTTCGCACTTGCGATTTCTTCATATTCGCAATTTTATAATTAACTTTAAATGGAAGAGGACTCTGCTATCGAGAAGTTATAGGTAATTGCCTGGAACATTCTACATTAAATTATACGAATGAAGAATAACTAAGTAAAACTTTTATAAATATCTTTTCTGTGTTCAAAAGCAGCAAAGTAAACAACTTCATTTTCTACTTTGATTCCAATTCTATAATCACCGATTCGGATT
>JAQBNI010000005.1 GCA_028288625.1 Bacteroidota bacterium | reverse complement strand
CCATCTTCTTCCCATTGGTCTACATTTGGCAAAACTTCTTTCTGCAAAAAATCGCGCAATGTTTTGCGGAACATTTGATGTTCTTCTGTGAAATAATATTGGTCGAGTGAATTCCTTTATCTGGTTTCTTTTATTGATACAATCGCTTTAAGCGATGGTATCAATTTCTAATTCCATTCTCAATAAATGCGAGCTGAAATTTTTTCCCAGTGTATCCATTCTCAGGCTACGCGATGCACCGCCATCTAAAGCTTCATGGCAGACAAAGTTCAGTGATTCCAAAGCATCCCATTCATAGCGGTCTACTTTTCCTTTTATCAATCCTTTAAAATGGGCTTTTACAAGATCTGCAGTCAGGTGTTTTTTTAAGACTTGGTAATCTTCTTTTGTTTTTGCCATCACGCCGATATTGCAGACATTATTTTTGTCCCCGGAACGGGCTGATGCGATGTCTATTAGATTTATTGTTAGCATACTGTTGAATTTATAGACTTATTATTTGTACCACCGGCTTCACAAATTCCCTTGGTATCAGAGTTGGCCACAAGCTCAACATTGCACGGTTTGTATTTCCCCAACCGGGCACTGAAATAACGCCGGGAGGACCATTCAACCCTAAACAAACAATGCCCTGGATTGCCATTTTTCCGGAGCGGTCATCTTTGTGCTTTAATGCGATGCGCAAGCCTAATTCGCTTCGCTGATTGAGTTCATCTGCAGTTGGCATATCCACGGCATCTTCATGCAAACCATTTACACCGATAATATTGAAACGCATTTCATCAATTTTTACAGGCAGCATTGCCCATATTTCTTTTGCCGCTTTAATGAACATTTGAATTTTATCATAAGCAAACGGATATGAGAAAAAGAAAAACTGTTCTGTTACATATCCTTCCATCTGTCCGATATTCAATTTTAATTTTTCTGGTTTTGCTTTTCCTTTTATGCCGCTTACACTAACTTGATCTTCTGCAATATTTTCCAGTTTTATATTTGTGAGATCAACAACGACATCAGGTGTAATATAATTTGAAGGATCATGAATTTCATATACGAGTTGCTCGCGCACTGTATTCCGCGAAACTTTTCCGCCCTGGGATTTTAATTTTGTGATCACAGCGCTGCCATCTTCTTTTACGTGCGCGATAGGATACCCGAGATTGCTGAGTTTGTAATTCATTGGCCATTCGGAATAAGTATTGCCGCCGCTGGCTTGTCCACCGCATTCTAATATATGTCCAACGGTAATTGCGGCAGCCATTCTATCGAAATCTTCCTGTGTACTAGCTTCATCAATCTTCCAGTTAAATTCATGCGCTAAAATTCCCAAAGCTAAACACGGATCAGCAACACGACCTGCAAGAATTAAATTTGCGCCCTGGTCGAGTGCATCTTTTACAGCCTGTGCTCCGATATATACATTTGCATTTGTAACAGGATACTTTGCCGGAAAATAAGGTTCGTTGTTATCGAGATTTTCGAGTTTTAATCCTGCCTGTTCCAACTCGCTGAATCTTTCCAGGAAATCATCGCCGGTTATTGTCGCGATCTTAATTCCTTTTATTCCTGATTTTTCTAAAATTGCTTTTACTTTTTCCGCAGCGCTTGCAGGATTTAATCCGCCTGAATTTGTGACGATCTTAATTCCTTTTGCAAATGCCATTGGATAAAGTGTTCTTGCGTGAACTTCAATATCTCGTGCATAGCCTAATGTCGGATCTTTCAGTTTATCTTTTTGTAAGATAGATAAAGTGAGTTCCGCCAAAGCATCGTGCATGAGATAATCTGCGCCGTGCTCCATCGCGATCGCCATTGCAGCTAACGGGCTGTCGCCGTAAAATCCCTGCGCACCGGCTATTCTGATAACTTTACTCATTATTTTATTATTTCATTATTACATTATTTTATTCCCCCTTCCAATCCGCTTTTCTTTTTTCTTTAAATGCAGCAATACCTTCTGCTGCATCCTTGCTCGACAAACATTGCATCAACATGGATTGTAAATATTTATGTTTTTCGTCTGCAGGCAGACTTTTCATTTCCTGGAATGCTTTCAAACCCAACCTTACTGCAGTAGGTGATTGCTCTTTAATTTCATTCACTAATTTTTGAACAGCATTTTCCAAATCATCAATTGCAACAACATCTGTAATTAATCCTATGTTTTTTGCTTCAGTAGCATCAATTGTTTTTGCACGTAGGCACAGGTCTAATAATTGCCGGGAGGACATTAACGGTTCGAGTGTTGCCATTACCTGGAATGGCCATATACCTCTTTTCACTTCCGGCAATCCGAACTTTGCATTATCGGATGCAACGACATGTGTGCACCCGCCGATCATTAAAAATCCTCCTGCGTACACATCTGCATGTACCTGTGCGATGCAAGGTTTATGCAACCCATTAAATTCATCACCAAACCTCACCATATCTTTTGGAATGGGAACTGTTGAAGTTAACTCTGCAGTGTCAGCGCCTGCAAATGCTTTAAGATCGGCGCCCGCACAAAATACAGGACCGTTTGCTTTTAAAACCACGCACCAGATTGCATTTGTGTAATGCGCATATGCCAATGCGTACGCGAGCTCGTTTGCCAGCGGCATGTGAAATGCATTTCTCTTGTCGGGGCGATTTAATGTTATGGTGAGTACATTTTCTTTTTCTTCGACAATGATATATGCGAATTTTTGTTCTGAGAAATTTTGTATATCGTCTTTTGAGTATAAC
Source organism: Bacteroidota bacterium (assembly GCA_028288625.1). Lineage (GTDB taxonomy): Bacteria > Bacteroidota > Bacteroidia > Chitinophagales > JADIYW01 > JADJSS01. Next base: position 649 of record JAQBNI010000005.1, on the reverse strand, counting down.
ATTGATTTATTTTTATCTAATTGATCATCACAATTTGTGATGATGAGATTCCTTGGATTCAAATAGTTCCTGAAACAAGTTCAGGATGATGGTACTAGAGTTCGCTTTTCATTTTCAGATCATCACATTTTCAAATCTTCAAATTATTTTTCCTCTTTCATTTTCAACAGCAGCGTTCCGCCTTCAACAAACTGCTTACCGGTAACGTATACTTCTTCAACAATTCCATCCGTATGTGCTTCAATTGTATTTTCCATTTTCATAGATAGCATCACGATCAATGCATCACCACTTTTTACTATATCCCCTGGATTTACTAATACTTTCGTTACTTCTCCCGGCATTGGTGCAATGTAACCGCCTTTTACTGTTTCTTCATTCGGATTCGGAAAACGGTTTACTGCTAATAAAACGATTTGTCCTAATGCCGGAGAATGAACGAAGTACTGATTGCCAGTTTGTGAGAAATAGAATTTGCGTTTGATACCATTTATTTCGAGTACTATGTTGTGGCGAGGTCTCTCGCTGCACTCGAGATGACATACTTTGGAAATAAAGTGTTTATCGGCGAATGAAATGTTTAATTCGCCATTGTTGTTTGTGTATTCAACAGGAAATTCAAATCCCCCGAAAGAATATTTTTCCTGTT
>JAQBNI010000110.1 GCA_028288625.1 Bacteroidota bacterium | reverse complement strand
TCATCACAAGCTTTATCCAGCATTTCATAAAAAATACTAAAACCGTTGTTGTCAAAATAAGGATCAGGAATGCTTTTATTTTCACCGGGATGAGTTTCATCCATGATCATTTTCACCTTGCTTTCTTCTTCTTTGTCCAACGCCCATTGCATAAGGCTGCGGTAATTAGAAACATCCATAGCAAAAATCAGGTCGAATTCTTCATAATCCGAACTTCGCACACTGCGCGCGCATTGTGCTGTAATATCGATCCCGTTTTTTGCTGCGATTTCAATAGAGCGGTTATCGGGTGGCGATCCTGTATTCCATTTGTTTGTTCCGGCGCTGTCGATAAACCAATCCAGTTTCTTTTGCGCGCATTTTCGTTTTAAAATTCCTTCCGCAAGCGGAGAACGGCAAATATTTCCTGAACAAACCATTAAAACTTTCATGATGGAATACATTTTGAAGATAGAGGGCTGATCGTCAATACCCGCATTATCACTTTACAAATATAATTTAAGCTCGGTGAAAATAACATAAATTGATTTTGAATGTTTTATTTTGCATGCAGATGAAAAAATTGATTATCATATTATTTTTTATTATCCCTGCTGCATTATTTTCATTCCATAAAAAAGGATGGAAACACACAGCATCAGGTATTTATTATAAGATATATACGTGCGATACTTCGAAAGAAAAACCTGTTTACGGCGATCATATCTGGATGCATTTACAAAAATTCGGACTTAACAACAAGGAAATTTTCAATACAAAAATATTCGACGCAAAGATCGGCGTAGAAATGGATTTCAAAAAGCCGGAAAAGAAAGCGGATGTGACAGAAATATTTGCGTTCATGGGCAAGGGCGATTCTGCCATGGTAGTTATTCCTTCTGACCTTGCGGACAGCAATGGCAGCAAAAAAAAATATTACACTTTCAATTTATACCTGATAGACTTTAAAAGAAAGGATGTTTATTTATTTGATAAAAACGAGCAATATAAACAGCAGATGGTTTTAGATTCATTGGCTATTCTGGATTACATCACAAATAATGATTTGCATGATTGTGTGCGTGATGAATATGGAAACTGGTTTGTGCGGAAACAACAAGGAACCGGAAAACCCGTGAAGGAAAACGATACAATAAAGATTCATTATACCGGCAAGCTGACCTCCGGGAAAGTATTTGATAACTCGTACGAAAGGAAGGAACCATTGTCGTTCATTGTGGGAAAAAAACAAGTGATCGACGGTTTGGATAAAGGAATCCGCGATTTTTTTTATGGAGATGCCGGAACACTTATCATTCCGAGTCGCTTAAGTTATGGCGACAGGGAAGTCGGAAAAATTCCTGCTAATTCAGTCCTTATTTTTGAAATTGAAATTCTCCCTTAAATTCTCTTCAATTATTGCACAGTTTTGTTAGTGTCTGTAACGATCAATTTTTCACGTTTTAATTTTTGCATGGTGATATCTACAAGCAAGCATAAAGACGGTAATACCACGAGCGTTAAGAATGTAGCGAAGGTTAATCCGAAAATTACTGTCCACGCTAACGGGCTCCAAAAAGCAACGCTGTCGCCGCCAAAATAAATTTGCGGATTGTATTCAGTAAATAAAGTAAAGAAGTTAAAGTTTAACCCGATCGCCAGCGGTATCAACCCGAGTACAGCAGTTAAAGCAGTCAGTATCACCGGTCGCAATCTTGTTCTTCCTGTTTCTTCATAAATACTTCGTAAGGTATCGATGGTTAATGTAGATCCTTCGGGCAAACCTAACTCCACGCGCTTCCGCTGTTTCAATAATTCCGAAAAGTCAATCAATACGATTGCATTCTTTACCACAACTCCTGCAAGTGCAATAATTCCAATACTTGTCATCAGCACAACAAATTCCATTCTGAAAATTCCCAATCCTAAAAATACGCCGATCGTGCTTAATGCAACGGTAAACAAAATAATGAACGGCCACTGCAATGAATTGAATTGCGTGATGATGATCAGGAAAATTAAAAATATTGCAATGAGCATCGCTTTCTGCATGAATGCCATAGTGGCTGCCTGTTCCTGCGATTCGCCCGTGATCGTTACTGCATAACCATCAGGAAGATTTAAATTTTTTAATTCGCGTTTGTATTGCGCTAAAATGCTTGTTGCTGAGTAGCCTTTTTTAATGTTGGAATAAATAGTGATCACGCGGTTCATGTCGAGTCGCTTGATTGAACCGTAACCACTGGTATAATCAACGGTCACCACATCGCTCATCGGTACGCCCAGCCAGATCCCCAATTGCGGATGCTGGAAAGTAATTTTTTTGTTGAGCAAAGCCTGTAGATCATATCGTTTCACATCCGAAAAGCGCGCGATGATCGGATAATCATCCTTGCCTTCTTTGTACTTTGAAATTTCTCTGCCATATAAAGCCGTGCGTATTTCTGCAGCAACCTGTATTGTTGAAATTCCATAACGGCGTGCTGCATCGCGGTTCACGGACACCAGCATTTCCGGCTTCCCTGCTTCAACATCCGATTTTAAATGTTCAACGCCCGGGACATTCATATCCGATAAATATTTTTTCACTTTATCAGAAACCTGAACCAATGTTTCATAATCTTCCCCGCTTACTTCAATGCTTATTGGATAACCCACAGGCGGACCTGTCGGATCTTTTCCAACAGAAATAATTGCGCCCGGAATTAATTTTACGCGCTCGCGAATGTCTTCCATTATTTTTGCTGTTGATACGCCATGACGCTGCTGAAACTCAACGAACGTAATGATCAACCTTGATTTTTGCGGAGATACGCCGATGTTAGAACCCGGACCCGACATCTGGTCTGCCGTACCTTTCCCAACTTGCGCAAGCACCGCTTCAACAACTGATTTGTTCGGCTTTAATACTTCCGTAACCTCTTTCTCCACGAGTTTCGTCATGCTGTAGGTTTCTTCGATATCCGTACCGATCGGCATTTCAATAAATACGTTTACATATTTTGGATCGCCTTCAGGGAAGAAAACAATTTTCGGGTTGCTGCCAAAATAAAATGCAATAGATAACACCATCAGCAAAATTATCCCGATAAAAAATGCAAGAGGTCTTTTCCCTTTTAAAGATGATTTGATGAAAGAGGCATATCCGTGTTCAAATTTTACGAGCACATGATTCTGGAACCAATGCGAAGCTCTGTCAAGTACATAGCGATTCAAAATAAAAAGAAACGCAACAAGAATAGCAAATGATCCGAAGCCGACATACATGGAAGTTTTTGTTGCATGACCAATAATGGTCAAAGCAACGCCAACAATCACTAACCCGATCACTGTTCCCCAAAAACGTCTTTCATTATACACTGTTTTTCCCGTTTCGATCTTTAAAAATTGAGAGGCTAACGCAGGATTTACGACCATTGCCACAAATAATGAGGCGGTCATCGTGAACATCATCGTGAGCGGCAGGAATTTCATAAACGAACCCATGGTGGATTTCCAGAATAGCAACGGCACAAATGCAGCAAGTGTTGTGAGTGTTGAAGAAATTACGGGATAAGCAACTTCACCGGTTCCGTATTTCGCCGCTTCTTTTAATTCCATTCCTTTTGAATGCAATCGATAAATATTTTCTATGACGACGATACCATCATCCACAAGCATTCCCAAAACGAGAATCAGTGAAAAGAGCACCATCATGTTTAGTGTAATGTCGAGAAAGTTTAAAATGGCAAAACCAATGAGCATGGAAACAGGAATCGCAATTCCGACAAACAATGCGTTTTGTAATCCGAGAAAAAATAAGATCACTAAGATCACTAAAATAATTCCCAGTAAAATGTGATTGGCGAGTTCGTTAACGAGATGCTCTGTCTGCTGCGACATATCGCCCGTGATCACGATCTTGAGATCCTTCGGCAATTTATTTTTTTTCATTTCCGACAATATGGTATCGACTTGTTCTACAGCCGTCACCATATTTTTACCGCCTTGTTTTTTTACTTCCAACGTTACTACAGGCTTGCCGTCCATGCGCGCATAGCTATCGCGGTCCGCCTGTGTAAATTCAACAGTCGCAAAATCCCGGAGATAAACAATGTTTCCGTTATCGCGGCGCACAATTAAATTCCTGATCTGGTCGAGATTAGTAAACTGCCCGACAACCCTTACATTCCTGCGCGTTCCGTCACTTAACAAGTCGCCGCCGCTCATCGTTACATTTTCCTGCTGCATGGTTTGATCGATATCGTAAAACCCGACATTCAGCGTTTGCATTTTATCCGGATCGCATTTTATTAAAACCTGTTTATCGAGCAAGCCTTTAATATCTACTTCAGATATTTCCGGAATTTTTTCAATTCTATCTTTTAATAGATCTGCATATTCCTTTAACTGGTCATTCGAATAATCTCCCGATAGATTGATATTCATGATCGGGAATTGTGAAAAATCCACCTGTGTAATGGTAGGTTCCTTGGTAAGATCTGACGGAAGATCATTTTTTGCTTTTGCAATTTTATCTTTTACTTCCTGTAATGCTTTGTCTACATTTTTATTCCCTTCGAATTCCACGATGATGATCGTGTAATCCTGCATGGAAGTAGAAGATAATTTTTTGATACCGTTTAATGTGTTGATCTGTTTTTCAACCGGACGAGTTACTAAATTTTCAATATCCTTCGGAGAATTTCCGGGATAAACAAGACTTACAATGATAGTAGGCTGTACAATTTCAGGATAGCTTTCGCGCGGCATACCGATATAAGCGATCACGCCCATGATACACATCAGCAGGGTAAAAATATAGACGCTGGTCCTGTTCTTGATCGCAAATGTTGTGATCCCGAATTCACGTAATATTTCGTTCTTTAATCCTGGTCTTTCGTCGATTTCCATGTATTACCGTTTGCTGTGAAATTATTGCAGATGATTTTTAATAATAATTTTGTGGATGATCACATTTGATTTTTAACTGTCACCTTATCGCCTTCCACAACATTTTTATAGCCGAGATCAATCAGCTGTTCGTCGCCGTTTAAACCTTCCTGTACTTCCGTAGAACCATTATACGATCTTCCCACTTTGATTTGTTTTTTCTCTACCACGCCATTTGCATTTACGGTCATGATATAATTTCCGCTCATGCCTTCCTGCACTAATTTTGTAGGAACAACGACTTTATTTTTTGAATTGTATTCTACCAGTTTTGTATTGATCAAAAGATTTGGTTTTAATTGTCCGTCCGGGTTCGGAATATTTGCCGTCACCTTAAACGTATGATTTGCCGGATCGATCTGTTGTGTGATGGCGGCAATAGGCACTTCATAATGATAGTTGAGCGGCGCATATTCCGCGATGATGGTTTCGCCTTTTTTAAATTTACCGACATATGATTCTGCTACTTCCGCTTCTATATATATCTGCGACAAGTTTACAATACGGCAGATGGGAGTTGTTGGTCCGGTAAGCTGACCGAACTTTCCATACACTTCATCCACTACACCATCGATGGGAGAAACAATTGTGGTTTTGGATAATTGCGCGCGGATGGTTGATAATTTTTTCTCGAGGCTTTCCTTGTTATTCTTTGCCTGTAAATACTGGATCTCCGAGCCGATCTTCTGATCCCACAAGTTTTTTTGACGCGTGTACACATCGTTCGCAAGCTGGTAGTAACCTTCCACTTCCGCGATATTTTTCTGGATGAGTTCATCATCTACTTGTGCCAGCGGCATGCCTTTTCTTGCCTGCATTCCCGCAGTTGCATACACTGCTTTCAATGCGCCGCCTATCTCACCGGTCACATAAATATTTTGTTTTGTATATACTTTTGCCGGAGCCTCGAGGTACATCACAAAATCTCTTCGCGTGGCGGGAATAGTAGAAATGAATTTAGAAACGTCAATGTTTTCCTTTTGTCCGCCGTTGAGTTCCTTTAGCTGCATTTCAAGATCTGCAATTTCTTTTTTCTTTGTATCGATCTTTTCGTGGATCTTTTGTGCCTGTTCCTGTTTGCTTCCGTTACATGCAGAAATAAAAAACAACATGATCAACGCACTTGTCCTTAGTATATTATTTTTTTTCATAGTCTTCAATTAAAACTGTTGATTGGTTTATTCTGTTCCTAAAGATTTATCTATATCTGTTTTTGCGATCAACGCTTTGTATACAGCACCAAGATATTGCGCCTGGGAAGTATAGAATTGTACTTCTGCCTGTGTCATTTCCAGGCTGCTGCCAACGCCTTCCGTATATTTTTTCTTCGCGACATCATATATCTTTTTTGCGAGTGCTACATTGTCTTGTTGTACCTGCATATCGCGGTAAGCGGTTTGGAAATCTGTTTTCGCTTTTATATACTGAAGTTTGAATCCTTCCTGCATTTGTACTTTTCCAAGCTTGATTTTTGCGATATCAATTTCTGATTGCTGCCATTGTCTTTTTTTAGCAAAGTTATCCCAGATCGTAACTTGTAATTGCACACCTACATAGTGAAAGTTCTGCCATTTATTTTCAAATACTTCTGCAAATTTATTACGCTGACCACTGCTGCCAAGTGCAGCAAATCCATTCAAAACAGGCAGGTATTCATACTTTTCTTTTTTTACTTTTATTTTATTGATGTCTTCCCTGATGTTCATTAATCTTACTTCTTTTCTTGAAGAAAAACTTGGTAAAGAAGTATCCAGTAACGGAGCAAGCCTGGCGACAATCCCTTTTGTGCTGTCTTTTAAAATAATGTGTTTATCCACTGAATAACCCATCTGGAATTTCAGATTTGTTTCCGCCAATAATGCCTGCGCTTTCAATCCTTCTATTTGCGATCTTAAAGTAGATAAGGATAAAGTCAATCGATCAACGTCAAGCTGCTCGGCAAAACCCTGCTTATAGATCTGTGTAGTTTCGTATAACAGTCTTTCAAGGTTGGCAATATTTTGTGAGATGATCTTTACATTTTCCTGCGCGATCAATGTTCCGTAATAAGCGCGCATCACATTGTCGCTGACATCCACATTTTTTACATCGTTTTCCGCCTTCGTTAACTCAATAAACATTTTGGCGCCCTGGAAGCCAATCAGGTAAACGCCGTTAAAAAGTGTTTGCAATAAAGTGATCTTTGCAGTAAATGCATTTTTTTGTGCAAGAGGAAATAAAAGATCTCCATCACCACCGGTTGAAGGATTAAAAGGTGTTGTTATATTTGCTTGATGTCTTAATTGAATGATTTGGTCAGTTATGGGGCCGAAAGCATCTCCAATTCCTGATGAAAATGTACTTGCGGGAATGGCATTGGTAGGCACTTTAGTGTAATAAGTATAATTAGCTTCACCGGTAACCTGCGGCAACAAGGAAGCCATTGCTTGCTTAACAATTAAATGGGCGCGATCTACTTCGTAAGCATTTTGCTTAATATCGTTAGAGTGGATTTTTGCGTATGCTTTTGCTTCATCCAAAGTAACACGCAGCGTGTCGTTTCGCTGAGAAAAAACAGTGGATACGCCGAAAAGAAGAAAATATATTATCGTAATTGATTTGATCATTCTTAAAATCTTATTCTTTTAATTAATTGATGCAGATGCTCTATTCCTTTAGGGGTTGCAATAGCATATAAATTATATTTCAACACTTCTTTATATACTTCTGTAGTATTGTATTTTGTTCCTGATATTTCCAAAGGAAGCAGGCATAAATGCAATTGAAAAATTGTTGTTAACTCTATATTGATATCCTTGCGGTAAAGACCCTGCTTAATGCCTTTCTTTAAATTATCGGTAATGTTTTTTTGCGCGAAAGTTTCTTTGTGGTTTTCAATCAGCGCACGGCTTTCAGGATAAAATTTTGTAATGTCGCGCAATAAAGAAGGATGATACAACTGAAGGTCTTCGCTGATCAGTTCACCAATCAGCAATAATTCTTCGATCGCATTTTCACAGGTAGTAGAAATTGATTTTATCTTCTTTTCTGTTTCTGCAAGATCATACTCCACACAAAATTTTACAAGGTCTGCTTTGTTTTCAATTTCCCTGTATAATGTTTTCTTTGAAATGCCCAGTTCTTTTGCAAGATCATCCATTGTGGTGTTGCGGATGCCGATGGTATTGAACAGGCGACGTGCTTTTTCAAATATCTTTGAAGAAATAGTATGTTGCGGCTGGCTGATATTTTCGGGTGTTGCGACCATGAGGACTGCAAATTTAGCAATAAAAAACTATGGAAACTCAAAAAGGTTTGAAAGTTTCCATCAACTTACCATAAATTTAATATTAAGCAAATTCTTAGCTTTATGAAAAAAATGAAGGCTTTAGTACTACGCGGGGATGCGTTTCAGATAGAAGAGGTGGATACGCCGGTTCCTTCGGGGCAACAGGCGTTTGTGAAGATCAGTTATGCTGCGCTCAACCATCGCGATCAATGGATACGTGACGGGCAGTATGCTAAAATTCAGCTGCCTGCTATCCTGGGTTCAGATGGTTCCGGCGTTGTAGAGAAAGTTGGAAATGACGGAGATAAAAGCTGGATTGGAAAGGAAGTCATCATCAATCCCAATATTAACTGGGGAAACGACGAACGTTTTCAATCAAAGGATTCACAAATATTAGGAATGCCGTCACACGGAACGCTGGCGGAGTATGTTGTGGTGAATGTCGACAGGCTGCATCAAAAACCGGCATACCTTTCTATGGAGCAGGCTGCTGCATTTCCGCTTGGAGGCTTAACTGCATACAATGCATTGTTCAACAAAGGGAAAGTACAATCGGGTATGAATGTATTGATCTCCGGCGTTGGCGGCGGCGTGGCGCAATTTGCATTTCTGTTTGCAAAAGCTGTGGGCGCAAATACGTATGTGACTTCCAGCAAGGAAAAAGTAATTGAATTTTGCAAAAACCTTGGTGCGAAAGACGGCGCGAATTATACGGAAAAAGATGCGGTAAAAAATTTAGCAAAATCTGTCGGCGGTTTTGATATCGTGATCGATTCTGCATGCGGCGATGGAATGAACGAGCTGATCGCTGCATTAAAACCTGCAGGCAAATTTGTTTTTTACGGAGCTACTAAAGGCTTGCCATCCGGGTTGAATATGCGCCAGATCTTCTGGAACCACCTGCAATTGCTGGGAAGTACGATGGGCAGCGACAAAGATTTTTTTAAGATGCTGGATTTTTGTAATGAACACAAGATCGAGCCGATCATAGATAAAGTATTTGATTTTAAAGATGCAGTTGCGGCATTCGACCGGATGAAGAACAGTGAGCAATTCGGTAAAATTTTGGTTAATATAAAATCAGTATAGGTTTGTACAAAAAATTATCTTTACAACATGCAACACGATGAAGCGCTACAACAATTATTTCAGCAATATTTTAAAGAAGATTGTCAGAGTATATTGAAATTGCCGCAATCGGGTTCCGACCGCATCTATTACCGTTTACACAGTGCTGCAAATTCAGCTATCGGTACTTATGGCAAGGACACGAAGGAAAATGAAACCTTCATTCATCACACACGCCATTTTCACCAGAAAGAAATCGCAGTCCCGCAGATCTATGCAGTAAGCAACGACAAGCAATATTATCTGCAGCAGGATCTCGGAGATGTTTCTTTGTATTCGTTAATTAAGACGCATGGAATTTCGGATGAAGTGAAATTGTATCTCCGGGAAGTGCTTCATCAACTCGCATTCCTGCAGATAAAAGGAGCGGAGAATTTTGATTTTGCTTCTTGCTACCCGATCTCCAAGTTCAACAGGAGTTCCATGTTCTGGGATCTGAATAGCTTCAAATATTATTTCGCACGAATAGCAAGAGCGCAATTCAGCGAAGTAAAACTGAATAAAGATTTTCATTGGTTGTGTGATTATCTCCTCCAGGAAAAAAATCTATACTTCATGTACCGTGATTGCCAGTCGAGGAATGTGATGATACACGACGAAAAAATATTTTTTATCGATTACCAGGGGGGAAGAAAAGGTCCGTTGCAATATGACGCCGCTTCGTTGTTGTGGCAGGCAGGCGCAAAAATTCCTTATGCATTGCGCGACCAGCTTTTTGATTTTTATACGGAAAAAGTTGAATCGTTAATTGAGATAGACAAGCAGGATTTTAAAGACCGCTATTATGCATTTGTGCTGATCAGGATGCTGCAGGTACTCGGCGCATATGGTTTTCGCGGGTTGATAGAAAAACGCACACACTTTATAGAAAGTATACTTCCTGCGATAGAAAATATCCGGTGGTTCCTCGCAAATGTAAATTTAAAGATTGAGCTACCGGAATTATATAATGTACTGCACCAACTGTGCCAGGCAGACTTCCTGAATATTGCAGAAGCTGAAAAGTTGGACGAGAAAGAAACTGCAACGCAAGTTTGGAATAATAATGCGGATAAAAAATTAAAAGTTGAAGTCAATAGTTTTTCTTACAGGAGAAGTATTCCTGAAGATACACATGGCAACGGCGGCGGTTTTGTTTTTGACTGTCGCGGATTGCACAACCCGGGAAGGTATGACCCGTATAAAGAGTTTACAGGAAAGGATGCGTCTGTGATCGAGTTCCTGGAAGCGCGCAGCAAGGTGAAGGAATTTTTAGAAAGCGTTTATAAGGTGATCGATATTAATATACAGGATTATCTGCAGCGTGATTTTGAACACTTGCAAATCAATTTCGGTTGTACGGGCGGACAGCACAGGAGCGTTTATTGCGCGGAACAGACTGCAAAATATATCACTGAAAAATATCGCATACCGGTACAACTTCGACATATTGAACGCGAATTACAAGGGAAAATAATTTGAAATATGCAAACAACTAATTACTTAAGTTTTTTATTTGAGTTTGAGATAGAGACATTCAAAGATTATTTAAGTGATCTCAATAAGTTTATTGAACAGAAGTATAAAGTTGCAGCTGATATATACGGAGTAGATTCTGATGAGTTTCAAAGTTTACGTTGGGAATATACAAGATTATTTTACCGATCTACCTTTATTTCTATTATGTCATTTGTTGAACATAATTTAAACGAAATGTGCAATAGTATAAAACACGAAAATAAATATGATGTTGACATAAAGGATTTAAGAGGAAGAGGTATTTTAAGAGCGAAACTATATATTGAGAAGGTGCATAAAATCAGAATGGAACCATTAAATGTTGAACTAAATAAAATAATGTTTTATTCTGAGATTCGAAATAAGATTGTGCATGCAGATGGTGACATTGAAAAGAATGAGTTTGATAAAATTAAAACAAACATTATTAATTTAGATTATAATGATTATGGTTTATTTCGGCAAATAAAAATTAACAAAGAATTTTTAGATTGCTTATTAGAAGACATTGTTATTTTCTTTAAAAAATTAGATTCAGTATTAGTAAACTAGATCATAATTTTACAATTCTCTAATTCAATAATTGACGCATGAAGGCAATGATCTTTGCAGCAGGGATTGGTACACGGCTTCGACCGCTGACCAACAATTGTCCGAAAGCCCTGATTCCATTGGGTGGAAAGCCCATCCTGCAGATTGTGATAGAACAATTAAAGTATTACGGATTCGATGAATTGATCATTAACATACATTATCTCGGAGATCAGATAAAAGCATTTTTAAAACAGCAAAATTATTTTGGGATGCGAATTGAAATTTCTGATGAATCGCATGAGATCCTGGAAACAGGTGGAGGTTTGTGGAAAGCAAAATATTTTTTTGATGATGGAAAGCCGTTCCTGGTTTGCAATGCAGATGTTTTTACAAATATAGATCTCCAAAAATTTTACCAAACACATTTGAAAAATAATTCACTGGCAACACTTGCCGTGCGTAACAGGAATTCTTCACGCTATTTATTATTTGATAACGACGATATTTTATGTGGTTGGAAAAATACGAAATTGGATGAGGTAAAGTTGCCGCGCAAGCCTGCCGGAAGAACGCACCAGCTGGCGTTCAGCGGTTATCATATCATTTCACCTGAGATATTTAAGAACAATAAATTTAACGGTGCTTTTTCAATGGTCGACTGGTACCTCGATCTCTGCAAAGAAAATATCATCAAAGCATATCACCACGACAGCGATATCTGGATCGACATAGGCTCCGAAGCAGATCTTGCAAAAGCAAATGAGATCATTGGAAGCATGAGGAAGGGTTAACCGATCACAGTTCACAGATTATTGTCAACTAAAATCTTATTAATAGCCAACTTTTATTTCAGCACATCAAACTGAAATTTAGCTGAAACAGGACGATGATCGGAAAGCCATTCGCCGTGAGCATCTAAAAAATCTCCACCCGGTATTGAATATTCCAGTGCAGTTAATTTTACAACATCGTTGCTCCTGTAAAATATTTTATCTACTTCCTCGCAATCCGTTTCATTGATCGCGTGCACGCCACAGCCAATCCGTATATCATTTTGAACCGGTAATATTCCATGTCTTACCAGTTCGATCCATACGTCTGTAAATCCGTGGCTCAGGATCTCCCTCGTATTTTCCTGCGAATACGTGTAATCTGTATTTGTGTCGCCCATAATGATCACTGCATTTCCTTTGGAACGAAATTCAATGTACTTGCACAACTGCAAAACATTATTTCTGCGAGCCGCATAATCGGGCGCATCGCCGCCTGCATTGCAGTGTAAGTTGTAGAGATCTATGTAAGCGCCTTCTGCAAGTTTCACCCGTGAATAAGTAAAACCTTTAGGCGTATAGCAATCCGTGCCATGACAATCTTCCCATTCTGTTCGCATAAAATTCAGGACAAGAAATTTTGATAAAAAATTTAAGCCATCACCAAAACTTCTCGCCCTTGTATATTTTCCACGATAAGGATGATGATCATATTTCAATAAAAGGCTGTCGTAGAAAAAGTCTTCCTGAACATTTACTATGTCATAGTCATTCAGTCGTTTGCTTATTAAGGATGTATTGGTAGCGGGATGAGAACCTGAAGCCGGCTCGGGTAATCCGGCAATATTATAGGTCATTACTGTGAATGTTCCCTGCTTTATACTGTTAGTTGATTTTTTGCAGCCGCTCGTCAACAATAAAATAAAAGGAACGCAAATCAAATATCTTTTCATGACAAAGAATTAAAAAATGAGACGGCAAGTTACAGCAGACAATCGGCAAAAAGTAAATGACAAATCTTTTATGACTTTTATCAATTCAAAATTCACCCTTAGGAAACTTATTTCAGTATATCAAATTGAAACTTCGTGAAAACAGGGCGGTGATCGGAAAGCCATTCCCTGCGCACATCTAAAAACTTATCTCCGGGGATTGCATATTCCAGTGCGGTTAATTTTACCTCGTCGTTGCTCCTGTAAAATATTTTATCAAGCTCTTCGCAATCTACTTCGTTTGTTACGAGATTGCCGCAATCCAGGGAGCTGTCGTTTTGCGTGGGCAATATTCCATGCCTGATCAGTTCCACCCACACATCTTTAAAACCGCGGTTCAATATCTCGCGCGGGTTTTCCTGTGTTTCCGTATATTCGGTATTGGTGTCGCCCATAATGATCACTGCATGTCCCTGTGAATGTGCATCAATGTAAGCCACCAATTGCAATATATTGCTTTTTCTTGCGGCATAGCCTTCCGGTGTGCTTCCTGCATCGCAATGCACATCATACAAATCTATAAACACATCGCCTGCAATATTCAATCTCGAATAAGTGAAACCTTTCGGTGTCAGGCAATCCGTTCCTTCACATTTAGTCCATTGAGTTCGTACGAAGTCGGTAAAAGGAAAGTTCGATAGCAGGTTTAATCCATCCCCAAAACTTACTTTAGCTTCATATTTACTTTTGAATGGATGCCGGTCATTTGCTCTCAGGAGTTGATCGTAATTAAAATCTTCCTGGACATTCACTACATCATAATCGTTAAGTAATTTAGCGATCAATGGTGTATTGATGGCGGGATGTGAGCCGGAGATCGGTTCCGGCAATCCTGCAATGTTGTAGGTCATTGCAGTGAAAGTGCCATGTTTAATTTCATCTGCCTGCTTCTTGCAGCCTGTTATCACAATAAAAACAAGACTTGTAAAAAGGAGTAGATGCTTTCTCATGCTTATAGCATAACTAATGGATAAATTATTTTAAAACGTTGAATTTAAATTTTGCATACACCGGTCTGTGGTCGGAAAGCCATTCGCCATTTGCATCTAAAAACTGGTCGCCGGGAATTGCAAATTCAAGCGGTGTAAGTTTCACTTCATCGTTGCTCCTGTAAAATATTTTGTCTACCACTTCGCAATTTGCATAAGTAGAAGTTGGATCGCAATCCGATAATGAAATTCCATCCTGGTTTGGAACTACGCCATTGCGTTCCAGCTCGATCCATACATCTTTAAAATCGCGATTTAGTATTTCGCGGATATTGTCGCCTGTTCTTGTATAGCGGGTATTCGTATCGCCCATAATAATTACTGCATGACCTTTCGAACGGTAATCAATGTATGCGCACATCTGCAGAATATTTTTTCTTCGTGCTGCAAGGTCGAGCACATCCGAGCCTGCGTTGCAATGCACATCATACAGATCTATGTAAGCATGTTCTGCAAGTTTTACGCGTGAATAAGTAAATCCTTTTGGCGTATAACAATCCGTACCATTGCAATCTACCCATGCAGTTCGCATGTAATCGAGAAATAAAAATCTCGAAAATAAATTCAATCCATCGCCTAAGGATGTGCCTGCAAAATATTTGCTTTGAAAGGGATGATGTTCATGCAGCCGTAATAAACTATCATAACCAAAATCTTCCTGCACGTTTACAATATCGTAATTATTCAGGCGCGAACTGATCTGCGGCGAATTTACCAGTGGATGAGATTGTGAAACCGGTTCCGGTAAGCCAGCTACATTATAAGTTAAAGCCGTAAACGTTCCTTCCGTTACTGCGTTTGTTGAGGATTTCTTACATGCGGTGATCGTCACCAAAACCAATAAAATGGAAAAGTAAAATTGTTTTTTCATATCATTAAGGTAAGCCTTTTTATCAATTAAAAAAGTATCCGCGGTTACATTTTGATCAGGATCATGCGCATGTCTTCCTTGCCGCAGTTGCTTTTCATATAACCATCCATATAGGTCTTCTTGCCATAAGTGCTGCGGTAAATATTAAACGTTCCTCCGCCTATGCACCACTGCAATCCCTTGGGAAGTAAATCGGAGTAGACAAAATGAGTTTGCCTCAACGAGATCACATATTTTTCATAATCAATATTTCCTTCGATCGCATATTTTGCTTTGTAGATGTCGGTTTGATAACGGTATTGCACGGTCATTTCACCAACCAGATCACCTTCGTCATTATCATCAACAATACTTAAGGAAACCGGCAACCCGGTGCTGTTGTATACATCGAGATTGGAAACAATAAATCCTTTCCAGTTTCCATGCAGCGCAGGATTGCCTGCAAAACATGAGTATGCAAGAAGAAAAAAAGAAATGGTATATATTCTTTTGAGAAACATTATGCGATCGCTTTACGCAACAGGTTATTCATATCAATTTTGACGCCAACTGTTTTCTCAATATCGGCGATCGCAATGCGTTCCTGCGACATGGAATCTCTTTCGCGGATGGTTACGGTATTATCTTCGAGCGTCTGGTGATCAACGGTAATGCAATACGGCGTACCGATGGCGTCCATGCGTCGGTAGCGCTTGCCGATCGTATCTTTTTCTTCGTAAAAAAACCTGCCTGTAAACTTAAGCGTATCGAATATCTCCCTGGCTTTTTCCGCCAATCCGTCTTTTTTCACAAGTGGCAGAACAGCCACTTTTATTGGCGCTAACGCAGGAGGAAGTTTTAAAACGGTGCGTGTTTCGCCGTTCTCCAGTGTTTCATCTTTTAGACATTCACTCAAGACGCGTAAAAACATCCTGTCGAGACCGATAGAAGTTTCAATCACGTAAGGAACATAATTCTGGTTGAGTTCCGAATCAAAATATTGTAATTTTTTCCCGGAGAATTTCTGATGCTCAGTGAGATCGAAATCCGTTCTTGAATGTATGCCTTCGAGTTCTTTAAAGCCGATCGGGAATTTAAATTGAATGTCTTCTGCTGCGTTTGCATAATGCGCTAATTTTTCATGAACGTGGAACCGGAGATTTTCCTGCGGTGTGCCGAGAGCGAGATGCCAGTTCATGCGCGTTTCCTTCCATGTCTTAAACCATTCCAGCTCAGTGCCGGGACGAACAAAGAACTGCATTTCCATTTGTTCGAATTCGCGCATGCGGAAAATAAATTGTCGTGCAACTATTTCGTTACGGAACGCTTTGCCGATCTGTGCAATGCCGAAAGGAACTTTCATCCGCGCTGTTTTTTGCACATTAAGAAAATTCACAAATATCCCTTGCGCTGTTTCAGGACGCAAGTAAAGATCGGTTGCTGCTTCATCCAATGCGCCCATTTTCGTGGCAAACATCAGGTTGAACTGCCGCACATCCGTCCAGTTTCGCGAGCCGGATACTTCACACGCAATTTCATATTCCTCGATCAATTCTTTATATCTTTTAAAATCTGCCGCTTCAGCTGCCTTACCATACTCCTGCTCTAGCGCAACGCCTTTGGCATAATCGCGGCTGGCTTTTGCTTTATCTTCTTCAGGCGATGACAGATCAATTCCTTTTTTAGTCAATTCTTTTTCACCCTTCTCTTTCAGCTTGTCAATTTTTTCTTCGAGCAAAACATCGGCGCGGTATCTTTTTTTGGAATCTTTATTGTCGATCAGCGGATCAGAAAAACTATCTACGTGACCGGAAGCTTTCCAGGTAGTAGGATGCATAAAGATCGCGGAATCCAAACCCACAATATTTTCATGCAGCTGTACCATGCTCTTCCACCAATATTCTTTTATATGATTTTTCAGCTCTACACCAAACGGACCATAGTCATATACGGCGCCAAGGTTGTCATAAATTTCACTCGATGGGAAAATAAATCCGTACTCTTTACAATGCGATACAATTTTTTGTAAGTCTGCTTCTGCCATAATGGGCAAATATAAAACAATGTCTTCATTGGGCAACGCATTGCAGGCTATTAGTGGGTTAAGAATTTCAAAAAATCACACATTTATATTAATTTCATTTGGTATTTAATTTAACTCCCTCAAATTATTGAATTATGGAAAAGAAACTGCTGTATTTTATCCTGTTCCTGGTGGCTGCTCCTTGTGCGTTTTCTGAAGAAGACTACAAGACAGGCAGTAAAAATAAAGATGGCTTTACGACCATTTATAAAACCACGTATATTCCTGCGGCAAATTATTATAGCAGTTCCACTACTATTACGAGGTATGGTTTAATGGAGGAGAAAACAAAAAAAATAATTCTGCCGATGAAATATACGGTGATCTATACCGCATACGAGGATGGATTATATATTGTTGAAGACACGTTAAGCAACTACGGCATATTTTCTGCAAAAGCCGGGCGCATAATTGTTGAACCTATATATAATAGGGTAGAAGCCTACAGTGAAGGACTGGCAGTTGTACAAAAGAAAACAGCGAGTTACGATTATTTTTACGGCGCCGTGGATAAAACCGGAAAGCTTATAATTCCTGTGCAGTACACTTACCTGGGAAATTTGAGAGATGGCTTAATGAATTTCAAAGGTGAAAATAAAAAATTCGGTTTTATTAATAAAGAGAATAAAGTTGTCATTGAACCGCAATATGTAAACATGGGTTATTTCAGCAACGGGTTAGCGCCTGCCAGTTTATCGGAAGGCGCACTGTATGGTTATATCAACAAAGAAAATAAATTTGTTGTTGAACCGAAATATGAAGATGCGGAAACATTTTATAACGGATATGCAGAAGTGTATAAGCACAAGAAATCCTATTCGAAGAACAATTACTCCACGTCAGCTTCAAAAGATGAAATTGTTTTGATCGATACAACAGGAAAAGAAATTACGGATACCTATGAATCTATTTCCCTGAGAAAAGATGGTGGAATTTTTATGGTGAAGAAAAATGATAAGTATGGTTTGATCGACAGCACCGGTAAAGTTATTTTGCCCGTGGAGTATAAGGAAATCAAGGAGTTTAGCGATGGGATGGCAATTGTGCAAAAAGAAATGGGATATTATGGAGTGGTCAATACAAAGGGTGCCTTAAAATTAAACCCCGATTATAATTATTTATCCGGTTACTATAAGAATGGGTTGATGATCGTAAAAAAAGACGGTAAGTATTCCGTGCTGGATAAAAATATGAAGACGGTGATTCCTGCCGACAGCGCGATCACTGCGAGTTCAGGAGAAAAAAGAGTTGTGTTTGTTTTCAATAATAAAGCGAAGGTGTTTGATGTAACAGGAAAGCTGATAAAAAACATAGCGCAGGAGAGCGTGGATGTTTACGGCACAAGATTGTTCAGCAACGACGACTCGGTGAAAGTGCCGTATTTTAAAGTGATTAATTTATATAATCTTCAAACCGCGAAAAATACAAAGCTGGAGTTTAATGAGGTGGGTGATTTTAATGAAGAAGGTATTTTTATTGGTAAGAATACAACGTATACTTTTGTAGATTATACAGGTAAAAAATTATCCGATAAATGGTTTGCAAATGTAGTCAATTTCTCAGAAGGCATTTGCGCAATACAGGAAACACAATACAGCAAGCCTTATCTCGCGGATAAATCTTTAAATAACATAGCGGAGCTGTCTACGGTTTTTTATGGACCGTATTCGGAAGGATTAGCAATGGCGAAAGGTCAATATGCGGGTTACATATATTATCTCGATAAAAAAGGCTATGAAGCTTTTAAAGTCTATGCAACTGATGGGGGTGCTTGTAAAAACGGGCGTATTTTGATCAAGGATGCGACTAATAAATTTTTCTATGTCGACAAATCAGGCAAGGCCATCAACAGTTCATTGTATGATGCCGTTGGAAGTTTTTCTGAAGGATTTGCATGGGTAAAATTAAACGGGAAATGCGGTTATATTGATACATCCGGAAAGATGATCATCAACCCGCAATTTGATGAAGTAGGAGATTTTACAAGCGGAGCAAGTATTGTAAAATCCGGAACAGATTATTACCAGATAGATAAAACAGGAAAACAAGTCGGCACTGAAAAATATGTAACAGCGTTAATGCCCGCCAACGGCACATTCCCTGTGAAGAAAGGCACGCAGTGGGGTTTGATCGACAGCAAGGGAAATAAGATCATTGATTTTAAATACCAGGAAATTTCTGCGAGAAGTGAAGGGTTGACATGGGCAAAGCAAAATGGTAAATGGGGAGTGCTCGGCAGCAGTGGTACTGCAACAACAGCTTTTGAATACGAAGGTGCTACACCATTTGAAAAAGGGTATTCGAAGGTTTCAAAAAATGGAAAGCTGGGTTTGATCGATAAGAACGGGAAGGTTGTGATCCCGTTCGAGTACACCAGTTTAAGCTCGGTTTACAATAATGCGATCCTTACAGTGATGAATTCGGGGACTGCGTTGGTTTCTGTGAAGTAAAAAATTACACCAACTCCGCTTCTCTCTTTTTTACAATTTCTTTTTCCACGATATAATCATTCATGTTGAATGTTTTGGTGCGTTTCCTGAATTCTGTTGTAAAGCCGGGCCAAACGGTGTGGTTCTTTCCATTTGCGCTGAGATACCAGCTTTTACAGCCGGAGTCCCAGATGGTATTGATTAATTTGCGCTGAATTTCTTCATTGAATTTTTCCTGTACTTCTTCCTTCACCTCAACAGTGCGGATATTGTTCGCCATCATTTTTTGTATAGCATCCACCACATAATTGGTTTGTGATTCGATCATGTAGACCATGGAATTATGCCCGAGTCCCGTATTCGGTCCGAGCATCATAAACATATTCGGAAAGCCGTGGATCGCAGATCCGTAATAAGCCTGCGGTCCGTCCTTGAATGCGTTTTTCATTTGCACATCATCGCGTCCATGCACATCATAGAAAAGAAAACTATCCGCCACATGAAAACCTGTTCCCAAAATGAGCGCATCAATTTTGCGCTGCTTGCCATCGCCTGTAATTACAGCATCCTTCGTGAATTTTACAATGCCATCTGTTACCACATCAACATTCGGCTTCGCAAGCGACTGATAATAATTATTCGACATTAATACACGTTTGCAGCCCAGCCTATAAGTCGGTGTTAATTTTTTACGTAGTGTTGGATCCTTGATAATTTTTTTCATGTACCTGGTTCCGATCGCTTCTCCTAATTTGAGAATTCTGTCTTCATACATAAATCCAACCACCTGCGCTTCATTGAAATAATAAATAAAATCGCGGTTGAGTTTTTGAACGAAGGGTATTTTTTCAAATAAAGTATGTTGGAGTGATGTGAATTCACCGTCAGGTTTTGGTAGTACCCACGGCGCAGTGCGCTGCATGAGATAAAGGTTTTTTGCTTTCGGCTGTATCTCCGGAACAAACTGTATTGCGCTTGCACCGGTGCCGATCACACAAACATTTTTTCCATCCAGATCATAATCATGATTCCACTTTGCAGAATGAAAAACTTCGCCTTTAAAATCACGAATGCCATCAATATCCGGAAGGCTCGGAATATGCAATGGTCCGTTGCCTGGTACGATCACATTCGCAAAAAGCTTTTCTTTTCTCGTGTTGATCACTTCCCACATGGCTTTATCTTCATGGAAGATGGAAGTCGCTACTTCCCAGTTAAATACAATATGTTTTTCAAGATCGTATTTCTTTACACAATGCCTGATGTAATCAAGAATTTCTTTTTGTGCGGAAAATTCCCTGCTCCAGTTGGGGTTTGGTTCAAAAGAGAAGGAATATAAATTTGATTTTACATCGCAGGCTGCCCCGGGATAAGTATTATCACGCCAAGTGCCGCCAACATCATTTGCTTTCTCAAGAATTTTAAAATTATGTATGCCCGCTTTTTTAAGCTGTATGCCCACACAAATGCCTGAAAAACCTGTCCCGGTAATCAAAATGGAAAAGTCTTTTTTCAAATTATTCTTCACCGCCATTTTATAAAATTTAATAATCTAAAGTTACTCCATATTAAGGGCTGCCATCTATGCAAAAGCTAATTTAAACACGTTAAATGATAAGTAATTATTAAGACTGCCTTGTTTGGTCACCTGACCAAAAAAATTGCTATCGAAATTATTGTTGTTGGTCAGGCGACCAACAACGGCGTTGTAAATTTAAATGCTGCCTTGTTTGGTCGCCTGACCAAAGAGATTGCTATCGATAATTATTGATGTTGACAGGGACCAACAACTGCGTTGTAATTATTAATTAATAACTTTACGTCATGACACAACGCCAGCTTTTCCTGCAACATATTGCGCAAACCAGCGATGCTCCGCTCGGCATTGAGGTGGCTCGTGGCGAAGGCGTATACCTTTATGATGTTGCGGGGAAAAAATATATCGATCTCATCTCGGGAATTAATGTGAGCAGTCTCGGTCATTGTCATCCGAAAATTGTAGCATCCATACAAAGCCAGGCTGCAAAATATATGCATACTATGGTATATGGCGAGTTTGTTCAAACACCGCAGGTGCAGCTTGCGAAATTTTTATGCGATCTCCTGCCGGATACTTTGAACTCGGTTTACTTTACTAATTCGGGAACCGAAGCCACGGAAGGCGCGATGAAAATTGCAAAGCGCTACTCGGGAAGAACGGAAATTATTTCCTGTTTAAAATCTTATCATGGAAGTACACAAGGTGCATTGAGTTTGCTGGGAGATGAATATTTCAAATCGAATTATCGTCCGCTGCTGCCGGGAATAAAACAAATTGGCTTTAATGATTTGGAAGACATCAACCTCATCACAAAAAAAACTGCGGCAGTTTTTATGGAACCTGTTCAGGGTGAAGCGGGAATTGTTGTGCCTGACGAAGGTTATCTGAATGCTGTAAGAAAACGCTGTAATGAAACCGGCACATTGCTGGTGTTTGACGAGATACAAACCGGCTGCGGACGAACCGGAAATTTATTCAGGTTTGAAAAAGAAAAAGTAACGCCGGATATTTTATTACTGGGAAAATCATTCGGCGGAGGAATGCCTCTGGCATGTTTTATTGCAGATAAAAAAATTATGAATGTGATTCAGCATGATCCTGTTCTCGGGCATATCACTACGTTCGGCGGCAACCCCGTTTGCTGTGCAGCCGCGCTCGCATCATTACAGGAAATTACAGAACAAAAATTATATGAAACTGTTGAATTAAAGGCGAAACTCTTTATCAGTGAACTTCATCACCCGCAAATAAAAAAAATAAATGAGTGCGGGTTAATGATGGCATTATATTTGGATAGTTTTATAAACCTGCGAAAGGTGATCGATGTTTGCCTGGAAAACGGATTAATAACGGATTGGTTTCTTTTTGCAGATAACGCAATGCGGATTGCACCGCCGCTGATTATAACGGAAGATGAAATTCGCGTATCTTGCAAAATAATTAACGAGGCTTTAAAAACAGTTTACGGTTAAATGAAAAGGATTATATTTTTGTCAATGATCATGATGATGTGCTTCGCTGCATTTGCACAGGTTAAGACTAAAACCAAGACCAAAACTAAAACAAAGTACAGCTCACATAAACATGTTGTAAAAAAAGCCGCAGTTGCCGCAAATAGCATCAAGCTGCCGCATGATCTGTTTAAAAAACTTATTGATTCAACAGATGCATTTGTGATCAACCACGCTACGGAATTTCAGCATGTCGATCTTCCGAAAAAAAATTATGACCTTTTCAACAGTTATATACGCGATTCTGCAGCAGTGGAAATTCCCGGTCTCAAATCGCTTATTTATTATAATTATACATTGAAAGATGGAAGGGTCATTATCGGGGACATATTCTGGAATGACCGGAACAGTTATATCGTTTTTAAAATTTATGATAAAAAATACGTGAATTATTATTCGAGACAAGGAGTGGATCAGCTCCGGTCGATATTTAAACTTTAGGCTTGCGCAAATCATTTGTTTTTAATGTTTTTTTTATGGTGCTTATCAATTTATTGATAAAGCCATTCTGGGTATTCGGCATCGACCGGACCGTACAAAACAAATTAGGGGAAAGCGCGTACGGGCTATATTTCGCGATCTTTAATTTTACTTACCTTTTCCAGATCCTTCTTGATTTCGGTTTGCAGAATTATAACAATCGCCAGGTAGCCGCCGATAAAAATAAGATCAACGAATTACTGCCGGCAATTCTCGTTTTTAAAACGCTTTTATTTGTAGTATACCTCGTATTATGCATTGCGGTCGCATATCCTATAGGCTATCTTTCAAAGCCATTTATATGGATCATCCTTCTTAACCAGATCTTATTGTCGTTCAATATTTACCTGCGTTCCAATGTATCGGCGCACCAGTTGTTTATTTCCGATGCGATGTTGTCAGTGCTGGATAAATTCCTGATGATCATTTTTTGCGGGTTCTTGATCTGGGGAAATTTGCCTTTCTTCAAACTCAGCATTTTCAATTTTGCATTGGCGCAGCTTGCTGCCTATGCAATCACATTTATCACTTGTTTATTTTTCTCGCTGAGACTAACAAACAAAATGGTCTTTAATTTCAATCTGAAAAACTTTATTGTTATTGCAAAAGCCACCTTGCCATATGCGGTGATCCATTTTTTAATGACGGTGTACTACCGCATCGACGGCGTTATGCTGGAGCGATTGCAAGGCGCGAACGGAGCAGCAGAATCAGGTATCTACGCTCAGGGCTACAGAATTATGGAGTCGCTGAATAATATTGGTTACTTGCTGGCTACCATATTGTTGCCGCTGTTTGCTTACCGCATTGCCTCACACAAAGAAATAAAATCATTATTGAAAACAGGTTTGTCTCTGGTCTTTTGCATTTCCGTTTCCATCATCGTTTGTCTTTTTGCATACAAAGAAAATTTAATGAGCATATTATACAGCAACGGCGATTTTAATTATTCCGGTGAAGTATTCGGATACTTATTGCTGAACTTTTTCCCTGTTGCAATTTTATACGTGATCGGAACTTTACTGACAGCGAACCAGGATTTCAAATTAATGATCTATACGCTGATCACAGCCGTGATCCTCAACATTTCACTTAATTTTTATCTTATCACACATTATGGCGCAAAAGGTGCGGGCGAAGCTACTTTGATCACACAACTGTTTATGCTGGTTTGTTATTCTTTTTATATACTCAGGATTTTCAAAATATCTTTTAATATAAAATATGCGTTGCAATTATTCGCATTTTTATTTGCCTGCGTTATAATTATGTTTGGTATCGGGAAAATCAATTTCTCCGTTAAAAAGGGTTATGATCTTGCTGCGCATTTTGCGATATATTTCTGCTCTGTTCCTTTTACTGCGTATTTAACGGGCTTAATCAACGTAAATACTTTCCGCCTGAAAGTGGGTACGAGCGAATAAACCCAATTCTTTTACTATTTTTGAAAATTATTAAATTTAATTATATAGATGATAGAGATACTGAAAATTGTGATGACATGGAAAAAACAGATCCTGTTGTTTACACTTGCAATGATAGTTATTAGCGCGGTGGTCACGATGCCGTTTATCATGCCTCCTTATTACAAATCCAAGATGGTATTTTATTTATCCAACCCGATAAGCACGGACCGCGCTGCTTTATTTAATGAAAAAGAAGTGGGTGGCGTAAGTATTTTCGGAGGCAAGGAAGATATTAACCGGTTCCTGACAATTTTAAATTCAGCGCCGGTGAGCTTGTATGTGATCGATAAATATGATCTCGGCAGGCATTACAAGATCAAGGGCGATAAGACGCCGCTGTTCACTTATTACACACAAAAAGAATTTTACAGCAACTTCAATGCGGTAAGAAATGATCTTGGCGCGATAGAAGTGAGCATTGTGGATACAGATCCAAACTTGGCATCAGATATCGCACACGACGTTGTGCTGAAATCGGATTCTATTTACCGTGCGATGCTTATCGAAAATAAATCGACAGTTTTATCACTTTTGGATAAGCAGATAGATGAAAAGAATGGTCAGCTGCAAAAAGATCCTACGCCGAATACCGCAGAAGAAATACAGAAATTCAGCGCTATACGCGATCAGTATGCGGTGTCTACTTCCAAAGATTTTAAAACATTGTATGTAGTAGAAGAACCATCACCTGCTGTGAAGAAAACAAAACCGGTGAGATGGCTGATCGTACTCGCCTCGGCTGTGGTTTCTTTCCTGCTGGCTTCATTCATCGCATTATTGATAGAACTATATAAGCATGCTGACAAATACGGATTTCAACGTTCCTGAATATTTTGACCGGCATGCAAAGCAACTGTTTTGGTTGACCGGTTTATTGTCAGTGGTTTTTTTTATTGCGGGAATTTATTTCGGATCCGTAATGTATTTCGCCATACCCTTCGTATTCCTGTTTGCTGCGCTCACTTTATTTAATTTCCGGTTGATCTTTTTTATTATGTTATTAGTGCTGCCGGTTTCGGTGGAAGCATATATCGGCAGTTTCGGAACTGATCTTCCTTCAGAGCCTATAGTGATCATGCTTGCAGGATGTACATTGTTATATCTTATTTTTTATAAGAGTGAGTTAAACAGCATTTCATTTAAACATTCCATTTTCATTATTATCCTGCTGCAGCTTGCCTGGAGTATATTGGTGACGGTTTTTTCGACGGACATCGCATTGTCTGTTAAATACGTATTGGCTAAATCATGGTATCTTCTTGGATTTTTTATTTTACCCATCATATTAATTAAGAAAGAAAGATCGTTCAGGTTATTTTTCTGGTGCCTCTTTATTCCAACTTTCTTTTGTGTGATATTTATTTTGATCAAACATGCAACACTTAAATTCACCTTTGATAATATTCAGAATGCGGTATATCCTATTTTCCGAAATCATGTCAACTATGCTGTATTTATTACCATGATGCTGCCTTTCATATTTCTTGCCCGAACCTGGTATCCGGAAAATTATGTGAGAAGAAGAGTATTAAATTATGCGATTCCTTTTTTCCTGGCAGCGATCTATTTTTCGTTTACACGGGGCGCGTGGCTCGCAACAGGTGCGATGCTGCTTTATTATATGGTTCTCCGTTTTAACCTGACGAAATATGTTTTAGCAACAGTTAGTGTTGTTGTCATTGTTTTTTCAATTTATATTCTGAGCAATAATAATTACCTGAAATATTCGCCTGATTACGAGCATACCATCTATCATGATGAATTATCGGAGCACTTAACGTCTACATTTGAAATGGAAGACATGAGCACCGTTGAGCGCTTTTACAGGTGGATCGCAGCCGTTAAGCTTTTTAAAGAAAACCCTGTTGTTGGTGTGGGACCGAATAATTTTGTCACGAATTATAAAAAATATACGGTCACCGCGTACGAAACGTACATCAGCGATAATGAAGAGCGTTCGACAGTTCACAATTATTTCCTGTTATTGTTAACGGAGCAGGGATTGCCGGCATTGCTGCTATTTATAGTATTGATCATTGCAACTCTTTTAACAGCGCAGCGGGCTTATAATTTTGCAGGATGGAAAAAGAAAAAATATATTGCTGCTGTAACTTTGTGTATCGTTGCATTTTTATTGAATAATACATTGAGTGATCTTGTTGAAGCGAATAAAGTGGGATCATTATTTTTAATGTCGCTGGCATTACTGATCAACCTGGATAGCGGAAGTATAGAAATTGAGGAGAAAAAATAGCGATCACATGAACTTAGCAGTCAGCACGCTGATGTCATCATTGAAAAGCATATTGCCCTTAAATTTACTGATGTAATCATACAGGCTTTTATTAAACGT
The DNA here is from genome assembly GCA_028288625.1 of Bacteroidota bacterium. GTDB lineage: Bacteria > Bacteroidota > Bacteroidia > Chitinophagales > JADIYW01 > JADJSS01. Next base: position 31,809 of record JAQBNI010000110.1, on the reverse strand, counting down.
TTCGGGACCCAGCCGATAATTAGTGTAAGTAAATTGCAATAACCTGTCCATCCCGAACTGCACTTCTTCATCATTTTCAAGCTCGGTCAATCCATCGGTAAAAGAAATAATAGTTGTATTAGGCTGAACAGTTTTTATACCGAATTCAATTTTAGGCAGCTCTTCAAAAATTCCAAGCAGCGTACATCCTTTCTCCAGCAATTCTATTTTATCGCTATGGATAAGTATTGGCGGAATATGTCCTGCATTGAGATAAATCAGTTCCTTTGTAAGCATATTATACTTTGCCATGAAGAACGTAATGAAATTTTCACCGTTCGTGATAGAGTATATTTTTTGATTAAGGTTCTCGACTAATTTTTTTGAATGGATATTTAAAGTCAGTGTTGCGTTCAGATATGCCTGCAAATTTGCCATCACTAATGCAGCTGCAATACCCTTGCCGGAAATATCACCGATACAAAAAACAAATTCATCTTTATTAATGTGGATCACGTCGTAATAATCTCCGCCGATTCCTTTGTAAGGAAGATACAAGCCGGCAAATTCGTATAGTTTATTTTTAGGAAGTTTTTTAGGGATCAGCATTCCCTGCACTCTTGATGCAAGATCGAGTTCTTTGTCGAGCTGTTTTTTTTCTACTTCTTTTTTAAACAACCGCTTGTTCTCTACGGCAACGGTAATAATATTTGTAAAGATCTGCGTGAATTCCAGCAGCTCATTTTTCTGGTGTGAGATATCTTCTGATATTTCTCCGAACAGTGCAAGCGCCAGGGGCTGTTGCTTATGGTAGACCGGTACAATGTATTTAAAGCCGCCAAAGATCACCTGTTCTTCATCTGATAATTCTTTTACCGTTTTATAATTATCAAAATGAGATTGTATCGGGATAAAAGCATCAGGCTGAGAATTGTTTTGCCAGACCACGCGTTTCCATGCCTGGTCGTACATAAACAATGCAATATCCTTTACACGTATCTGTTCATTCAGTGTATTCTTATAGATCTGGTACAAGCCTTCAGAAGATACATTATCGTTGATGGCTTTTGTAGCTTCAAGCAATGCGCTTAACTGGCTGTATTTGACCTGTAGAAGATCTTTCAATGCACTTACATCGGTATCTGTTGCTGTCAGATTCATTAAACTAAAAATAAGAAAACAATTGACATTATCCTACAGCAATAAAATTATTAAGGGAAATTAAGAAGGTGCGTACCTTTTTTTAGTGAGCAAAAAGTTTATTTCCCCATGAGTTCTAAAACCTGTTTTGTAGCTTCCTGTGTATCTACTTTATCAATTATTTTTTCGATAACACCTTTTGAATTGATAATGAATGTTGTGCGAAGAACGCCATCATATTCCTTTCCCCAGAATTTTTTTCTTCCCCATACTTCATAGTCATTGACGATCTTTTTTTTATCATCTGCAACAAGCTGGAACGGCAGATCAAATTTATTTTTGAATTTCTGATGAGATTTTTCTGTATCCGGACTTACACCAATTACCTGGAATCCTTTTTTTGTAAGTGCTGTGTAATTATCACGGAAACTACAGGCTTCTGCTGTGCAGCCTGGGGTGTCGTCCTTCGGATAAAAATATAATATGGTCGTTTTTCCTTTAAAATCTACTCCATCAATTTTCGGAGCTTTGGTTCCTTCCTGTAACATACAATTTATTTTAGGATTAAATTAAAATTATTTATTGTTGAAAATTTGTATCAGGTTGGTCTCATTGTCTTTCTTATCTGTTACCGATACCTTCAGCGTATGCACTCCTTTCGGGCAATATTCATCAAAATTATAAGTGATCATGTCGTTCTTGGCATCATAGTAAAAATTTACCCAATGACCATCAATGTAGCCATTGTAATTTGCAATACCGGAGAGATCATCTTTAATCTTGACTAAAATATTTGGTGAAAAAAATGTAGAATCGTTAGCCAGGTTAAGCAATTTTACAAGCGGTCGGGTCGTATCATACTGCAGGTAAAATAAACCGAGCGATCTTGTTTGTCCGTATATTTTTTTATCATCAGAATTTGAAGCTAATGCTTTTTTTTTGCCATTATTATCTTCATTCATAATAACTATTTTTGATCTTAATTTTTTTACGGGAGTAGTAATTTCAATAACAGCAGGTTTTTTTAAAGCGACATTATATTTGCTGTAAACAGAAAACATGTCTGATAAACTATCTCTACCGGGATATGTAATCTTCCCCATCAATAAATCATCAAAGAATGTATTGGATTGGAATTTCATACGAAAATTTCCTTGTTCAATAGAATCATATTTCTCTACAAAAATTTCTTTTAAGTCTTTTGGAAAAGGAACCGGCTGCTTTTTATAAAAGATAAACTTTAAGTGAATTTCTGTTTTATTTTCATTGTAATCGTAGCAATAAATTTTTAAATCAATACTGTCGTCGGTACGCGTAGAGAGGAAGCCATTTCCCACGCTGTAAATATCCAATGTATTTTTTTTCAATTGATAGGCATTGTAAAAATAGCCGCTGTCGTTCATCATCTCGTCGTAATCCACAAAGGCATTGCACATTCTCGTCGATGAAAAATCAATTTTAGTGATATCGTATTTAAATGCAATCGCATTGTTTTGAAACACCTCTATTTTTTTGATACCGTTTTTGTTTTCAGAATTATCCTGCTTATCAAATCCTTCAAGAGAAAGACAAAAATATTTTTCGCTTACCGGAATTCTCATCGTTGTATAATAAGCGTTTTCTTTTTTTAAGGGGAGGATCTCTGTCGTTGCATTGTAAAACAAGCTGTCAAAGCGATAGATCTTTACCTTGTTCAGCTGTGGCGGAATTGTATCCACATAAAATTCGTTCGGATAAAAATCAAGCGGGTTCAATGCCTCTTCAGTTTTGGTATTGCGGATCTCGAAATGCAGGTGAGGAGCAGTACTTCCGCCGGTATTCCCTGAAAAAGCGATCGTATCATTTTGCTTCACCGGAAATAAAGATGGATTAATTTTTAAATCGAGTTCTGAATTTTGCGTATTGTAATGTTGCTTGTGTACATATTCTTCTATTGCAGCATTGAACTTGCTGAGATGCCCGTAAACACTGGTATAGCCGTTGGTATGCGTGATGTAGATTGCCCTGCCGTATCCATACGGAGAAACAAGAATGCGGGAAACATAACCATTGTAAATACTGAAAACGGGTTCGCCTTCTACGCCGTTTGTTTTGATATCAATGCCGGAATGAAAATGATCTTCGCGCGGCTCGGCAAAACTTCCGGCTAAATTGAACGGCAGATTAACCGGCTTCGAAAATCCAAGCGATCCAGGGTCTATTGAATAACAAATTGTGAATGATACAATGAATATAAATAAGAGAGGAATTCTTACGAGAAATATCATTCCGTAAAGATAAAGAATCTCTTAAGTTAACCCGCAATTATTGTCCGGTTACAATACTGTTCATTTGGTATTTACCATTGTTTATGGTAATACTACCGTATTGCTCTAATAAATAATTCGGGGATATTTTTACCCAATAATATTGATAACCTGCCGTCTTTAATCTTCTGAATACCATATAGCGGGATTGGAGTGAACCTCCCCATAAAAAACTAAGATCAACTGTTTGTGAATAGAGTCCGTTCACTTTATCAAAATTGGCATATTGTCCAACATTATATCTGCCCTGGAATGTATAAAACGGGCTCCATACATGATTGGGAAGAGTCTATGAAGTAAAAAATACAAATAAATTGAGTTGTGATTATTTAAACAGGAAAGTTTTAGCTTAAGAAGTAACTACCAGATGATTATGATAAGTTTTGTCATCATAGAAATACATAAGGCTAAATGTCTTATGTATAAACCATGGTTAAAATTTCTAATTAAGCGAAGTTTGGAGCAAGGTCATGCTCATCATAAAAAGTATTGATGTGTTTAACCGCTTCTTCAACATCATCGGTGATGATAAATAAATTCAGATCCGCTTCGTTAATGTTGTGTTGGTTTGCCATCACTTCTGTTTTGATCCAATCTATCATGCCCGCCCAGAATGCTTTTCCCATCAACACGATCGGAACACGATCGATCTTCTTGGTTTGTACCAGCGTCATCACTTCAAATAATTCATCGAAAGTACCGAAGCCGCCTGGTAAGTACACGAAGCCTTGCGCATATTTTACAAACACCACTTTACGCACAAAGAAATAATGGTGAGAGATGAGTTTGTCGATATCGATATGCGGGTTGTGTCCTTGCTCAAAAGGCAATTCAATATTTAATCCGACGGATTTTCCATCCTTGTTTTGCGCGCCTAAATTTCCCGCTTCCATAATGCCGGGACCACCGCCGGTGATCACGCCGTAGCCTTCTTCCACTAAACGCTCCGCTACCTTCACTGCCATCTGGTAATAAGGACTATCCGGCTTGGTACGCGCAGAACCGAATATCGAAATGCACGGTCCAATCTTATCCATCTTATCATACGCATCCACGAATTCACTCATGATGCGAAACATGCTCCAGCTATTGGATGCATTTACTTGTGTCCAGCTCTTTTGTTTGAAAGGTCTTTTTTTTCTAAAATCTTCTAATGACATACTTTATTTACGATTTACGATTTTCAATTTACGATTTGATTTTACTCAGCATTATTTTTATTATCGGGTCCTCATTCCCAATAACAAATAACTTATCATCAAATCCGACTCGCAAAGGTAATAATAAATAGTTTATTTAGTTAAGGAGTTCACTATCAGGTGATATAACGGGGTTTGGCGGACTGCTGATCAGCCATAAACCGGCAAACGTCAACAATCCGTTCCACAAAAGCAGTTCGGGACCAAAACTGAAACCGGGGATGCATTTATCGCAATTCTTATCAGCAATAAAACAAATCACAGGAACAATTAAACATACAACAGGAGAGAGGTTGTCCTTTATATTTCTTTTCGTTAAAATGCCAAACATAAATAAGCCGAGCAACGGACCGTATGTGTAACCGGCAATTTTCAACAGCAGATCTATGATCGCCTGTTTGTTTAAAATTTTAAATCCGATCACAAAAAGCAAAAAAACAAATGCCATAATAAAATGCACCGTGAGTCGCGTTTTTGTGCGCTGCTTTTCTGTCATTTCTTTATCCTTAATTCCGAGTATATCGATGCAGATAGAAGAAGTTAAAGCAGTTAATGCGCCATCTGCACTTGGAAATAAAGCGGAGATCAAGCCGATCACAAAAATGATGGAAATAAATCCCGGCAAATAATGCATGGCAATCGTTGGAAATAAATTATCCGTTAAAACAGGAACGGGAATATTTTCCGCCGTCGCATATAAATAAAGCACTCCGCCCAACACCAAAAAAATTAAATTCACAAGCAGCAAAATAAAACTAAAGGTGATCATATTCTTTTGCGCTTCACCTAAATTTTTACAGCTGATATTTTTTTGCATCATTTCCTGGTCGAGACCTGTCATCGAGATCGTAATAAACATGCCACCTAAAATTTGTTTCAGGAAATAATTTCCTTTCAGCCAATCCGTCATAAAAACTTCCGTATAACCTTTTGCTTTCAGTGATGTCATCAATCCGCCAAAAGATAAATGCAATTCATTTTTAATAAACCAGACGCATGTAACTAACGCCAGCAGCATAAACGTCGTCTGCAGCATATCCGTCCAGACGATAGATTTTACACCGCCTTTGAAAGTATACAACAAGATCATCACTAAAATTATAAATGATGCCACCGTATAATATCCCAATCCTTCCGGCAATAAAAATAATTGCAATACATTGATCACAAGATATAATCGCAGTGTTGCGCCGAGTGTCCTGGATAAAATAAAAAAACTTGCACCGGTTTTATACGTGTGGTTTCCGAATCTTTTTTGCAGGTAAGTATAGATCGATGTAAGATTGAGTTTGTAATACAGCGGCAGTAAAATAAACGCGATCACAAAATAGCCGATGAGATAACCGAGCACCACCTGGAAGTAAGCGAAATGCGCAACACCCACTTTCCCCGGAACAGAAATAAAAGTAATTCCGGAAAGCGAAGTGCCGATCATTCCATACGCAACAATATACCACGGCGACGCTTTATTTCCGCGGAAGAACGCATCGTTATTCGCATTCCTTGAAGTGATCCAGGCAATTACAAACAGGAAAATAAAATATACAAAAATGCTGACAGCTATCCAGGTAGGAGACATGTTTTATAATGATGAATGATGAATGTTAAATGATGAATGAAATTAAATAAAATTTACGTATTACTTATACCTTATTCCTTACACTTGGAATCTTTCGACCTACGACTTACAACTTACGACTCTTTTTCACTATTTTTACACTATGCTTTTCCCGTCAAAATTAATAGAAGATGCTGTGAATTCTTTTGCCACTTTACCGGGCATTGGCAAAAAAACTGCGCTGCGCCTGGTGATGCATCTTTTGCAAAAAGAAGAGAACGATACAAAGCAATTGTCGGAAGCGATTATAAAAATGCGCCGCGATATTAAATTCTGCAAGACTTGTCACAATGTTTCCGATGAAGAAATTTGCAGTATATGCACGAGTTCGTTCAAGGATAAAAGCGTGGTTTGCATTGTAGAAAATTTCAGGGATATTATCGCGATCGAGAATACACGGCACTACAACGGCTTGTATCATGTGCTGGAAGGATTGATATCCCCGATGGATGGTATTGGTCCGGAGCAATTAAATATTGCAACTCTGATGAGCCGTGTCGATAACGGAGAAATCAGGGAAGTGATCATGGCGCTTAATCCTACGATTGACGGGGATACCACGATCTTTTACTTGTCTAAGATGCTGTCGAAATACGACGTGAAGATCACCTCGATTGCACGCGGTATTGCGTTTGGAGGCGAGTTGGAATACGTTGATGAAATTACACTCGCCCGCTCCATACAGGCGCGCCTGCCTTATGAAAGCTACCTTAATAAGGTTTGAAAATTTGAAAATGCGAAGCATTCATGAACTCCGTAAAGAAATAAACAGATTTGAATAAATGTGTTAATTTGAAAATGTTATAACTTCGGGAAGAAATTCTACGAATGATTTGTTTTCATATATTGTCTCATTTTCAAATCTTCAAATCTTCAAATTGATTAAACTTTCCATTGTCATAGTTAATTATAACGTGCGCTACTTTCTTGAGCAGGCGCTGCACGCTGTATACCGATCCAAAACAGATTTCGAATACGAGATCTTTGTCGTCGATAATAATTCTACCGACGATTCCGTAAAAATGGTGCAGCAAAAATTTCCGGATATAAAAGTAATTGCGAACCGAGAGAATTTTGGTTTTTCAAAAGCAAATAACCAGGCGATCAAAGAAGCGAAGGGCGAATATATTTTATTGCTGAATCCCGACACTGTTATCCGCGAAGATACTTTGCAAAAATGTGTCGCCTTTATGGATCAGCGGGAAGATGCGGGTGGTTTGGGCGTGAAGATGTTTGACGGAACCGGGAAATTTTTACCCGAATCGAAACGCGGCTTTCCGTCCCCGCTGGCAGCCTTTGCAAAGATGACCGGATTTGCAAGATTATTTCCAAATTCCGAAACACTTGGCAAATATCACCTTACTTATTTAAATAAAAATGAAACGCATGAAGTGGATGTTTTGTCGGGAGCGTTTATGCTGTTGCGTAAAAGGGTGTTGGATAAAGTCGGCTTGCTCGACGAAGATTATTTTATGTATGGAGAAGATATCGATATTTCCTATCGCATAAAAAACGCAGGATATAAAAATTATTATTTCGCAGAAACTTCGATTATTCACTTCAAAGGAGAGAGCACGAAAAAAGGCAGTTTGAATTATGTCCGCGTCTTTTATAATGCGATGATCATCTTTTCTAAAAAACATGTAGGCGGAACGCGCGGAAAGCTGTTGAGTATTTTACTGAACATTGCAATTTATGTGCGCGCGTTTATGGCGATCATTCAGCGTATTTTTGAAAAGATCGGTGCACCTGTTTTTGATATGTTGTTAATGTTCGGCAATTTATATGCGCTTCAATTGATCTGGGAGAATTATGTGAAGTTGAAAGAAGGGCTTGAAATCCCGGATACATTTTTATATGTGAATATTCCGATCTATGTTTTATGTTGGCTGTTTGCGATGTGGCTCGCCGGTGTATATGATAAGAATGCAAAATGGCTGCGTTTATTGGTTGGACTAACATTAGGTGTAGTGATGATCGCCGCGTTATATGCATTCTTTCCGCTGTTCCTCCGAACTTCGCGCGGAATTATCATCGTAGGTTTCCTGTTGAATTTTGTCGTGTTGTTTTCGGTGCGTCTGATCTATAAATTACTCACGGGAAATGTAGCGGAATATTTTTCCGAAATAAAAAATATGGTGATTGTGGGAACAAGTGCGGATGCGGAAGGCGTCTGGAATTTTATACAGGTTACCGGGTTAAAAAGAAATTATATCGGTTTTATAAGTGATATGGTGCAGGATCAGAATGAAGATAAATTTTTAGGGGCGAGCGATCACCTTGAGGAGATCGTTTCTATTTTTAATGTGGAGGAATTAATTTTTTGCGCGGATGCCGTGAGTGCGCAAACCATTATTGATTCGATGAGCAATATGGGCGGCGATGTGGAATATAAGATCGCATCGGAAAATTCTGTGGCGATCATCGGAAGCAATTCAAAAGATACATCCGGCGATCTCTATACTTTCGATATTGGCTTTAACCTCAATAAACCTTTATACAGGAGGTTAAAGCGGCTCACGGATATTCTCGTTGCCTTTACGGGAATTGTCACTTATCCCGTTCTTGTTTTTTTTGTCAGGAAGGATGTTGCCTTTTTCAGCAATTGCTTTCCTGTGCTTTTTAATCAGAAAACGTGGGTGGGTTACGATGATGACCTGATGGGTGTCGCTCGTTTGAAATTACCGGAATTAAAAAGATCCGTCATATCCATTTCCGATAAGGTGACGATCAGGAATATATCATTGAAGGAAAGATTACATGTGTTGTATGCCAAGGAATATTCGCCTTTAAAGGATCTTGGCATTATTGTGAAGCATATTTTTTAGTATATTCTTTTCGCATTTTATCCAACAAATTTCAAATATTTTCGTTAACTTAACCAATGTAATTCAGTAAGCATGATAAAAACCCTCTTCATATTTTTTATTCTATCCTTTGTCGTAAATGCATACGGTCAATCCATGCCGGATGTTTTAGGCGTTTGGTGTTCCGGAAAAAAAGATTGTAAGGTGCAGTTATATCAGAATGGTAAAACGATAGAAGGCAAAGTTGTCTGGTTATTGGAAGATAGAGATGAAGATGGAAAACTGCTGCTTGATCATAGAAGTAATCAGCCGCTTGTAGGGTTAAAAATTTTGTGGGATGCAATATATAATCCCGCTACTGATTATTTTGAAAATGGAATTGCCTATGTGAAAGGACATGAATTCTGCGGAAAATTTAAATTAAATGATGACGGTACACTCTCCGTAACCGGTTATATCTGCAGCTTAAAATTCCTTCATAAAACCGATACCTGGACAAGGGAAAAAAATTAATCTCTCATTTCTCTCCATAAATTAAACAGATTTCAACTGCTTTTTATTTTGTTGTTTGCTGGTAATAATCACCGGGTTTATCACTTCGGGTTTGTTGTTGCGTTTCAATACTTTTATTTGCTGCTTCATAACATCTACCTGGTTTGTAAGTTCAGCAATTTTAGGATCATTGTGTGCAGGCACACAGCTTTGTAATACAATAACCGTGAGTATAATCACACACAGTTTGATAAAAGATCTCATTTTAGAATTCATTTGTATAAGGGGTGCAATATTCATTCCATAGTAAGAATTTCGTTCTGTTATTTTATTTCAACATTCATTTTATCCTTATATTCAAACACATCTTTATATCTAATCTCCACTTATTATATAAATTGCAAAGAGACTATAATGTTGACACGTGCTACAATTTGTATTCTTATCATCAGTATGCTAAAAAGAAATTAATCCTGTTTTAAGTTATAGGAATGAAATAACAATTATATTTAGGTAGAAAATAATTCACAAAAAATCTAAAACATGAGATCTAAATATTTACACTTGCTTTTTACATTATCGCTTTTTATTTCCTTTAGTACTAAAGCGCAAACGTGGACGACTGTTGCAACATTCAACCAGGTCATAGACGATTTAAAATCCTACCACGGAAATTTATATATCGGCGGAAATTTTTACCAGCGCGACGGCAACACTTCGTATTCTTCCAGCTTTTATAACGGTTCAACATTTACTGACCAGCCCACCTTGATCGGCGGTACCGGAGTGAACCGTTTTGAAATATACAAGAATGAACTTTATGCTACAGGAGGAATCACTATAGAATCAAGCATTGGCTTAGACCTGTGGGACACGACGAGTTTATCATGGATACCTGTAGGGAATTTTTCTTCAAGCACAACAGGAATTTATGCAGATGGAAACGATCTGTATGTGGGAACAGATTTCTCGCTGGTGAAAGAAAGTGTTAACGGTGCAGCATTTACTTCATTACCTGCTTTCGACGGTTCAAATACAAGTACCTACGCGATCACAAAATATAATGGGTCAATTATTGTCGCCGGTACTGACATGGCGTATTCCGGTACTAACTTAAATCACATCGCAAAGTGGACAGGAACTACCTGGCAGGGATTGGGTACAGGATTAGACGGAACGGTGCGATGCCTTGCAGTGTACAATAACGAGTTATATGCAGGAGGCTACTTTACCCATGCGGGCGGTGTTGCAGCGCAATACATTGCGAAGTGGAATGGAACAGCATGGACAGCGGTTGGAGGAAGTGTTACAACATCAGGGGGAAATGGCTTAAGAGACATGGTGGTGTATAACGGCAAGCTGTATGTAGTGGGAGATTTCACGGTGATCGGTGGAGTTACTACAAAATATGTTGCGGTGTGGAATGGTACAAGCTGGACAAGTTTAAACTTAAGTCCTTCCACAAGTTTTGCAAATACTATTGAAGTGTATAATGGAAAATTGTATGTGGGTACTTTTAATTTTACAGCTGCAAAACTTTATGTTCTTGATCCGTTAACAGCAGTGCAAAAAAATATAGCGAATGAAAATTTCTCATTTTTTCCTAACCCTGCTTCAGGAGTTTTATTTGCTTCGTATACAGGGAAAAAGATGACGGATCAACTGGATGCAATTATTTATGATATGGCAGGACGCAGCGTTCTCCATCAACTGGTGCGCGGCGAACAATTTGCATTTGACATTTCACATTTAAATACGGGAATATATTTTATCGAGATCCGCGATGGAGAAAAGAATATACTGGTGAGTAATAAGTTTGTTAAGGAATAATTATTCTGATATAGCGATTAATAAAAATTAGTGATTGTTGGCTTTAATACTATAATATATAGCGATCCCAATTACAAAAATAATTGATATTATTAGATACGCACAAAAAGCAAAATATTTGTAATTTCTGTTTAGGGTTAAGCTAGATGATTGTTTATTTACTATGATTTCTACTAACCAATTTAGCGTGTATATAATATTTAAGATTAATGCTATAATTTTATAATTAAGAGGTATAGTTGCGTCGCTAATATAAATGCTTAGATAGGCAACAACAATCATAAATATATTGTAAGGTATTCGCCTTACTTCCCACCATAAAATGATGTTTATCCAGTTTCTTTTCTTCATTTATTTTTTTTTAAATCCTGAAAATCCATTCATCCCGCAAATCCAAATTCAGACAATTAAATCGTGCATCGTAATTCGCAAATCGTAAATTCAATTTACCTGCTGTAATTCGGCGCTTCGTTTGTAATCGTTACATCATGCGGGTGACTTTCATTGACACCGGCAGCAGTGATCTTCACGAACTGCGCAGTTTTTTGTAAAGTGGGAATATCTTTCGCGCCGCAGTAACCCATACCCGCGCGTAACCCGCCGATGAACTGGTAAACCACTTCACTTAAAGTTCCTTTATATGGCACTCTTCCAACAATTCCTTCCGGGACTAATTTTTTTATATCATCTTCCGCATCCTGGAAATAACGATCCTTAGATCCTTCCTGCATCGCTTCCATGCTGCCCATACCTCGGTATGTTTTAAATTTCCTTCCTTCAAAAATTACAGTCTTGCCCGGGCTTTCCTCCGTGCCTGCAAAAAATGAACCTGCCATAATTGTACTCGCACCTGCAGCCAATGCTTTCACCATATCACCCGTGTAGCGAATGCCGCCGTCGCCGATGATTGGAATACCGGTTTTCTTCAGCGCAATTGCTGCATCATAAATTGCGCTCAACTGCGGAACGCCTACGCCCGCAACAACGCGCGTGGTGCAAATCGATCCCGGACCAACACCTACTTTCACGGCATCCACACCAGCGTCTGCCAATGCTTTTGCTGCCGCACCAGTGGCTACGTTGCCGCCGACAATATCAATATATTTAAAAGTTTTCTTTACTTGTTTGATAGCGGTGAGTACGCCTTGTGAGTGCCCGTGCGCGGTATCTACGCATACAAAATCGACACCTGCAGCAACGAGCGCATCCATGCGATCCATAAGATCAGCTGTAACACCAACAGCTGCTGCCACACGCAGCCTGCCTGCATCGTCCTTGGAAGAATTCGGGTAATTCCTCACCTTTGTAATATCTTTATAAGTAATTAAGCCTACCAGTTTACCACGCTTATCTACTACAGGCAATTTCTCAATCCTGTATTCATGTAAAATATCTTCTGCTTGCTTCAGTGTTGTTTTTAGAGGAGCCGTGATAAGTCTGTCCTTCGTCATCAGGTCGCGGATTAGCATATTTTTATCCTTGCAAAAACGGAGATCGCGGTTAGTTAAGATTCCAACGAGAATTCCTTTTTCATTTGTGATTGGAATACCGCCGATCCTGTTTTCTGTCATGAGTGCGAAAGCTTTTGCAACTCTTGCTTCAGGATGAAGTGTGATAGGGTCAGTGATCATGCCGCTTTCAGACCTTTTTACTTTTCTTACTTCATGTGCCTGCTGTTCTATCGACATATTTTTATGCAACACGCCGATGCCGCCTTCACGTGCGAGCGCAATCGCAAGGTTTGCTTCCGTCACAGTATCCATTGCTGCGGAAAGAATGGGAATTTGAATGGTAATGTTGCGCGTTACCCTTGTGCTGATATCTGTTTGTCGTGGTAAAACGCGTGAATAAGCGGGTAGTAAGAGAACATCGTCAAATGTGAGTCCGTCACCTGCAAATTTGCTCCGGGAAAAATGAGATAGTGTTTCCATGTGCGAAATTAGGGAAAAAAGTGATAAGTTATAAGGTATAAGTAATAAGTTTTTAAGAAGATAAGATGACATTTTTAAGAACAATGAGCGGTGGACTGTGGACAGTTGACCGTTGACGTCTTACAACTTTCCCTTCCCTTGCTCAAAAACTTTCTGCAGCTTATCTATATCATCATTAGTTAATCCCAGCAGGCTTTTGTCTACCTTCATATCCATCTGAACGGAAAAGCTCCAGTCCAGTTTATTGCGATCTGTTAGAATGGTATACAACATGATGAGGAAACCTGATTGCGACATGTACTTGATCTCGGTGTAGCTTCCGGGAGTAGTTTTGCTTTTTAAAATAGTTTTCATGTATTGGAGTGAAGAAATAAAACCATCGATCTCTTCTGCATCAATATAATTATTAAGCGTTTTTAATTCCTTGCCGGCTGCGATCTTGTACACTACTTTTAATCCGCTCACGACATTAAATTTTTCGAGATTGGTGATTTTTACGGCGTCGATCCGGAATGCAGAAAGATTATCCAGCGAAAAAACTTCCTGCTTAAATAAAAAATCTTTAGTGTTGATGGCTTGCTCAATTTTAGTTTTCTCTGTTGGGTCTTCTGCAAAAGAGTATACGCAAACAAAAGATAAAAGGAGAAGAAATATTTTTTTCATGATATAACTATTGAGATAAAGATAACAAATGTAAATTATTAATCGCCGTAACTGTGGACTGTGGACAGTCGACCGTAGACTTCCTCATGATAAATAACTCAAATACTCTTTCTCCACTGAAGCTGCTGCCTTTCTTGCAGGAAGATACGCTGCTACGAGGCTGATAATAACTACCACCAATGTTACCGCAGCAAAATCAAGCGGCATCATTTTTACAGGATAATATTTTACCAGGAATGAAGTTCCCGGCATCGGCACTAACCCGACTTCCTTTTGAAGCATGCATAAAATAAATGCAAAGCCCATGCCGATGAACGCACCCACGCACGACATTAAAATTCCTTCCAGCAAAAATATTTTTATGATGTTGTTTTTGTGAATACCCATTGCGGTTAATGTGGCGATGTCTTTTTTCTTTTCCAATACGAGCATGGAAAGTGCCCCGATAATATTGAAGGAAGCGATCACCATAATTAAAACTAAGATTGCAAAGGTGATCCATTTTTCGCTTTTGAGGATCTTGTACAATACTTCATTCTGCTCGTACCTGCTTTTTATTTTAAATCCCGGACCAAGTGTTTGCTGAAGAGCCGCTATTGCGGCTTCCGTATCCTTCTTATCTTTTATTCGTATTTCGAGTTGAGATGATTTATTGTCATTTTCCGTTAGCCTCTGAAAAAAATCCAGCGGGACAAATGCATATTTTGTATCGAATTCGTCAGACACAGCAAATGCTCCGGACGGAGTGATATAGCTTTTATTAAATGCATTTTCCATGGTCGCAAAAGAACTTGCATTTTTCTTCGGCATGTAGATCGATACCGGGCTAAATGTTTGTGCAGCATTCATGCCTAACTTTTGTGCAACGCCAATTCCCACAAGGCAATAATTGATACTGTCTTTCTGCAAAATTTTCTGACCATCCACCATGAACGTGTCAAATTTTTGCACCACGTTAAAGTAATTTTTATCTACGCCTTTAACGGTACAGATATGCTGCCTGTCTGAATATTCCAGCAATGCATTTTCTTCCAGCGTAAAAGTGTACGCGTCGATATAATTTATGGAATTTAATTTTTGTTTGAGCGCGGGAGAAATATCAAATGTTTTTCCTTCTGTTGCAGTGATGGCGATATCCGGATAAAAAACTGCGTATAAAGATTTTACAAGATCTTCCAGTCCATTGAATACAGACAATACTAAGATCAGCGCCATGGTACCGAACAACATTGCAGCGCCGCTTACGAGCGAAATAATATTGATGGCGTTCGTAGATTTTTTACTGAATAAATATCTTTTGGCTATGTTGAGTTCGAGGTTCATATTGTTTGGCAAAACCTATAAGGTTTCAAAAACCTTATAGGTTTTCATCTCTCAATTTATCGATCTCTTCATCCTTCTTCCTGATCTCGCCGAAAATGCGCTCGAGGTTCTGTACATCTTCCAATGTGTCGTCTTTAAAAAATTCAAGCTGTGGAATAGAGCGCACTTTATTTCGGATCTTTTTACCGAGTAATCCACGGATAAATTTATTGTTCTTATCAAGGGCATCAAGAATCGAGTCCGGATTTTTATGATTGTAAATACTCACATATATCCTGGCGGTAAAAAGGTCAGGCGTGATGCGAACGCCGGAAATCGTTACCATAGCGCCTTCCAGAATATTCGTCAGTTCCTGCTGCACGATCTCACTCATCGTTATTTGTATCGTTTTCGCTACTTGTCTTTGCCTGATAGATTCCATAAAAACAAAAGTAAATAATATCTTTGCAGCATCCAATCAAGTATTCATGATAATTCTTAATGAATGCTAAATACGGATTGCTGCATAAATAAAACACATTGAAAGATCTGCGAAGCCTGCTTAAATACTGCAAACCATATGTTCCGAATATTGTGTTGAACGTATTGTTCAACCTGCTTTCCACCATATTCTCCATTTTCTCATTTTTAATGCTGATCCCGTTTCTCAACCTGATCTTTAATTCTGATAAAATGGTGGCTTCTAAAGCTCAGGATGTGCCGTTCAGTTTATTTCATCTCAAAGAATATATTGCAACTACTTTCAACAATAATGTGATTCATTATATCCAGAACAGCGCGACTATTGAAACCGGAAAATCGAACGCTTTGCTGTTTATTTGTTTGTTTACCGTGCTTGTGTTTTTTGTAAAAAATATTTTCCGGTATTTTGCCGTCCATTTTTTAGCGCCGATGCGGACCGGTATTGCAAGCAACATCCGGCAAAGATTGTATGATAAGATACTTGATCTTCAAGTGCTGTATTTTTCGGATCAAAGAAAGGGAGATATTTTAACGCGGCTGACCAACGATGTGCAGGAAGTAGAATATGGAATTTTGCATTTTCTTGAAGTAGCATTTAAAGAACCGGTTACCATAATTGCTACGCTTGTGACCATGCTGATCTTAAGTCCGAAGCTGACTTTATTTGTGCTGATCATCTTACCTGTATCCGGTTATATCATCGGAAGGATTGGCAAGACACTAAAGCAGGCATCGGCAAACTCGCAGCAATTACAGGGCTTGATCAACTCCATGGTAGATGAAACAATTTCCGGGATCCGTATCATTAAATCTTTCACAGCAGAAAAAATTTTATCAAATAAATTTAAAACACTTAATGCAGCGCATAATAAGATAGGTACGTCAATGATCCGCAAAAGAGATCTTTCAACTCCTCTGTCAGAATTTTTAGGCATTACTGTTGTGGTAGTGGTTTTGTTTGTCGGCGGCAGAATGATCATTCATCATACTTCACCATTATCCGCAGAAGCATTCATTGCATTCATAGTGATCTTCTCACAAATTATACAGCCTGCTAAAGCGTTCTCAAACGCATTTTATTTTATCCAGAAAGGTTTAGCTTCCTTAAGAAGGATCGAAGAGGTTTTGCATGAAGAAAGCAAGATCAATGATTTGCCCCATGCAATTGCAGTAACGGATTTTTCGAATAAAATTGAATTGAAAAATGTTTCGTTTGCTTATAATGATACGATAGTATTGAAGAATATAAACCTGGAAATACCGAAGGGGAAAAAGATCGCACTCGTTGGCGTGTCAGGTTCCGGAAAATCTACTTTTATCCAGTTGCTTTTACGTTTTTTTGATACAACAAAGGGTGAGATCTTATTAGATGGAAAGAACATCCGCAATATTCGTCAAACAGATCTTCGCCAATTGATTGCCTTGGTGACGCAGCAGACGACTTTGTTCAACGATTCGGTTTCCAACAATATCGCGCTTGGGAAAATATCGTCTCAAACGGAAATAAAAAAAGCTGCCGTTCTGGCACACGCAGATGAATTTATTTTGAAAATGCCGCAGCAATATGATACGAATGTTGGAGATAATGGGATCAAGCTGAGCGGCGGCGAACAGCAACGCCTCACCATTGCGCGTGCTATCTTGAAAAATGCTCCTATATTGATATTGGATGAAGCCACTTCGCACTTAGATAGCAACTCTGAAAAATTAGTGCATGATGCCTTGCAAAATTTATTGCAGGATAAGACAGCAATCATTATTGCGCATAGACTTTCTACGGTACAATTCGCGGATGAGATCGTGGTGCTAAGAGAAGGAAGTATTATTGAAAGAGGCACGCACCAGCAACTGATGCAGCAGAACGGGGATTACAAAAAACTGGTGGATTTGCAGCAGTTATAACCGGTTACGGTCTGTCCTAAAAATGACTTGTCCGACCCAAAGGATCGGACAAGCCACAAAAACCATAAAACTATGAAAAACCCAATTGCCTCGCGGCAATCAATAGAGTTCGAATTTAATAAGCGATCAGGTGCACATTCAAATCAATCTCATTCTTAATCGCTTTGTCGCCGAGTCCCTCAAAGAAACTGGTCGATCCATACTTAATATCCCACTGAGACCTGTCAATCGTGATCTTTGCCATCCCCTCGAAACCCTTCCCCACCGGTTTAAACGTTGCGGGAAAAGTAACGCTCTTCGTTATACCTTTGATTGTTAAATCGCCGGTTAGGTTGTACGTATATGCTTTTTTCGTCAATTTTAATACTTTAGTCAGCTTAAGCGTTGACGTTGGAAAGGCTGCTACATTAAAGAACTCATCGCTGCTTAAATGTGTGATCAATTTCTTTTTGTAGTCAGGATCATTTAAGTCGTCATTTGTTATTGTTGTCATATCGATAACAAATTCTCCACCACTCAAAACTCCGCTTTTACTTCTTACCGTTCCGGATTGAAACCTGATCTTTCCGGTATGTTGTCCAAGAACTTTTTTCCCCGTCCACTGTACATAACTCCTGGTGGTATCCACCTTCGATGTTTTGATCGGGGAAGTTTTTACACTTTTTGAATTTGAAGTTTGAGCTATATTAATTCCCGAAAAACCGCAAGTCAAAAACACTATTACAATAATGAAAAATCTAAGCATTTGATTATTTATCATTGTCTATACAAATATCCGACCATTTTGTTTAAGGTCAACGTTAAACTACGTGAAAATGTATAATCAGACCGTTATTTACATGTGTTAAGTGCATTATTTGATTCAAATCAATATCTTCGAAAAAAAACAGGATGAAAGAATTTAAGGATAAGATTGCAGTGATTACGGGTGCGGGTTCGGGAATAGGTCAGGCATTGGCTATTGAACTCGGAAAAAAAGGCGCGATACTGCTCTTGTCGGATAAAAATCCCGGTACGCTTGCAGACACGGAAAAGCTTATCCGCACTTACGGCGCTAATTGCTTTTGTTATACTGTGGATGTTGCTGATGAAAAAGCTATTAATGATTTTGCAAAGCAAGTACTTAAAGAACATAAGCATATTGATATGCTTTTTAATAATGCAGGATTTGCGCTTGGAAAAATATCTCTGAAAGATGTGAAGATGAAAGATTTTCACAAGATCATAGATGTCAACTTATGGGGTGTTATCAATCACACGAAGGCATTCCTGGATGTTTTGATGCTTCGCCCGGAAGCAGCCATCATTAATATTTCCAGTGTATTCGGGATCATTGGCATGGCGGAACAAGTACCGTATTGCACTACGAAATTTGCTGTGCGTGGATTTACAGAAGCGCTGCGAATGGAATTGATGGATACAAATGTAACGGTTCATTGTGTGCACCCGGGAGGCATCAATACCAATATCTATAAGAATGCCGTGCATTATGAACGAGATGCAGAGCTTGATGTAAAATTTCAGAAAATGCTGGAGCGCACTTCGCCGGAACAAGCAGCAAAAATTATATTAAAAGGCGTTGCCCGAAAAAATGAAAAGATACTGATCGGGATTGATGCCGAGATCATCGACAGGCTTGCACGTACCATGCCTGTGGGATATACTTCGATCGCTAAAAGAGTATTTGATTATACTGCACGTTAATCAGCAAAACCTCGGAATACCTTCAGGAATTCAGTCAGTAAATAACAAACCAAATATTGTAGAAAAACCTACTGTGATCCCCGACCTGATCGGGGATCACACGAATTTTGTACTCCGTCTAACACTAAACAAACTGCTAACATACATGAGATCCCCGCGTACGCGAGGATGACATAATGATTCTGTAAATATAAATTTGGGAATCTTTACCTTACTTCCTGCAACTCATTGATCAAGCCATCATCCTTGGTATACTGATATTGTGCATCGCCAAATGCCAGCATAGGATAGAAAATGATCGGCAGAAAAATAAGACCGATCGTGAACCCTGTATCTTTTCCAAATGCCCGTGATATTCCGTTGACATGGCGGATGGCAAAATAAATATTCACAAAAGGAATCAAAAAAAACAAGATCCAGATAGTAGGCTGTTTAGCAATTTCCAATTGAACGACGATATTGTAAATAGGTATAATTGATTTCCATCCTTCCTGTCCTGCCTTGGTAAATATTTTCCACCGGCAGATATAAAAGAAGATGATAAATCCAAAAAAGATAAAAAGAAAGACGCCTAACCCCGCAAGGATCCCGGAATTCATAGTGTTATCAGTATTCATAATATTATAGTTTTAACTAAGGTAATAATAACTTGTTATTTATTCTCCACCCGGCTAACCCTATTATTAATAGCAAAACCGTATTTTTGCACTTCGATTTTTAGTATGCTCGATAAATTAGAACTTATTTTCTTCAGGTACAAAGATCTTGAATCACAGCTTAGTGATCCGGGTGTGGTCGGAGACATGCAAAAATTTAAGAAAACTTCTAAAGAGTATAAAGATCTGGAGCCGATCGTGGAGGCTTATGAAAAGTATAGAGATCTTTTATCAAATATTGAATTTAACCGAAAGGTTTTAAATGAGGAGAAGGATGAAGAAATGCGGGATATGGCAAAAGCGGAGCTCGATCAGCAGCAGCAGCAATTGCCTGAACTGGAAGATCATATCCGCTTCCTGCTGATCCCGAAAGATCCCGAAGATGATAAAAATGCGATCTTAGAAATTCGCGCGGGAACAGGAGGAGATGAGGCAAGTATTTTTGCGGGCGATCTTTTGCGTATGTACTTAAAGTATTGTGAGAACAGGGGATGGACGACAGAGATCATGAATGAAAATTCGGGTACTGCCGGTGGTTTTAAAGAAGTTGTCGTGGAGGTTACCGGCGACGGCGTGTATGGCGTTTTAAAATATGAGTCGGGTGTGCATCGCGTGCAGCGTGTTCCTGAAACAGAATCCCAGGGTCGTGTGCACACCTCGGCGGCATCCATTGCCGTGTTGCCCGAAGCCGATGAAGTGGATATTGATTTAAATCCTGCTGATATACGAAAGGATGTTTACCGCGCGAGCGGTGCGGGCGGACAACACGTAAACAAAACGGAATCTGCCGTTCGGTTAACGCATATTCCAACCGGCACGATCGCTGAATGCCAGGACGGCAGATCGCAGCATAAAAATTATGAATCCGCGATGAAAGTATTGCGTACGCGATTGTATGAAAAAGCACTTGCAGTACACAACGAAGCTATCGCAAAACAGCGCAAAACGCTAGTATCTACTGGCGACAGGAGTGCGAAGATCAGGACATATAATTATCCGCAAGGCAGAGTAACCGATCATCGCATCAATCTTACCTTATATAATTTATCAGACATCATGAATGGCAATCTCCAGGAGATCATCGATAAATTAAACTTCGAAGAGAACGCGGAGAAGTTGAAAGTCGGCGGGTTGAATTAATGTTGAATGTTGAATGATGAATGTTGAATGGATGCGTACAACAAAACACACAGTACCTTTTTTTCTCAACTCCATACAACATACAACATACATCATTCAACATTATCTTAAAACTTCATGCAATATTGCCGGGGATCGCATTTCAGTAAAATCAGCAATATGCCAACGGAAATACAGAAGTAATTTATTCAGCAATAACTTGCGTTCTGCGTTCGTAAGCTTCACTTCATTTTTTTCATAATACACTGCCATCAGCCTTTTTAGTATGGTTGTTTCATGCGCATCGAGGGAATTTTGCGTAGAGCCGAAAGTGTTTTCAAACAGCCCGCTTTCCATATTAAAATAATTGCCGTCCAAAATATTATGCATTGAAGGTTCGAACCCGAGAATGCTCGCGGTTTCCAGTAAAAAAAACAAAGGCTTGTTTTCAATACCGTCATCCTGCTGATCTAATTCAATTAAAAACAAAGAGAGATAATTATAAAGCCGTTCGTTCACTTCATGCTCCTTAATGCATTTCGATGTTAACTCGATGCAAAATAATGCGATGCTTTGTTTTGAAAAATCGTGGTGAAGGTTTTTATAAATATAGTTTGTAGCGTATTCTTTTAAACGGTTAAGGTTTCGATTTTCCTTTAGATAAATTTCGAGATTGAGCAAATTTAAAGGTTGGAAAAGGTTGCCTTTTTGCTTGTTCTTAGCACTTCGGATTCCCGGAATAATAAAGCTGAGTAAACCGTACTTTTTGGTGAAGATCTTAGCAATTACACTGCTTTCAGAGTATTTTGTTGTCTTGAGTATAATACCTTCCGTCCTGTCGAGCATGATCTAATATAAGCTAATTTCCCTTTTCGTATTCCTGTTGTTATATTGTGGGATATTTTGTAACTTTCTTTATAATTTTAACCATGAAAAAACTCCACATTTATTTTTTCTTACTGGTGATCACTTCGATGTTGAATACTTCCTGCCATAAGACATGGCAGTGCGAATGTAAAAGAAATGGGGTTGTAGTTGATGTTATTCCTATTAAGGATGTTGGAAAAATGGGCGCAAAAAATACGTGCGACAGCTACCAGGATCAAAACAATCATAACGGCGATCACGAAACCTGCGATTTAAAATAACTTTTACTTATTACATTTAACAAAAAAAAAGTCTTAACGCATATAAGAATTTAATCATTCGTTATTATTTTTGTGAAAATTAATCAAATGAAAAAAGTATTCTTCTTCAGCGTTGCGGCGATACTATTAAGTATTGCAGCTTGCAAAAAAAGCTCTACTACCACCTCCACACCATCAGTAGTAGGTTATTGGACAGGATCAACGGGATTCGATGGCATTGAATTTTTATTCAGATCGAATAGCACGGTCAGGGTATTTGTAGCATCCGCAGATTCGTCACTGGCAGACAAGTATGAAGGAACTTACACTGTAGGTTCGGATTCTGTGCGGTGGCATTGGACATTTGGCAGCGATATAAGATCTGCCGCGGCAAAAATGAATTCAACAGCAACTTTCATGGCAGGAACTCAGGGCAATGGCACGAGCAGTGCGGGTGTGGGTACATTTACTGCCACTAAGTAATAAGATCTTTTAGTTGATGTGATCTGTTTTGCGGAATGAAAATCTTATGCATTCATCAGACCTTCTATCTCCTCTATTTCAACAGGAATGTCATGCATCAGATCCGTATTCCCGTTTTCTGTAATGAGGATATCGTTTTCAATGCGGACGCCTAACTTTTCTTCAGGAATATAAATTCCCGGTTCGCAGGTAAATACATTTCCCGCCTGCATCGGGACATAGCGGTTGCCGATGTCATGTACATCAATTCCCAAAAAGTGCGAAGTGCCATGCATGAAATATTTTTTATAGAGCGGATTTTCAGGATCCTGTTTTGCGACATCATCCTTATTCAATAAACCGAGACCGATCAATTCACTTTCCATTATTTTTCCAACTTCTTTATTGTATTCAAGAAAAGTATTTCCTGCCTTCAGCATGCTCTTCGCTTCCTTCATTACGCGTAATACAGCATTGTACACATCTTTTTGTCGCGGAGAAAATTTTCCGTTTGCAGGAATTGTTCTCGTGAGGTCCGAAGCATAATTTGCGTACTCCGAGCCGAAGTCCATCAACACCAGATCTCCATCCTTACATTCCTTGTTATTATCAACGTAATGCAGCACGCATGCACTGTAACCGCTTGCAATGATTGGCGTGTACGCATGTCCGCTGCTGCGCTGACGGATAAATTCATGAATGATTTCCGCTTCCACTTCATATTCAAAAACACCCGGCTTCATAAATTTAAGCACGCGCAAAAATCCATCGCGCGTGATCTCACAAGCCTTCCGGATCAGTTCCACTTCAACAGGATCTTTTATACTGCGCAGTTTTGCCATGATCGGACCGAGTCTTTTTATTTCATGTGCCGGATATCTGTATTTTAATTCATTTGCAAAACGAATATCTTTATACGGAACCTCACTTTCATTCCGGTCATTCTCATTAATGTTTACAAAAACTTTTTCACAATAATTCATCACAACTTTTAAAGCAGCATCAAAGCTATCCGTCCAGAAAATTTTCTGTATACCTGAAGCTTCACGTGCTTCTTCCATTGTATATTTATGTCCTTCCCACACTGCAATATGCTCGTTTGTTTTTCGGAGAAATAAGGCTTCGCGGTAAGCAGGATTGGGACAGTCAGGATAAATGATGAGCATTGTTTTTTCCTGGTCGATACCGCTTAACCAAAAAAGATCGGGGTTTTGACGAAAGACAAATGTTGCATCGGCGCTACGCGGCATTTCATCACTCGCCAGTAATATCGCCATAGAATTCGGCGGCAATTCCTGCGCGAATTTTTTCCTGTTATCAATAAAAAGCTGCTTGCTGATAGAAGAATATTTCATGAAAATAATTTGAAGATTTGAAAATGAGATAATTTGAAGATGAAAATACAAAATATTTGTTTCTCATTTAATTCATCATTCATCATTCAACATTTCTTACGCTCTGGCAAGCTGCTTGTTCACTTCCTTCAGCTGTTTCTTTACCTCTTCATTTTTTACTTTCAATGCATTTGCCCTGCGGAGATATTCTTTCGCCACTTTTATTTCGCGGCGCTGCGCATAAATTGAACAGATCTGCAAATAAGCAGTCGCCAAATTATCATCATCCGGAACACCCTTTTGTATGGCGATCTTCAGGTTCTTTAATGCTTCTTTATTATTTCCTTTTTGCAATTCAATACTTCCGAGCTGCAGATACGAAATACCTTCCTGCGAGCCGCCGAGCATATCGCTTTTGTTGGCAAGACTTTTACGAATGTTTGCTTCGGCTGAAGCAAGATCCTGGTTTGCCATATCGAAATTAGACTGCAGCATGTAATATCCCTGGCGCACCGGCTTGATCAACAGGTTCGGAAATTTTATCCAGGTCAACACTTCCTTGGCACCATCAATATCTCCTGCTTCCACTTTTTTTTGTAGGTAACGCATGGGACCGATGAAAATATCAAACACAATAGTACCGACGGAAGCAATGTACAGGATGATGGACCATTGCCATCCCTTGTAAACAAAAATGTGGAGTAAGATACCGATCGCCAAAACAGCAAATGCTGCATAAAACCGGTACTTGACATATATTTTCATGAAATCCATAATGATAAATTGAGATGCAAAAATACTTTTTTAAATGAGGATAAGCACAATGTAAAACGGAAATAGATATTAAAAGTTTGGTGCGAAACTCATCGTCCACCGGAATTTACTGATGCCCGGATTGTTGAGCTGTGTTAATCGCCAGGTGAAATCAACGCGCATGAACCTGACAATATTTTCTATCCCGAAACCTATTTCCGCATAAAATCCATTGAGCCCGTATAATCCTTTCGGAAGATCACTGAAGGAAACGTTCTTCGTATTGATGGAGCTTACCGCCATCTTTGTGATAAAAACTTCTCTCAGCGCCAGTCTTTTCCATCCCGGAATCTTATTAAAGAAAAATCCGTCAAAATGGTGTTCGATAAATAAAGTCAACTGCTGGTCGGCAATAAATTCCGTTTCGCGCATATTGGTGAATCTTTGGAAATCATTCAGGAAAGATTGATTACCGGGATGAATCGTTAACAGCGGATATGGCGCCGATCCGAATAATTTCATACCGGAGAGCTGTATAATTGTATGACCAATTGGCGATGGAAATCTTTCTTCAATGAGCAGGTCGAGTTTGTTAAAGCTGAAGTCGCTCGTTTTACCTTTTACACTAAAAGAATAATTAAAATTGATCCGCGGGAGTTTGCCTTTCAAAAAAGATTTTTTGGTTGAAGTTTGTAAGAATTTTGCACCGGGTGTCCATGTGATATTAAAATTTGGCGCGAAAATATGGAATTTGTTTATCGTATCCCGTTCTATAACCGGAAGCCCACCACTTTCGAAATCTGTTCCATGTGAAATTGTTTTTACGAATTCGATTCTTCCCGGGATGGTTTTATAGATCCTGTAATTAAAAGAAACTTCGGTAGAAAGATTTTCTTTCCATTCCCTGAAATAACTCAGCTTCACATCTTTTAAATACACCAAATCGGAAATGGATTTATTGCGAAACAACGACGAATAGATAAAATCGAAATCCATTTGGTTCCCGTTTAAGGAGAATCGTTGGTAGTCGTCTTTGTAAGCAGCAGTTATGCTGTGGTAATGATGCTTATCCGGCAGTTTGGAGCTGATTTCTCCGCCATACTTGAAACGCTTATCCTTGATGCCGTAAGCGCCGTACACTTTAAAACTTACCCATTCACTTAAGTGCCAGTTACTTTGCAGATTAAGCCGCAATCGCACGCCTTCCAGATCGTTCCAGCTGACAAGCTGATATAAATTTCCATAGTTCAGCGTATGCGTTTTATAATAACCGCTTGCCAGTATACCACCTACCTTAGAGATAACTTTATAAAACATAGTGTTCTTTAAAGAGTCGATCAGGATGTACACTTTTCCTTCTTGTGTACTCAATGTGTCATGACGGTTATGAAGCCAGAAAGTATCGGGGTGATTTCTGTAATCCTTTACATACACCGTATTTTCTTGTTTTAAAATAGTGTCGGCGATAGGACGATCTATAATAATATCTTTCCTGTCGAGGTATCTTGAAAGGCGAATGCTTTTTGATTTCTTCCGGCGAATAAAAGGTAAGTTAGTTGTTCTTGATTCTTTATTTTTAAACCATCCCTTCGGTGTATTTACAAATCCTTGTTTTACTTCCAGCTCATTAACGAAATTAATGTTAGCGCGACTGTCAACGGATAAAACAATATTCATGATTGCAAAAGAAGAATCGTGTATGCTCGCACGTCCATTAAATAAAAGATCTGATTTACTTTTAGGAACGAATGCGAGATTGTATATCCATGCGCTATCTGCACCTTTAACGCTATCTATTAAATAATAATTATACAGTGCAAGTCCACCGTCTGCAAATGGCAATAAAAATGTTTTACCATACAGAACAGCCTGGTTGTCGTAAGCTTCTATATCATCGAATGCAACATCCAGCAACTCTGAAAACCTCAATTGTTCAATGCCGGATACCTTGCTGGCTTTTACAACGGTTTTATTTTTTTTAGGATCTTTGTTGAAATAATAATCCGATAATGTTTCTTTCAATATCAATGGAACAAACCTTGCGCCACTGGCGGAAGTATCCTGGTTTTCCAGGATAAACCGGAAGGGTTTTAATATTTTCCGTTTTGCGATCTTGGGACTGATATTGTAAATGGAAGCCACGGTCTTCTGGTATTCCTCGTATTGGTAAGAGTCGTAGGATTTTGGTTTGTTTTCATCCTTATGCCTTACCACGCTTCTGAATATCCTGATGGCGATGGTATCTTTCGGGATCTTGCCTTTCTTCGCCTTCACGGTAAATTCTTCGAGCATAAAACTTTCCAGGTGCAATTTTACTACGATAGAATCCCTGCGGAAAAATCTTTTCTTTAAGATCTCATCCTTATATCCCACATAAGAAAAAATTACAGAATCTGTTCTTGCATTTACCGTGAACTCAAATCTTCCACTGTCGTCAGTGGTGCCCCCAACGCCCGAGCCAACATAAAAATTTACATAGGGAAGGGGCTCCTTCGTTTTTGCATCTATCACAATACCTTTGAGCTCAAACTGCCCGAAAGAGAGCAAGGAGACAAATAAAAAAAGTATAGAAGTAACGAATTTCCGCACGGTAATAAGATAACAACGTCAAAATTACTAATTAGTTCTCAGTGCTTTAGATAAACTATTTAGTTTAAAGTATTCATAACAAAACCTGTTCCATAATATAATACTATATAATTTCATAATATTCTTTGCGCGTTTCTAAATTTTGCAGGTGAATGAAAGGCATGCAGGATGTTGAATTCACGCAGGGTTAATTTCCGCATAAAAATCATAATAGTTAAACCATTGTTCCGGGTATTTTTTCACTTTAACCTCGAGATCGGCAATAAAATCTTTTAGCACTGTTTGTTCAGTGTCGCCGTTCTGTTTATTGTAATAATTAAGATCAGAAGAATAGAAATGATAGTGCATATCGGTTTCTTTAAATGCGAAGACGAAAACCGTAGGCGCATCCATTTTCAGCGACAATAAAAATGGTCCGTAAGGGAAATGTGCCTTATGGTCAAAAAAATCTGAAGTGATGGTTTTGTTGCCGGGTAAAAACCGATCGGCATGAATGCACACGATCTCATTTGCGGCGAGCGCATTTTTTATTTCGAAGATATGCGTCAGATCATTTTTTACATAGATGATTTTAAATGTACGCTCACCGGTAACCTTGTTTAAATATTGTTTGATGTTTTCATCCTCGCCATCATACATGACTATGTTTACTTTCGTATTGATATGTTCAAGCATCTGACCTGCAGCTTCCCAGTTTCCAACATGTGCACTTAACAGCAAACCACCTTTTCCCAATTTCACAATTTCCTCGAGGTGATGCCTGCCATCAAAATGATAAGTAAAATTTGTTTTCACGCCGGACATCATTGCAACCTTGTCGATCAGCGTTTGTCCCAGCTTAAAATAATTTTTATATAATTTGAGGAAAGATTCCGTTTTGCTAAATCCTAATTCTTTATGATAAAAAGAAAGAATTGGCTTGGAAGTTTTATGTGAGAAGAGAAAGTAATAGAAGGCGACAAAATAAAGCAAAAAATACGTAGCGCCGAGACCAAATTTCTCTAATAAGAATACAAATATTCTATAACCTGATGCACTCGTTTTTGATTTTCCCTGCCATTGTGACATCTTAAGAAGGTTTTACGGCTTCCTGCTGCGTATAATTTTCAATGACATAATTATAAAAATCCTGGAAAGAAATGATATTCTGAAAATCTTCCGTATTCACTTTAAATCCGAAATTGCTTTCTACAACGACCACCAGATCTACAAAATCAAGACTATCCAGGTCTAAAGTTTTGCGCATATCTTCTGTTGGAATAAGCGATGATTCTTCCGCTTCAAATTCCTCAACAAAAAAATGGTTGATCTTATTTATTATTTCCTCGTTAGTCATATCAAATAAATTTAACCTGTGTACTTCCTTATAATTAATGTTGAATTTGTTCCACCAAATCCAAAAGAATTAGATAAAAATACGTCAATTTTTTTATTAATTTTTTTGTCGGCAATATTTAATTTTGATGAATATTCATCGGGGTTTTCGAAATTGATATTCGGCGCGACGAAATCTTCTTTCATCATCAACAAAGAATAAATAATTTCGCTTGCACCCGCCATCCAGCATTCGTGCCCGGTCATGGATTTTGTAGAACTCACCAGTGCTTTAGATTCACCAAAAACTGAATATATAGCTTGTGCTTCACTTGCATCTCCAACAGGCGTGGAAGTTGCATGTGCATTTATATAATCTATTTCATTTATATCGATATTAGCATCTTTTATTGACCTCAAAATAGACCTCGCAGGTCCATCTACAGTGGGATTTGAAATATGACCACCATTGGAAGAAAATCCATACCCGATCACTTCACCATAAATATGAGCGCCGCGTTTTAAAGCAGATTCCAGACTTTCTAAGATCACAGTTGCGCCACCACCGCTGGGCACTAAGCCATCCCTGTCGCGATCAAAAGGACGCGAAGCTTTTGTGGGCTCATTTTCCCTGATCGAGAAAGCTGAAATTGCATCAAAGCTTCCCATGGAAAAAATCCCCGTTTCCTGTGCGCCTCCGCATATGATGCAATCCTGCAATCCTGTTCTTATATACTGATAGCCTAACCCGATCGATTGCGAACCGCTTGCACAGGCTGCACTTACTGTGAAGTTAATTCCTTTGAGCCTGAAGATCGTCGCGAGGTTCATGGTTACTGTAGAGTTTAAAGACTGAAATACCGATCCAGAGCCGGCAAACACGGTGCTTTTCTTTTCACGTATAATATCAGTGGCTACTATTGTTGGTGTTGCAGAACTATCATTTCCAAAAATAATTCCTACTTCATGCTCATCAATATAATCCTGCGTTAAGCCTGCATTCTTCAGCGCTTCTATCGTTGACATGTAAGCATATTCGCCTTGTTCCGGCAACATTAATCGCGCTCTTCTGTCTAATAATTCTTTAAGATAAGGAGGGTCCACATAGCCTGTCAATGCAGATCGGTAACCAAATTCTTTCCTGGCGGGATCATATATAATTCCCGATCTTCCATGATATAATGAATCAATTACTTCCTCATTATTTTTACCAATACAGGAATAAATTCCATAGCCTGTGATGACCACTCTTTGCATACTCAAAGTTAAATATAATTTTGGATTTAGGTGTAAAGTCCGCCGTTTACGGAGATCACTTGTCCCGTGATATAAGAGGCTGAAGGCGATGCCAGGAAAACTACTGTATCCGCAATTTCTTCAGGCGTTCCAAATCTTTTCATGGGAATTAATTCAGATAAATTTTTTTCATCTAAATCTTTTGTCATATCTGTTGTGATAAAACCCGGAGCTACTGCATTAACGGTGATGTTGCGTTTTGCCACTTCCTGTGCTAATGCTTTTGTTGCGCCAATCACTCCGGCTTTTGCAGCAGAGTAATTTGTTTGTCCCGGCAGCCCTTTTATTCCTGATAAAGAAACAATATTAATTATCCTTCCATATCTGTTGGAGATCATGCTTTTTATAATGGATTTCGTTACATAAAAAAAACCGTTTAAGCTTGTGTTGATCACGTTATTCCATTGTTCTTCCTGCATAAACACCATTAAATTATCCTGGGTGATGCCTGCATTATTTACTAATATTTCGATCCTGGAAGATTTGTTGCTGTTCATCCAATTTGAAATTGCCGCATTCGTTTCTTCTTTATCGGAAACATCAAATTTTAGTAAGGTGCATTGCACACCGAGCTCTTCAATTGCTGTTTTTGATTTGTTGGCTTCTTCATCATTGGATTTATAATTCAACAGAATATTATATCCTTGCTTTGCCAATTTTAAACAAACGGCGCTTCCAATTCCTCTCGAACCACCGGTAACCAATGCGTATTCCATGAAGTAAAATTACAATAATTTATTATTCTTATCTTTTAAGTAAGCAGTGATCTCCTGTATGGTTTTGTAGAGCGGTCTGTCTTCTATAATGACCGGGCAAATTTCGCGCAACTCATTATAGACTTGATTTGAAACCGGAGATAATTTTTTTGCGAATTTAAGATAATCGACAGCCTGTATAATTGCGATTGCATGAATAGACATCACTTCGAAAGCATTTTCAATTACTTTTTTAGTGATCAATGCAGCATTGCAGCCCATGCTTACGATATCCTGGTTGTCGTTATTATTTGGAATACTGTGCAGGGACATCGGCATGGATAAGGTCTGAGACTCAGCAGTTGTTGAGGTTGCCGTAAACTGCAGTCCTTGTATTCCAAAGTTTAAACCGAGTTTTCCAAGGTTTATAAACGGAGGAAGTTTTTCGTTGATCTTGTTGTTTAATAAATAATTGAGTTGCCTTTCTGTAAGCATGGTTAATTTCGTGATCGCAATTTTTAGCTTATCCATTTCGAAGGAAACATAATCGCCATGAAAATTTCCGCCGTGAAAAATATTATTATTTTCTACATCAATGACGGGATTATCATTTACTGAATTCAATTCATTTACGAGTACAGTTTCCGTATTTTCAATAGCGTCCAGGATCGGACCTAGGATCTGGGGCACACATCTCAGTGAATAATATTCCTGTACTTTTTCCTCCATCATCTCCTTGGCAATATCGTGGTGCACATAGAGATAATCTATACGCTTTTTGATGAGCTTGCTTTCACTCACCAGGTCGTGCATCGCTTTTGCTACTCTTTGCTGCCCCGAATGTTTTTTTACATTATTTAATTCTGCAGTTAAATGATCGTCGAAAGCTTCTACTAATTCACTAATAATGCTTGAAAAAATAATAGCCCAGTTCATTAATTTTTTGGCATAAATAGTATTGATCAAGCCAATGCCTGTCATCACCGAGGTGCCGTTGATTATTGCTATTCCTTCTCTCTTGTGAATGGTAAGCGGTTTTATTTTTTCTTTTTTAAAGACAGTAGAAGAAGCAGTAATCTTCCCTTTATATAATACTTCACCTTCTCCA
>JAQBNI010000094.1 GCA_028288625.1 Bacteroidota bacterium | reverse complement strand
ACCTGGCATCAGGATGGGATGGTTTTTTCAAAAGCGAATCGCAGCAGATAGACAGCTACGCATGGGTAATCACTTATTTTGATGTGCTGCACAATGAAACCAGATTGCAAAAAGGCGTGGTTACATTATTAAAATAGACTTTTCTCAAATGGGAAAGGAGAGAAGAATGTTATTGCATTTTTAATCATTGGCAGCAGCCTGAATGCTGCAGCATTCACACAACACAACACGACAATAAAAATGAGCCTTTAGTACGGGCATTTTATTTCTTGTTATTGCCATTGTCAGATTCATAAAATTAAAAAGGAGCGATAATAATTAATTGCAGAACAGCAACAGCTGTTATTTCAACATAAAAAAAATTATGTAAGATCACTTATCACTGCCTGGAGGATCCCAATAAGAAAACCAAATACGCCGCCAACAATTTCAATAAATGTAAATTCTTTTTTTGTTACGGCAAGTAATAAATCTTCCAGTTTTTGATCAGAAAATTTTTTTACTTTTTCTGTAACGATAGCTTCAATATCGAGTTTCTGCTCAATTTTTGTGATCGAGCTGTCAATTACATTTGGTAAGGCGTTTTCTATTTCTTTTGCAATGGATTTATGAATAGACTGGATCAGCGGTTCAGGAATTAATGTGCGGCTAAATACATTTGCTTCGATCTTATCACGTAGCGCTTTTTCTACCTGGATAGAAATTTCTTCTCCAAAATTTGCTAGCGCCTGCGCATCCATCAGTTTATGCTTGATGTCCGTAAAATTTATAAGATCTTTTTGAACTACTGCGCCAAGCTTACTTGCAATCTTATCTTTATTTTTAGGAAAGATCCCCTGAACTACATACACTCCGATATCAATCGGGCGACGGGGATAAAACAGCATTTTAACCGCCATCCAAGTGGTTATCCATCCAATAAAACCACTTACTATAGGAACATGCCAAAAGTGCCAGCTTAATAAATCAATTGATAAGATCATATACTGTGTTTGAACAAGTATCGGATACATCAGGCATTTGAATAATTATTCCATTCTTTCGGATTCGTATGCCATGAATTCAAGGTTTCCAGTTCATCTTTTGTTATATAACCGTTTTGTTCCGCAACTTGTAATAAGAAATTATAGTTAGTTAATGTTTTCAAAATAATTCCGGCATCCTCAAATTTCTGATGCGCACTTTCAAAGTTATATTTATAGATGGCGATCATGCCGTTGACTTCCGCACCTGCAGCACGTAAATCATCCACAGCTTTTAATGAGCTGCCTCCTGTTGAAATGGTATCTTCCACTACTAAAACTCTTTGCCCATGTTTCAGATCACCTTCAATTGTATTGGTCAAGCCATGTTCTTTTGGCTTAGACCTGACATAAATAAACGGAAGATTTAATGCGTCAGCAACTATAGCTCCATGCGGGATCCCTGCAGTAGCCACGCCGGCTATACATTCTGTAAGCGGAAAATATTCATTGACCAGGCTGATCAATCCCTCTTTAACAAAATTCCGGACCTCGGGATAAGACAATAATTTCCGGTTATCGCAATATACAGGCGATTTTAAACCGCTTGCCCAGATAAACGGAGCGTCGGGACTTAATTGAATCGCTTTGATTTGTAAAAGATATTCAGCCAGTTTTTCCTTATATGCATTATTTTCCATAGCCTTGAATTGAGTAGTTCAATTTACATATAAAAATGTAAATTCGTTATTTCTAATTACAATTACCTATGTCCCAAATGTATAAACTTTTTATCAATAACAAGACAGTTTTCCTCTGTCAAAATCCCGCAATCGTAGAAAATTTGATGCATGAGGATTTTATTATAGAACCTTATGTCAATAAAGAAAAATTCAGGTCAACGTTAAACATCATCCTTAATAACATCAATAAAAGCAATGTTGTTTTGTTTTATCCAGATATAGAAAAATTATTTGCAGAAGTTACTTCTCATTTTGAATGTATTGAAGCTGCGGGCGGCGTCGTAAAAAATCAATCAAATGAAACGCTGTTGATACACCGGCTTGGTTGCTGGGATCTTCCCAAGGGCAAAATAGAAAAAAAGGAAACGATAGAACAAGCTGCAATAAGAGAGGTTCTGGAAGAAACAGGATTAACAGGGGTAAAAATATTAAAGCCCATCACTTTTAAAAAATTACTGAATAAGGCAACTTATCATTCATATTATATCGGTGAAAAGCTTGCATTAAAAGTTTCTTACTGGTTTGAAATGTTTACGACCTCAGAGAATCTCATACCGCAGAAAGATGAACATATAGAACAGGCGATCTGGGTGAAGGCACATGATATTCCTTCTTATTTTGACAACATGTATCCCTCCATTATTGATGTATTAAAAGAAGTGAATTAAAATTGCATCAATATCCATTTCCATAAAAATAAAGTGGGAATTGATAACAGCAATCCAAATGTCGGGAGATAAGCTGCGAGGTTTTCATCCAGTTCGTATTCGGTTGCAAGTATAGAAGAGGTGATCATTGGCGGCATAGCACATTCCATCACAGTTATCGTATACATTTCTCCGCGTTTATGCAGGAAGATAAAAACTAAAATGAAGATCAGCAGTGGTGCAAGGATCAGCTTATAAAAAATTCCTGTAAAAAATTTCTTCCATTCAATATCTTTTATGTTTCGCTTAAATTGTAGTCCGAGCGAAAGCATCGCCAGTGGTACCATGCATTTCCCAATAAGATCGAGTGTCCATAAAGTTTTTCCTTCTATGAAATGCGCCGGAATAAATAATGCAAGAATAAAAACAAGAAAGGGTGGAAATTTAAATAACCGTTCCGCCATTTGTTTATAGTTGTATTCCGATGAGCTAAAATAGGCAGCAGTTAATATTCCAAAGGTGGACAAAATTAAAAAGCTTCCCGGCTGATCGACAAATATTGCATACTGAATACTTTGTTCCCCGTACAAATATTTTAATAACGGGTACCCTACAAACGAAGTGTTTCCTAACCCGCAACACAGGATAAAGCATGCTGTAGTTTTTCTTTCAAACTTAAAAATTTTACTTACCAGAAAAGCATATGCAATTGAAACGATAAAAATGATCCATGCTGAAGCAATTGGAAACATTACTGAAGGTGTGATCGGCAAATGCGGGATCTTTGAAAGCGTAATGGCAGGCAGCGGCACAAAAATGATGAACTTATTTATTTTGTGGTAAAGATCTTTTGGAACAAAAGAAAAAAACTGTGCTACGATGCCAAGAAAAAAAAGCAGGATGAGTAAGGTCTCAGGATGTTGCATTCAGATCAGTTTCTAGATTCAATCAACATAAACTTTGCAGGTATTATGACTGTTTGGCGTGGTAATCTCAAAGATATAAATTCCGGGAGCGTTTTTAAAATATACTTCATTGATGTTATTATGCAATGAAATTTCATTTACCTTTTGTCCGCTTATATTATAAATTGATAAAACACCACTTGTTTCATTCATAGATATTCTTGCAATCTTATCCGTGGTATTATAAGTTACAGATACAGTTTTTTTCTTTGTGTTGCTGACGCCCGTTATAAAATAATCTACAGGATCAGATAATAAATAAGAAACAAAACTTCCACTTCCTGCTTTCGCTTCCACAACATACTTACCACTCACTGTTGGTGAGTACGACAAACCCGTGCCAACATTAACACCAAAAGTATTTGTTACGCGATACCACGTATATTCATACAAACCGCTTATACTATCCGTTGCCAGCGTGTCGGATTGTAAAGTAACGGAAGGACGCCTGGAAATATTCCATGTAGTTGGATAAGCACGATAAGAAAAATTAACTGCAGGAGCGAAAATCTCCGCTACAGGAGATTTATCATTCTGATTTATTATATCCACGATTTGATTTGTTGAAAAGCAAAATTTCATTCCGCGATTTAAAAAATACATCCCGTGATAAGTATCCAAACCTCCTAATGCCTTGCTTATACACTGAGGTTGAGGAATGTATCTGTCAACGAGCTGAACAGTTTTATTTATTTCATCAATATCATAGATCATACCCGCCATGTAAGGACGAATGCTGTCGTCTCCATTTGAAAAAAGAGAATACTTTCCATCCGGTCTTTGGGAAAAATCATGCTGGAGGCTGTAGCCGATCGAATCCGGTAAATGAATGGAATTCAAGGTATCTTTTCCGCCCAGCTTAAACATGATGTCGCCTGTTGCGCTGTTTATTTTTCCAATGCCGATGTGCCTGAAACTATACAAAATATTTCCATCATTCGCCCATCTTACGGAATTAGCATGACTCCAGTTTAATGAGCCGGCATAGGTTGTACTCGAATTTCTCCATTCCCAATGCATTTCACAAGGAGATAAATGCTGTAAAGGGTTCCATATAAATTTTACATGATTTAAGGAATCCAATACAACAATATACTGAACTTCTGCAGGCATAAGGCTGTCCCCGGCGATACCACTCAAACACCGGGCATCAATGCGTGTTTTTACTCCCGTAAAAAATATTTTATTTCCATGTTCATCCTCTTCATATTCATGATTATCTACCGCTTCAAAAGAACTGTCAGGCAAAATAAAATCGCCTTCTGTTAAAGTGTCAACCGGTTCCATCGTAAGGGTATCTATGATAACATAACCCTCGCTAACATGTCCTCCGATCGTGTCCGGAATGATCACAAAACTATAAGAAAGCCGTCCGGTTTTTTCATTAATATGAGGTCCCAAATAAAAATCTGAAGCGGTATGTCCTGCATTTGAAAGTAATTTAGTTCCTATCTGATACCAGATCGGTGGAAAAGGATGGGAAGCATGTACCAGCTGAATGGTGGTAAAATAAGCATCCTGCAACGGAAATAAAAAGACATTCGTAAAATCCTTAGTGTTCACTAGCAGGTTAACATCAGCAATTTTGGCTGCATCGTGCACCAAGCTGGTTAACGGTGCAACTTTATTTAATTGTGCAAAGCTTACAGCATACAAATGGAGCAGCAGCACAATGAGTAAATATTTTTTCACATTAAAAGGTTTAGTTATACGACAGCTTAAATATAAACTAAATCTCTTTATTTTACTCCAAGGTTATATTCAATGATACGCTCATTTTTATCAAACTTGTCCACAGCATTCAATCCTAAATAATCTATCGCTTCATCAACAGACATTGAAGTATTTGTCAAAGCACGCTCAGGGATCAACCCGATCAATTCACTGCCATCCGTTTCAATATCAATTTCTGCAGCAAGTTTGTTGATGCTGCTGAAAACTTCTGTAATCGGACTTGCATCGATATCTGTAATATTTGTGGACACCTGCGCACAATTAAATTCCTGCATTACCCAGCCGATAGCCTTCACATGTTGGAATAAATTGCTTTCATAACTATCGTCATTTTTTTCTCTGAATATCCTGACCTGTTTTGCGATCTGTTTTGCAATAGAAACGTCTGTCGTCTTGAGATTTATATTATACGCCAGTAAAAAATTGCGCGCACCGAGCGCCATCATTCCAAACCTGGAATTAAACTCACGCGGACCATAATCGGGACTCCATTCTTCCAGTAAGATTTTATTTTTTATTTCTTCGTATTCTCCCTTTCGCAAGTAGGTAAGATCTTTTCTTTGCAGAGTTGATGCAGAGTGTTCATATAAATAAACGGGAATCCCCGCATCGCCGATCCTTTTTCCTAGTACTTTTGACAGATCAACAACTTCATCCATCGTAATATTATGAAGCGGAATTAAAGGAAAAACATCGCATGCACCCATACGAGGATGTTCTCCTTTATGTTTCTGCATATCAATTAATTCACTTGCTGTTAGAATGCAATTGTAAGCTGCTTCCGCTACAGCACCCGGTTTTCCGGCAAAAGTAAATACGGTACGGTTTGCATCGAAGCCAATATCGATATGCATTAATTTTACATCCGGTACCTGTTTTATCGAATTTGCTATTGCTTCAATAATTACAGGATCTCTTCCTTCTGAAAAGTTTGGAACACATTCTATGATTTGATCGTTTGCGGAAAACATAGTCAAATTTAAACAATAGTACTAAATCTGTTCACAAACTTTTATATATTCATTCCATCAAAATAAATATACGCATGCCAAGGATAAAGCCTTTGCCAATAAACGAAACTCCTGCGGAAATTGTTGCCGCTTATGAATTGCATCAGAAAGAATACGATGCAAAGATCACCAATATGAAAGCTACGCTTGGACATTCGCTGATCGCATTTGAAGTATACATGGATTGGTATAAATTATATGAAAGGATAAAAACAATTACCGGTGAAAGGTTAGCGTATCTTTTTGCTTACTCCGTTTCGAAAGGAAGTAACTGTCCGTTGTGCACTACATTTTTCAGGAAAATAATTATCGATCATGGAGAAAAACCGGAAGGTCTTATTTTAAGTGAAGAAGAACAGCTGCTGTTAGATTTTGGAAGTGCGATTGCGCAGGAGCATGGAAATGTATCGGATGAAATATTTGAAAAGGTCAGTAAAATTTATTCTGCTGCTGAACTGGTAGAATTGATCGCTTTCGCAGGACAAATGATCGCTACAAATGTATTTAATAATGTGATCGGGACAGATATAGATGAATATTTGTTTTCCTATCTTCCGTTTAAATAAATCACATAATGATGAATGTTTAATGATAAATAATAAATAATGAATTCAGATCTGAAAGGAAAAGTTGCATTTATTACCGGCGCTGCACATGGACAAGGAAGGGCTACAGCTATAGCATTAGCAAGGGAAGGCGCGCATATTGCAGCGTTTGACATTGCAAAACAATTATCATATCCCGGCTATAGTATGGGATCGGAAGATGAGTTACAGTCGCTAAAAAAAGAATGTGAAGCTATCGGAGTTTCCTGTGAAATATTTCGCGGCGATGTTCGGAATGACAAGGACATTACACCTGCAGTAAATAAAGTAAAAGAAGTTTTTGGAAGAATAGACATCCTTTTTAATAATGCAGGGATCTGTGCTTATGGTTTGGCAGATGAGCTTACTGAAGAAGAATGGGATGCAATGTTAGATATTAACCTGAAAGGAGCGTGGCTTGTTGCGCGCAGGATCATCCCTGTGATGAAGGAACAAAAATCAGGTGTGATCATTAATAATTCTTCGATTGCCGGTCTGCGCGGAATGAATCGTTTATGTCATTACGCTGCATCTAAATGGGGATTAACCGGTTTAACAAAATCATGGGCAATAGAGCTTGCGCCTTTTAATATCCGGGTGATTGCGATCCATCCTACTGGGGTTAACACACCTATGAACGACGGACTTGCGTTCCTTGAAGGTACGACTGCAAAAGAGATTGCAGAGCGTTCAGCAGGCAACCTGATCGATGTACCATGGGTAGAACCGGACGATGTTGCAAATGCCGTTGTTTTTCTATCATCTGAAAAGGCGAGATTTGTAACGGGTTCATCATTTGTGCTGGATGCAGGTTTATTGACACGATAAATTTCACGCGAAGACGCAAAGATAAATTAAGACGCAAAAGATCTTACGACTTACAACTTATGACTTTATATGAAGAAATTCTTTCAATATTATAAAAATATTCTCTTACTGCTCGCGGGAATTACAATAGGCAGTATTGTTGGCTTAATTCTAAAAGAACGTGTTATCCTGTTGAAACCAATCGGTGACATGTTTTTAAATCTGATCTTTACGGCAGTTGTGCCACTTATTTTCTTTGCGCTGTCTTCTGCTTTTGCAAACATTGACCGCTCACAGAAATTTGGAAAGGTCATACGACTGATGTTACTGATCTTTCTCAGCACCTTGCTGATCGCAGCATTTATTGCTATCCTGTTCGTCTGGTTATTTCCGTTCCGCGGAGATATTCCTATAGCGGCGCTCACTGAAAAAATACAAACAAGAAGCATTGGCGAACAAATCACCGAGTTGCTGACCGTTAATGATTTTTTCAACCTGCTGTCGAGGAAAAGTATGCTTGCATTAATTTTATTTTCTATGCTTACCGGTATCGCTACATCGCATGCAGGAGAAAAAGGAGAATATTTTCACAGGTTTCTGAATGCAGGAAACGAGGTGATGAAAAAATTATTATCGTACATCATGCTGTTCGCACCGATCGGCTTAGGGGCATATTTCGCTTACCAGACAGGAGTTTTCGGACCTAAACTATTCGGAGCTTACGCCAGCGCTCTGGCTGTATGTTACAGCACAGTGATCTTTTATTATCTCGTATTTTTTACGCTGTACGCTTTTATTGCAGGTGGCTCAGCCGCTGTTAAAACCTATTGGCGCGAGAACATTATCCCGTCTGCAACTGCATTGGGAACTTGCAGCAGCATTGCGACTATGCCCGCTAACCTGGAAGCTTCAAAAAAAATGGGCATACCTGAACAGATCGGCAATATTGTTGTTCCTTTAGGTGCGACGCTGCATAAGGACGGTTCTAGTATTTCGTCTATTATAAAGATCGCGGTGATCTTTGCAATATTACATAAACCGCTTTCCGGATTTGATACCGTTCTTATAGCGCTGGGAATAAGTGTTGTTGTCAGTATTGTTGAAGGCGGCATTCCAAGTGGCGGTTATGCCGGTGAGATGATGGTCGTAGCTGCGTATAGTTTTCCTATAGAAGTACTGCCTGTGATCATGATCATTGGAACACTTGTTGATCCAATAGTTACACTGGCGAATGCAACGGGAGACACAGTTGCTGCAATGCTGGTGACACGTTTTGCCGGGAAAGATTATTTGGCGGAGAACGAATCTGTAGCAAAGTCAATTTAATTATTTTATAGTTTTGTAAGATGGAGGGATCAAAAATTTCAATTGCTATACATGGTGGTGCGGGCACTATTGCACGTTCTAAAATGACGGCGGAAAAAGAGCAGCTATACACTTCTTCATTAGAGCATGCGTTGAACGCGGGATATGACATTCTTGAAAAAGGGGGAAGTGCACTTGATGCTGTGGAGCAAGCCGTTATTTCTTTGGAAGATTGTGACCTGTTCAATGCGGGAAAAGGGTGTGTGTTTAATTCGAAGGGAACACATGAACTCGATGCATCGATCATGGATGGAAGTAACCGTAAGGCAGGAGCTGTGGCGGGAATTTACTGTATAAAAAATCCCATCTCACTCTCACGACAGATTATGGAAAAAACGGAGCATGTTTTTATGATGGGGGAAGGCGCTATGGAATTTGCAGATGCGATAGGTATACAAAGAGTGGATCAGGATTATTTTTATAATGAAGACCGCCATAAGCAATGGCTCAGTATACGCGATTCGGAAAAATTTCAGTTAGATCACAGCAAGGAAAAAAGAAAGAAAAAAATCGTTGGAGAGAAAGAAGATACGGATAAAAAATTCGGGACAGTGGGCGCAGTTGCTGTAGACAAACAGGGAAATTTAGCTGCAGCAACTTCAACGGGTGGTATGACGAATAAAAAATACGGAAGGGTGGGAGATAGCCCGATCATTGGCGCCGGTACTTATGCTTATAATAAAACCTGCGCGGTTTCGTGTACCGGCAACGGCGAATTTTTCATCAGGGGAGTTGTGGCGTATGATGTTTCGTGTTTGATGGAATACCAGGGACTGAGTTTGCAGGAAGCTTGCGATGAAGTGATCTTTAACCGCTTAAAAGAAATTGGCGGTGAAGGCGGTTTGATCGCGGTAGATGCGCGGGGAAATGTTGCAATGCCGTTTAATTCTTCCGGAATGTACCGCGGTTCACGCAGCAGCGATGGCGATGTGGTGATCAGGATTTTTAAATAGCATTTCGTACAGCGTATTGAGTACGACGTATTGCGAAACAGTTTTTAAGTTTATGTACTATTAAACTAAATAAAAATTTACAGTCTCAGTACGCAATACTAACTACTCAATACTAACTCTACTTAAATTTAAAAAAGACAAACAACCTTCCAAAATTCTTGCTGTCTTTTTCAATGCGGTGGATCTTATCTTTGATGTGTTTCTGATCAAGGAAACGAAGGACACGCTTTTTTAATTGTCCGCTGCCTTTACCGGGAATAATTTCTACTTCTGTAATATGCTTATCAAGCGCTTCTTCTATGACATCATTTAAAGCATCTTCAATACTTTTACTTTTATTGTAAATATCGTGAAGGTCTAATTTTAGTCTGCCCATGGATAAAGGTATAAGTAATAAGGTGTAAGGTATAAGTAATAAGTTAGTAAAATGATGAAGTAAAAAATCACTCACACTTTAATACAATGCAACGCCATCTAATCCTGCACTTGAATCAACAGAGATATTTAAATATTTAAGCATCGTAGGCAGCAGGTCTGTATTTGCGGCGGAAGTTTTATCAAAAGCCGGAATGCCCGGTCCGTTTACAATAAAAAATACAAACCTTGTTTGCGGAATATCGTCCTGGTCTCCATGACTCGTTCCTTCACCACCGTGATCGGTACATACGATGATCAGCCATTTTTCCGCAGCAACTTGTTCCCTATGCTGTATGGCTGTAAAAATTGAACCTGCATATTCATCAATGTTTTCAATAGTTTTGATATACTCCCGGTTGGTAGGACTGAATCCTGAAGAATGACCGGCTGCGTCAGTTTCATCGAAATGCAGCAATAAAATATCAGGGTTATCCTTATTTAAAACTTCTACAGCTTTTGCTGCAACGGCTGCATCATTGGAAAAACTTTCACAATAAGTATCGTTCGAAGTAACTTTCATAAAACCATCCCAGTTCGTTAAAGAAAAAAGCTGCCAATCCGGATGAACTTTTTTTGCAATCGTAAAAACGTCCGGATATTGCGCATAATGATTTCCTTCAAAAGAGTTTTTTATAAGTCCGTGTTTTGCCGGGAATACGCCATGTAAAATTGTAGACCAGCCTGGGACGCTTACTGTATAAGGTCCTCTGTCGACATACCAGCAACGAATTCCGCTAGCAGCAAGCGAATCAAAATGCGGTGTATTGGCTGCGCGGAACGCATCAGTTCTGCAGCCATCAATGCCAATCAATAAAACTTTTAAGCTATTACCGGAAGGCGGACCAATTACATTTTTGCAAGCTTTTTTATTACAACCTGTTAAGATGTAAATAATGGTGAGAATGAAAATAAATTTCTTCATTTAATTCTTATCCTTTCTTAGAAGAATTGTTGGACCAAGAGTCGAAAACAGAAAAATCGTATCAACCTTAATTAAAAAATTCAGTCATAAAAGTAATCAGCTGTGCATCGTCCATTTTATTTGAAGTACTTTCAGTAGACATGACATTTTTATATTGAGCCGTTCCTGCAAGAAACTTAATAAATTGCTCTTGTGCCTGTCCGGTTCCCGTTACATGCACTTGATCTATGTTGGGCATGATGGCTGCGATCTCCTTAAAAAACGAATGTGTTAATGTAATTTCCTGGTTGTTAGAGGCACTCTCGTTTGAGTTATTATCGGGTCCTGAATTATTTACGTGACCAAGAATAATAAAATTCCCGTTATCAATATTTTCCCTGCCGGTAATGATTGCATGGTGTGAATCCATCCATACACCAAATTGTTTTTTGTTTTTTTCTGACATCTTTAAAGATAAGTTATATAAGTGAAGAAGATTAAATTTTATGTAGATTATGATTGCTATAAATCAATTACTTTTCAAACAGTCTGCTTTTTCTGGCGTCCGAAGCCGTATTAACATTTACTTTATATAATTAGGAGATTCGCATTCCAGCCAGTAATCAACTATTTTTCTTATTA
Organism: Bacteroidota bacterium; assembly: GCA_028288625.1. Taxonomy (GTDB): domain Bacteria; phylum Bacteroidota; class Bacteroidia; order Chitinophagales; family JADIYW01; genus JADJSS01. The sequence continues at coordinate 11,033 of JAQBNI010000094.1, read as the reverse complement.
TTTCCGTTAATTTTCCTAAGCTATTCGGTTTGATAAAAAAACCTTGTACCGACTTGGAGTAAGCATCTATAACATGTTTCTGATTAGCACTTGTAGTGAAAAATAAATAAGGAATACATTTTAATCTTAGATCCTCATTATTCTGGATCTGCTCCTTTAATGCCATTCCATCTAATCTAGGCATATTAATATCCGAAAGAATGAGGAAAGGTTCAACCGGTGTTTTAACTAAATAATCATACGCCGTTGCACCATCTTCAAAGTAAATAATTTCATTTTTATAATTAAGTTCCTTAAACACTTGCATCAGGAATTCCTGATCTTCCATATCGTCTTCAATAACTACAATGAGACCTTCTTTATTCATAAAATATTTAGTGTTGAAGTTTATTATTTGACCAGGCTTCGATTGGAATTTTCTTAAACAGCACTCCATCCGCCGCAGATGCTATAACATACTTAACGGGCAGAAGTTTTAGTTTAGTGAAAAGATTCAGGCAGTAGTATGTTGAGATTGTCTTATGTTGCAAATTCACGACAGCATGGGAAGGATGATTTAATTAAGAAATAATTCTCAGCTCACTACCAACTTCGATCCATTTTCCAATTTCAGTGGCAGGAAAAGAACAATCAACACTTAAGTGATAATAATGTCCGTATTCATTTAAATCAGACCACTCCGGAAGGCTTTCTTTCCGATGTGCTGCAAACGATTTTGGAAATGCATGAATAACTTCAGCCGTTTCCGGATGACGTGTCGGGACCACACACCTTGCGCGCGGACTCATGCCCAACATCTTTACATCGCCAACCATGAATTCAATTTCTCTTACTGCAGAAAATAAATGATCTTCCCAGAAAGCGGGCACTCCTTCAATTTCTAAAGTTGCACGGAATCGTTTTCTTGTTTCATCTAAACTCATGTCATACCATTCTGAAACAGCCTGCAATGTTGAAGTGGAAAGCACCGTAGCGCCGCTCACATCAGGGATATCCAGGAAACGCCCGGTCTTATCCTGTAGCAAAATTACGGGGATGCCAAAATGATCAGAGAGATAGGATTGAACGGCTGTTCTTTCTTTTTGCAAATGAAATGAATGCCAGGTAGTTTCCAGGTGATGACGAAATGAAATAGTTTCGGTTTCAAAATCAACAGCGGAACGCAAGGTATGTACAAGCGGATTTGATTTTCCATTGATCCGTTTTCCTTCTTCATCAAACATCGCATATTCCCTGTCGTGCAAAAGACAACCGCCGTCTGTTATCATCGCTTTTTGCAAAGCAATTCCGTCAAGAGATTTTACCGGGTAAATGGTGATGCTATGAAGAAGAGGTTTAATTTCCATTATAATTATCCATTAGGATATGTAAATATAAATTAAAATTCCACCGCTTCAAGCGTCCCGCTTGAAGTAAAAAATCCTATTCATATCAGTTATTTATTGTCCGCACAACCTGTTATACTCCTGCACAATGGTAGAGAGGTGTTTACTTTTATATTTCTTTTCTTCAATGAGCTTAACCACGGCAGGACAATCGGATAAATATTCTTCAATGTCAGATCTGAATTTGAATGCATTGTACATGTACAGTTTTTCATTTTTTTCCAGGATACTCGCTTCCTGCGCAACGCCTACCGCACTCATGCCCATGTTGCCGGCAGGCATGCTGCCCATTGAATAATATTTATACAGACTTAATTTCCCTTTAATCATTAAGCGTAGAAATATTGCGCTATCGGATTGAAAGAATTCACGTCCTAACTTCAATGTATTTTTTCTGGAAACATAAGTTACTGTATCCGTTTCAAGATCTTCATTTGTATAATAAAATGAGAATGCTAAAATATCACCGGGTAATAACTCCTGTTTTTCTTTTTTATCTGCATACACTTCTATTTTCTCCTGCAGTTTTAAATAGTTAAGATCTATTGAGATATTCGGATAATAAGGAATTTTAAATTTTGCATGAATGGTATCGTTCTTTAAAGTTACATAGTATCCGTTTGCATCAATTGCTTTGGAGTTATTGAAGACAAACATCATTGTAATGATGGACACAATCTTAAAGGTCCGCATATATCTTTTCATGTAACTATGGTTTAGAACTTAAATTTTTAATCCTTTCTCTTACATTCATGAAATTGATATCCTGAATCTCAATGGTATTAAAATGTTTAAGAGCATTTTCCTTGTCACCTTTTTCTTCGTATAATTCACCCAAATTGTAGTGAACAGTCTTAAGCTCTTCATCCAGTTGTTTTTGGTTTAATGGGGCAAGTTTCAAAACTTCAATACCTTTATCATATTCTTTAAGCTCGCTGTAACAAGTAGCAATACCATTCAACGCCTGAATATACATTTCACTATCTGCTCCTATTTTTTGTAATGTTCCAATTGCCTCGTAATATTGTTTATCCAAACACATGTAATAACCTAATGCCCATTTAACTTCATCATTTTCCGGATTTGATCTATTGATATCTGCGTAGAGTTGTAAAAGTCTGGCATTATATTCCGGTGTATTTAAATTCCTTAAGCTATCCGCAAGTAAAACTTTAATTCTACTGCTGTTTGGATTTAATTTATTTGCTTTGTTAAAAAATGTTGCGGCATTTTCAAACTCTTTTAATTGATAATAACAAACCCCCGATAAGTCTAAACAGTCTGAATTATTCGGATCAACCTGTTGGCACTTATTTAAAAAGGAAAGTGCTATACGATATTGTTGTGAGGAGATATTCCCGAATGCTGACGCAAATGCCTTACGGAATAAATTTTTGGGTTCATTATTTCTTTTACGCTGATAAAAAAATAATACCAATAAATATGCGATACCCACAGGTGGTATTGAAAGCAGACAAAAACCAATAACCCAGGCAAAGATCTTTAAGCAACCTTTATTATCGCTTTCGCGGTAATAGTCGTAGTTGTAATTAAATCCTAAGCTATTAATGTATGAACGTTCGTAAACTTCATCCAACACATTTGAAGTTGTTGGAGTCTTTCCGGCAATATATTTTCTTCCGTAAATGCCTGTGCCAGGAATTCCTGCACTTCCGTAAGCGCGCCCTTTGCCGTCAATGCCCACGCGAAGTCCTTTAGCCCCAACACTTGTACCTATACCAGACTTACTAAGATTGACCCGCAAGGGTCCGAATCCCATACTTTTTCTAAAAGATATTCCCATACATCATTGTTTATTTTACTAAAGCTCTTATAGCAGATTACAAACTCTTAGATAGTTGCAAGTTTAAATTTAATAAAAAGAGATTAAGAAGTATAATGTTAAGCTTCCGTCTTGAGTTGCAAACTCACGACAGCATCGGGGAAACCGGAGTATAGTTTAATATTTAAATAACTTCATCAATAAATTGAATAAATTCAGGTATAGGTAATTCAACAATATCTTTTCTACTATAACCTTCAGGTTTTTTACGAAGATATAATTCTGAGTAAAATATATTGTACTCATCCCAAATTTTTGATGGCGGCGGAAGGTTTAATATTCCAGTTTCAATAAACCAATTTCTGACTAATGTGACTATTTGTTCCGAATTATTATTATGACACTTACAATCCGCAAAAGAAAAATCTGAAAGACCTTTTTGAACAGAATATTGTTCTCCTTCCATTAATAAAAACCTGTTAGAACGATATTTATTATTCGGATGATATAATTTGCAACCGAAATCAACTCCTAATTCGAAAGGCATATTTAATCTGAAGTATTCCTCTTCGTTTACAGATTTGATTCTACTTAAATCATGTATACTATATTTACTTTCTAACAATAGTTCTTTTATTTTATCAAATCTTGCTTCGCCAGAATCAAACCTTTCAAGAGCAATTCTCGGAGTAAAACCAATTTTTCTAATTGTAAAAAGAAGAGGCTTTAAGAGAGTATGATAGTTGGTGTCGAATGGACAATTAATAAAAACATTTCTTTTAAATGCCATTTATTTCTTTTTAAAACTTTTCCATTCTTGAATAGTGCCATCTTTTTTATGAATGATTAAATCTCCACCATCAATGATATCTTTTGAGGCATGTTTAATAGCTTTCTCTTTTGTTTCATAGATTTTAGAAGCACGATTTGTACCCTCTCTCTTTATTGCCCAGCCGATTTCACGTTTAATTATATGAGTTTTGTCCGATCTTTTCATTTTATTTTATTTACCAAATTTACAAATAATAATTCATTTTTATAATTTCACAAAAAAATGCTTTAAGAAGAAATTTTCGCAAGTTGCAATTTAAATTTAGTGAAAAGATTTTAAGAAGTAGAATGTTGAATTACAAACTAATATTCAAGTCTGGAGTTACAAACTCAATACAGCATAGGGTTATAAAATATTTAGCCGCTGGCGCTTAGCAGTGTTGTTTTTTCATTTATAATAATTAGCTATTAAATTGTCGCAAGTGATGGTCAGCGTGTTTATATGCCAAGTAACCAGTGTTTTCTTTGGTCATTGCTCCAAAGAAAGGATGAATAAAACCTTCATTGAAAAAATACTCATACTCATTAATTAAGTTTATCCATTTGCTTTTTTCTTCATCAACATTTGGAGTTTCTTTTATTTTAAAGGATGGAACAGTAGGTAAATTTTTTTTCATCGGTACATCCTTCATCATATCCTTTAAAGCAATTTTTCCAAATAACCTGCCTATAAATGATTGTTTATAAGTTTTCTTGCCCAACGCCATTTCATCCCATTGGGAACAATGCTTCAGCATTTGCGAAACACTCATTTTTCCCCAATCAGCTCTGCTATTTTCGTTAAGGGAATTGATTCTATTTATTAATTCTTCTCGTGTCCTTTTATCAAATATGGATTTCATTTTATATTTTGTAAAGTGTACAATTTTTAGTAACAATTGCGCCTAACTTATTTACACAGGAAATTTACAAATTCGGAATATCCTTTTTATTAAACTTATACAATTGCTCCGATTCCTCTTCCTTGAATTTCATCACCAGGGCTAATGCATCGGGTACTACATCGCTGCACAACACTAACAGTGAACCTTTCTCTGCGTTCTTCATCGCATAAGTGATCGCCTCATTTTCTGAAGGAATAACAGTGACCTTTTTATCGGGATGATTTTGTTTAATTCCCGCTTTCAGCATTTCTATCAATTCTTCGGATGTCTTTCCGCGCAAATTTTTATCCTGCCGAATAATAACCTCATCAAACATTTCAGCAGCGATCTTTCCGATCTCCATATTATCTTCACGTCGCCTGTCGCCGATGCCCGCGATCATTCCCACTTTTTTCGTGGCTTCAATATTATCTACAAATTTTTGTAACGCTCTTAAGCCTGCAGGGTTGTGCGCATAATCGAGCAGCAGATCGAAATTTTTGAAGTTGAAAAAATTAAGCCTGCCCGGCGTTTGCGCAGGTGATGGAATAAATGTTTCCAGTGCGACTTTTATATCCTGCAAAGAAAATCCTTTCAGATAACCCGTCAATACTGCGGGCAAAATATTCTGTATCATGAACACTGCCTTTCCGCCATAAGTGAGCGGAATATTCACCGCCTTCGTTACCCGCATTTTCCATTCTCCTTTACAAATCGTAATAAAACCATTCTCATAGATCGCGCTCACGTAGCCTTTTTTCATGTGCGCGCGAATGTGCTTGTTATTTTCATTCATCGAAAAGAAAGCCACCTTGCACTCCAGGTCTTTGTGCATTTTATACACGAGTTCATCATCCGCATTTAATATGGCATAGCCGCTGCGACACACAGATTCGGGGATCACCGCTTTTACTTTTGCCAGCTGATCTAAAGTATGAATGCCTTTTAATCCCAAATGATCTGCAGCAATATTTGTTACAATTCCGAAATCACAATGATCAAACGCAAGTCCCGCGCGCAATAAACCGCCTCTTGCACATTCTAATACAGCGAAATCAACCGTGGGATCGCGGAGCACATATTCTGCGCTCACAGGTCCGGTGCAATCACCTGTGACTACCATTGTATTCTGAATATAAACGCCATCGCTCGTTGTATAACCCACATTAAATCCATTCATTTTCGCCATGTGCGCAATCAGGCGTGTCGTTGTTGTTTTGCCGTTCGTACCGGTGACCGCAACAATTGGGATCCTTGCATTTTTTCCTGCCGGAAAAAGCATATCAATGACATTCGCGGCTACATTGCGCGCCAGTCCTTCGGAAGGAGCGATGTGCATGCGGAAACCCGGCGCGGCATTCACTTCTAACACTGCACCGCCGATCTCGTTTGCAGGACGCGAAATATCCGTGCACATCAAATCAATACCACAAATGTCCAGTCCTACAATTCTTGCAATTCTTTCCGCCATTAAAACATTATACGGGTGTACCAAATCGGTTACATCTGTTGCAGTGCCGCCCGTACTTAAATTGGCTGTATCCTTTAAATGTAATATCTGATCTTTCGGTAAAACGCTTTCCATGGTCAGACCTTTTGAATCGAGAATTTCCTGTGTCATTTTATCCAAATGAATTTGTGTCAGGACATTTTCATGTCCGTAGCCGCGTCGAGGATCTTCATTCACTTTATCTACCAGCTGCTGTATCGTGGAAATGCCATCACCGTTAACATGTGCAGGCGTTCTTCTTGCCGCAGCTACGAGTTTATAATTGATGACGAGCAAGCGATAATCATCACCGGTAATAAAACGCTCTACAATAACAGATTTCGAAATAACTTTTGCGATGTTGAATGCAGCAACCGTATCGTCCCAATTGGTGAGATTTGCAGTGATGCCTCTTCCGTGATTCCCGTTGATCGGCTTAATGACAAGGGGATAACCCAATTGATGAACTACATCTTTTAATCCTTCTTCTGTTTTTACCACATCGCCCTTAGCTATAGGAATTTCAGCACGATTGAGCATATACTTCGTATCTTCTTTATCGCATGCGATCTCTACGCCAATGCTGCTCGTCTGGCTCGTTACCGTAGCTTGTATCCTTCTTTGATTGCCGCCATAACCCAACTGGCATAAAGAATATTTATTTAAACGGAACCATGGAATACCCCTCGATGCAGCTTCGTCAACAATAGATCCTGTGCTCGGACCGAGTCTTTCCTGTTCGCGTATTTCACGCATCGCTAAAATATCTTCCGTCATATCATACGGCTCGTTATTCGCCAATGCTTCAGCAATTCTCACGGAAGCCCTCGCCGCGTATACTCCCGCTTTCTCTTCCATGTATGCGAACACTACAAAGTAAACGCCTTCTTCACCATACGTTCTTGTTCTTCCAAAGCCAACATCCATACCTGCAAGTGTTTGGATTTCCAGTGCGATGTGTTCTACGACATGTCCCATCCAGGTACCTTCTTCCACTCTTTCAAAAAATCCGCCTTCATGTCCGAGTGAACAGCGATGCGAATGCATGCCGGGAAACATTGCTTTTAAACGTTCGGGAAAACCTTCGATCTTGTTGGTTGGTTTTTGTTCCAGTTTCTGCAGATCCAAAACCATTACAATTAATTTATGTCTCCGGATCGACCAATAGTTTGGTCCACGCATGGCTCTAATTTCTCTGATCTTCAAGCTTATAATTTTTAGATGTGGATAAAATGTGTTTAACTTTTTGTATAACGCAATACAACCAAAACACAACGAGTAAAGTAATAGTTTTTTATAAAATAAGAATAATTTAGCAGCAGTTTTATAATAAAGATAATATGGCGGGAATAATAATACCTATTGGTGGAAATGAAGATAAAGGTTTTGAGGTAAAGAATGAAAAATACACACTCGAATTCATCGATAAAGGTATTCTTTGGAATGTTGTAAAGGAAAGCGGTGGTAAAGACGCAAAGATCGTTGTGATCACAACGGCTTCAAATATTCCCGTGGAAGTCGGTGAAAATTATTTCAGTGCATTTACAAAGCTTGGCTGTCACGATATCAGTATCCTGAGTATAATTGAGCGTGCTCAATCAGAAGATCCGGAAATATTAAAACTCATAGAAAATGCAAATTGCGTGATGTTTTCCGGCGGCGATCAATCCAAGATCATAGATATTATCGGCGGTTCATCCATTCATAATATCATCAACAATAAAATGAAGGGCGACAATTTTGTGCTGGCTGGTACGAGTGCCGGCGCGATGTGTATGAGCGAGCATATGATCAGCGGCGGAAGCAGTACGGAAGCGCTCGTGAAGGACAGCGTACATATGCGCGGAGGAATGAGTTTTTTGAAAGATGTAATTATTGATACACATTTTATTCAGCGCGGAAGATTCGGAAGGCTAACGGAAGCTGTTGCAAAATTTCCTAAATTGCTTGGACTGGGTTTAGCGGAAGACACGGCTATCATTATACGCAATTGCAATGAATGCGAGGTGATCGGGTCGGGGATGGTGATCATGTTTGATCCCGGAAAATTAGTTCATAATAATGTGGCGATATTAAAACCCGGGCTTCCTGTTTCTATTACAAACCTCACTGTGAATGTGCTTGCCAACGGCGATAAATTTTTTCTTGATAGCCGTGCAACACAAATACTGACGCTGGAAGAATATGATACGATAGAAAGTCGTAAGTCGTGAGTTGTAAGTCGTAAGAAAATATAATTTTAAATTTTGAATGTTGAATTAAGGTAGAGTTTTTATAAAATTCATCACTTTCTCACTCCACTCTTTTGGGTTTTCCAGCATAGGATAATGTCCGCAATGATCGATCTTCGTATAAATAGATCCGGGTATTTCTTTATGCAGTTGTTCGGCGATGGCTTTTACCGCGATAGGATCCTGCTGAGCCCAGAGAATATGAGTTGGAATATCCAATTGACTTAATGCAGGTATCCATCTATGCCAGTATTTTACACGCTCATTATTATACTGGCTGATCTTGTGCAATACATTTCTTCCTTCATTCATCATCAGCATTTCCCACAAAACATCCATTTCATTCACATTAAATAAATCTTTATCAAACCAGATATCGCGCATGGTTCTTACAAAAGTTCTTTTGTTCATCAGCATAACAATATACTTTCCGAGGAACGGATGCTTCAGTAATTTCTGTACGAGTTTCAAGTGTGCGAGTTCGATATGCAAGCTGCCATTGCAAAATGTAACCGATCGGATCTTTACCAGTTCGAAGCCCTGGAGCTTTCTTACAATAATTTCGTTCGCCACTGTAGTTCCGTAATCATGCGAAACCAAATGGATCTCTTTTAAGCCGAGCTGTATCCACAACTGAATAGCAATTTCTGCCTGTTCTATCAATGAATAAGAATAGTTTATAGGTTTGGAAGATAATCCGAAACCTAAGTGATCATGAATGATATAAGAAAAATCATTTTGTATAAGCGGAAGGACTTTATAATAATCATAGGAAGCAGAAGGATATCCATGCAGGAAAGCTATCGTAGGCTTTTCGGTTTTATTTTCAACATAAAAAATCCGGTGCCCCAAGACATCAGTATACTTTCCTTTTTCCTTCCATGCTGCTAAATTCATATAACCGTTGCACTAAGTTACATTCTTTGACTAACTTTGCTATGCGATATCAATGACAACAGAATTAAAAAGCTTTATCAGCGAATATGTGCATCTTCCGGATGACGAGTTAGATTCTATTGCAGCGAAATTCCGGACCCGCACGCTTAAAAAAAATGCGTACTTACTACGTGAAGGAGAAACCTGCAAGGATCTGATCTTTGTGCAAAAGGGATGCTTGAGATTATATTACGTTTCTGAAGACATTGAGGTATCGGTATGGTTTGCGATGAAACATTCATCAGCCATAGAGATCTACAGTTTCATCAGTGAAACGCCGACCAATTATTTTATGCAGGCAATTGAGGATACGGAAATACTATATCTTCCCAAAACGGAATTAAATAAATTATACCATACACATCCGAAAATGCAGGAGATGATGCGCAAATTCTGGGAAGATGTCATCCTTCATCTGCTGCAAAGATTTACCGCATTGCAAAGAGATTCCGCGGAACAGCGATACTTAGATCTGTTAAGCAAGCCGGATTATCTTCAAACTATCCCGCAAAAATACCTCGCTTCATTTATAGGCGTTACTCCGACGTCGTTGAGTAGAATTAAAAAGAATATTAGGTAGTTGTTTGAATTCGGATTTATAGGATTTAGAGATTGTTGGATTATTAACGTGTGACATCCTGCAATCCATTAATCTAACCAATCCTAATTCAGACTATTAATTTCTTGTCCTATGGCAACTTTTTTTTCTGAGGTTATTTATAATTTTGTTGCATAAATAAAAAACATGTCAACAACAACAACATCATCCATCGATTTCAACCTTAAGAGTAAGGTTAAAGACATGTCCCTCGCAGATTGGGGACGTAAAGAAATAGAACTCGCAGAAGCAGAAATGCCGGGCTTAATGGCGCTTCGTGAAGAATTCGGAGCAACTAAACCTCTAAAAGATGCTCGCATCGCGGGCTGCTTACACATGACCATCCAGACTGCAGTGCTGATTGAAACTTTAGTAGAATTAGGCGCAGAAGTTCGCTGGTCTTCCTGCAACATATTTTCAACACAAGACCATGCTGCGGCGGCTATTGCTGCTTCCGGCGTTCCGGTTTTTGCGTGGAAAGGAATGAACGAACAGGAATTTGACTGGTGCATTGAGCAAACATTATTCTTTGGTTCTGAGGAAAGACCATTGAACATGATCCTTGACGATGGCGGCGATCTTACGAATATGGTGTTTGACCGTTTCCCTGAACTTGCAAAAGGAATTAAAGGATTATCTGAAGAAACTACAACAGGCGTTCACCGCTTGTATGAAAGAATGGAAAATGGTACGCTGGTCATGCCTGCGATCAACATCAACGATTCTGTAACGAAATCAAAATTTGATAATAAATATGGCTGTCGTGAAAGCTGCGTGGATGCTATCCGCCGTGCAACTGATATTATGATCGCAGGAAAGGTTGCGGTTGTAGCAGGTTTCGGCGATGTGGGAAAAGGTTCTTCAGAATCTTTACGCGGCGCAGGTGCACGTGTGATCATCACGGAGATCGTTCCGAT
>JAQBNI010000071.1 GCA_028288625.1 Bacteroidota bacterium | reverse complement strand
TCAATATCCGCACGAGGGAAGTTACCAGGTGTGTCTTTACGTGCAGGATATTATGGGTTGTACGGATAGCATGTGTAAAACAGTTTCGATATTAGGATCCTGCGATACATCATGGCTCACACAATATAAAACATGCGATAATACTTCTATAAAAGAATATTATTCCGACAGTTTAGGTCCATTTTATGCAGTGCTTCATGTATATGGGAATATAGGTGGTGGTGTGGATGATCCGCAAATTACATATTATAAATGCAATGGAGAATATATTGGTATATGTGGTTCAGATTCTTTTGCATGTAATTATAAAAATGATTCTACTGTGCAATTTGTTCGTAAGGTATGGAGTTGTTATCCATGTGATGATGTTTCCTGGTTATTGCGTTATCATGCTTATACGGATACTATGCACGATCTGAAAGTTCATGATGGAGGCGCGTTTGACGAATTAATTGAATCGCATTTTGACGGTGAGTTAATATCACAAAATGCCTGGGCAAGAAGTGGATTTATATTTTTTGTGTATGATAGTAATACCGGCACCAATTGGCAAACTTACCAGGTCGGCAATACATGCAGAGGACCTTTCCACAATATTACTTGCGGGCAATATCCAACCAATATATTTGAATTTAAAACCCGGGGGATTGACTCGATCAGGCAGGAAAGACAATACTTAAAGGATTTTTTAGATAGCATCCCGTGTAATGCGTATGTAATGGGTTATAGTTTTTTTGATGCCGGTTATTCGCAATGGGCTGCGGATAGCATAAATCCGGGTGACGTTTCACTCTTCAAAGCATTCGAAGATCTTGGTGTTTCTACTATACGCCAACAGGAAGAAAATAAACCGTTCGTTTTCTTTCTTCAGAAATGCAATCCTTTAGTTCCTGCAATTGAAATTAAAAGCGATTCTTTCTATGGAATTATAGATACCACTTTCAGGTTCAGGGATTCTAAAATAAATAATATCATTTGTAAGAATCAATCTATCAACGAATATCTCGCTTATGGAGAAATGAAATATTTTGAAGTTGTTCCGTTCGACGTTACAAAGCCAAAAAATTATTACAGATGTGATGGCTCAAAAGTGGGATACTGCGGTATCACCGATGATAGCACAATTTATTTTCATTACGTAGATAGTATCTGTAACGATTTTCTTAGTCATTTGCAGTTTGTGGGAAATGTTTGGTCATGCTCGACTACCGAGTATTGTGATATTATTCCACAAGACACCGTCCGTAACAATTCAGATACAGTTTTACAGTTTGCGAATAGTCACTATGAATTACCGCCATTGGCTAACCATAAATTTAAAGTTATGTACTGGGGTATTGCGCATGATACTTTATTAACTCCTTCGAATGTGTTTGATAGCATTTTGGAATTGGTGTCTTACATGAATGCAATTGATCACAATAACTGGGCATGGGATGGTTCATACACTTTGAATGCGATTGATAATAATGAGCAAAGATATCAGGGAGGAGATGGGTTTAAAATTTATGATATGGATAATCATGATACTTATTATGTTTTATTCGAAACGCGAGAAAGCCTGCCAATGATTATTTACACTATACCTCTGAATTTTTATGAAGCGAGTGATACTTCAAAATTTATTTTTTCATCTTATCCCCGTGCAATACCTACAGCAGATACTATGATCCAGTTTTATCTGCCGGTATTTGAATACACTACTTTAATCGTACACAACAAACAATTAAATTGCAGCGATACGGTTGTAATTAATTCCGATTCCATTGTTTGTAACTTTGCTACTTCCTGTGTATTTGCAGGAGATGCCGACCATGACTTTACAGTTAATAATTTTGATGTGCTGGCTGTAGGGCTTTCCTATAATCGCACGGGACCTGCAAGGCTACATTCCAGTACTCAATTTTTTCCTCCCCAATTTTGCTACAATTGGAGCACAACTCATTATTACGGGTTTAATGATAAATTTTCGGATTGTAACGGCGATGGAATTATTAATACCGGAGACATAGGGGTGATAGATCAGAATTATATTATTCAACCTGAAAATATTTTTCACCATAGAATGCAACAAGATTCTTTGCCTTCAATAACGCTCGATTTTGATACGGTCCCCGCTGTGGTAGTGATCGGGGATTGCACAGGTGCACAATTAACTGCAGATATAATTGTTGGAGATTCGGTGATGCCGGCGAATGATGAATATGGAATTGCATTTTCCGTTAATTATCCTTTTGACAGCAGCACATGTTTTAACGTTGTGGTTGAAACAGATTCTTCTTCATGGTTTCAGACAAATGATTCAATAATCGTTTTTTACAAAAATATTCCGCAATATAAACGGGTGGATATTGCCATCACAAGACTTGATGGAACTTCGAGATCAGGTGTAGGGAAACTAGGAACGATCAAATTAATTACGGAAGGAGATATTTTTGGAATTCATGCACATAAATCAATGTCATCCGCATTTGAATTTTCTATTACAAATGCGGTTGCTGTAAATAATGCTGGTGTTAGAAAAGATGTGCTCGGATCCACGACACAGGTGAATTTTATTGTAGTGAATACGAAGCAGAATAAAGTAGAAGGATTAAAGATATTTCCGAATCCTGCAAATAGTAAAGTATTCATCAGTGCAGCAGAATCAATTGAGTCTGTCAGGATACTCGACATGGCAGGAAAGGTGGTCTACCAATCTTTCCCGGGAACAAATAATATTCAATTGGACATATCGGTTATAAATAAGGGATTGTATTTTTTAGAGATCAAAGGAAGGAATACAAGTACTTTCGAAAAATTAGTTAAACAATAAATGCAGAAATAATATAGAGAAGATCAGAGGTCCTTTGTCTTTTCCAGGAACCAGTTTTTATCCGGGAGGTTTGGAAAGGTTTCTATTCTTGTTTTGAATTTCTCTATCTCATTTTTTGATTGGTACTCCACCCTGATCAGTTTATTCATCATTTTTAAAAAGTTAAGGTGTATGTTTTTATTTTGCAGGTTCATTTCCTTGTTGCGGAGGATATACGCCTTGAAGCTCAGCATGTAATTTTCCAGGAATTGAATTTCATTCTTTTCATAAAAAGTTTTTACAATCAGTACTTTTGAAATTAAGTTAAACTGCACTTCATCATGGTACAGGTTTAATAATGTATCCAACACTTTGTCATACTGCTTTGTATCATAGAATAATCTTGCCTTGTTGTAAGCTATAGTCGTTTCTCTTTGTTCCGATGGTAGTTTGCCGCCGTATTCTTCAATGAATTTTTCCGCCCACTCATATTTTTTCATTTTCAAAGCCAGTAAAAAGATATTTTTAAACCTGATTGGTGAGAAAACTTTCTCCCTGATCTTTTTCAGGTATAAAGTATATATATCAAAGAGATGATCGAGGTATTCATCTGCACTTTGATTGATCTTTTTAATACAGTAATTGATGAGATACTGAATGATATCGGAGAATTCTGAATTCTCCAGCCGGTCTGCATGAGAAATAACGAGCGATCTTCCGTTAAAAAAATTCTCTTCTGTTTCAGGGGTTTTCAAGAGGTAATAAATCGCAAGGTAAATAGACATCAATACATCATTCCCAAGAGCAGATCTTTCAATAAATAAAATAATTTCTTCTTCGAATGAGATCGGTTCTGTTTTTCCGAGGATAGCTTTATAATTAATAGTATTGCAGATGTATTTTAATTTTTGCAGGAAATAAAATTTATCCAGTGCATTGGAACTTTCAGCAATATTTAAAGTCTGCGCATTTTCTCTTTTCTGCAGGTATAAGAAATGCAGGTGCTCGAGGTGGTATTGATGCAGGTAATTGTCGGCGCCATATTTCTCATTAGCAGAATTTATCTTTCGTGCTTTATCTATTTTTGTTTTAAAGAAATCTGCGATCTCATATTCCAGGTAATATTGGATAAGATGCTGCTGAATTTTCTGATCGTCTTGTAAGATGTGATTTATAGATAGACAGTATTCAACCTGCTGCAAAGTTTCAAAGCACAATTTCCTGAACTTTTGCTCGTCCAGTTTTTGTTTTGGGTAAACAGAATTCCATAAGACAGCTTTATTGCAATTGTCTTTATGCTGCACAACACTTTCAAACAGCTTGTAATAGCTCTTTTTTTGAGCAAAAACCGGTGATTGGAAGTAAACGGCAATGTTTTCCTTATCCTTTTCCGATAAATGCGCGCTCAACTCCGATAGCTTTAATTTTTCCAATAGAATAATTCTACATAAAAATATAAAATAAATTACACATTATCAATATAATACATAAAAGATAAGTTCTTTTTAGTTGAATAAAAGACTAATAATGTACCATTTTTCATGCAAAATAGCGGTCATATTTGTATTGTAAAGAAATGTCTAACTTTAAAATTATCAAGATGCAAACAGTACAAATTAAAAAACCCTCAACGTACTTGCTCAAAAAGCTGATCGCAGTTAATCTATTATTGCTGTTGTTTCAGTTTGTCAATGCCGCGTGCCCGCTTCATAATCCCAACTTTACAACGAGCGTAAACGGCAATACGGTAACCTTAACCTTGTCAGGTGAAGGATATAATTCGTACACCTGCGGATTTGGTGATGCTACGTATGGCACGCAGCTTACACATTCGTATACGACAACAGGAGTGAAAACAATTTGTGTACGGTTCCAGTATGTAGATAGTAACAATACAGCAAACCACTGCGATACCACAATTTGTAAAACAATTGGGTTAACATCCATGACTCCGTTCAGATGTCCTATTCAGAGCCCCGAATTTTCGGCAGCAGTCAATGGTAATACAGTTACGCTGACAAAAACCGGCAGTGGGTATAGCTCATATTCATGGACGTATGGAGATGGCGGAAGCGGTACAAGTAATACGCATACCTATACAAGTTCAGGAGCAAAAACAATTTGCCTAATAGTTCAGTACGTGGATAGTACTAATACATCTCATCATTGTGATACCGCTGTTTGCCAGACGATCACGATTGCGCCTGCTACATTTGGATGCCCGATCCAAAGCCCCGGATTTTCTGCATCTGTAAACGGCAATACAGTTACGTTATCAAAAACCGGCGGCGGATATAATATTTATTCGTGGACTTATGGAGATGGAGGAAGCGGCACAAGTAATACGCATACCTATACAAGTTCAGGAGTAAAAACGATTTGTTTGATCGTACAATATGTTGACAGCAACAATACTTCTCATCACTGTGATACAGCTATCTGTAAACAGATTACAATAGCATCGGCATTTACTTGTCCTATTGAACATCCCGGATTCACAACATCTGTAAATGGTAATACAGTTACATTAACCAGTACAACAAGTGGATATACCTCTTTTATATGGTATTATGGTGATAATACAACCGGTACAAGCAGTACGCATACGTATACAAGTTCCGGTGTAAAAACAATTTGTCTTGCGTTGCACTATGTTGACAGCAGCAATACTTCTCATCATTGTGATACCACCATTTGCAAAGAGATAACGATAGCTGCCGCATTTACATGTCCGATCCAGAGTCCCGGTTTTTCTGCACTTGTAAACGGCAATACGGTTACACTTACTAAGATCGGTGGGGGATATAATTTTTATACCTGGACATATGGAGACGGTACAAGCGGCACAACCAATTCACATACTTACACGAGTTCCGGAGTAAAAACGATTTGTCTTAAACTGCAATACGTAGATACTACTAATACTTCGCATCATTGTGATACCACTATTTGCCAGGTGATCACTATAGCGTCTTCCGCATTTGTTTGTCCAATTGAACACCCCGGATTTTCAGCATCTGTAAACGGCAATGTAGTTACATTAACAAAGACAGGCAGCGGATATAATTCTTATACATGGACATATGGAGACGGAGGAAGCGGTACAGCAAGTACACATACATATACAACTTCCGGCGTAAAAACAATTTGCCTAAGGT
This sequence comes from Bacteroidota bacterium, assembly GCA_028288625.1. GTDB lineage: Bacteria > Bacteroidota > Bacteroidia > Chitinophagales > JADIYW01 > JADJSS01. The sequence continues at coordinate 18,620 of JAQBNI010000071.1, read as the reverse complement.
TGCAGTATGTTGATACTACAAATACATCACATCACTGTGATACTACTATTTGCCAAGCGATAACGATTTCTACTACTCCATTTGTGTGCCCAATTCAAAGCCCGAATTTTACTGCCGGTGTGAATGGCAATACTGTAACGGTAGCATTAGCGGGAAGCGGTTATAATTCTTATTTGATAGGATGGGGAGACGTTACTTACGGAACGGAATTATCACATTCTTATACTTCGACAGGCGTAAAAACAATTTGCATTAAATTCCAGTATTTTGATAGCACCAATACCGCACGACATTGCGATACCACGATCTGCAAAACTGTTGGTATAACATCTACCAATCCATTCAGATGTCCTATACAAAGTCCGAACTTTTCAGCAGTTGTTGTTGGAAATACGGTGACGCTGACTAAAACCGGTGGAGGATATAATTATTATTCGTGGTCCTATGGCGATGGAACAAACGGAACAAGCAATACTCATACTTATACAAGTTCAGGAGTTAAACAGATCTGTTTGCATGCTCAGTACGTGGATACTTTAAATACTTCACATCATTGTGATACTACGATCTGCCAGTTAATTACTGTTTTTTCCACTACGCCTTTTGTATGTCCTATTGAACATGCAGGATTTTCAGCATCTGTAAATGGCAATGTTGTTACATTAACAAAAACGGGCAGCGGATATAATTCCTGGTTATGGACTTATGGCGACGGTACGAGCGGTACGTCCGCTACGCATACGTATACCAGTTCAGGCGCTAAAACAATTTGTTTAAAATTCCAGTATGTAGATAGTACCAACACTTCACACCATTGTGATACTACTATTTGCCAGACAATAACGATTGCTCCAACTACAACTTTTGTCTGTCCTATTCATAGTCCGAACTTTACAACAAGTATCAATGGAAATACAGTAACACTTGTATTAGCCGGCAGTGATTATAATTCCTATATAATAGGATGGGGAGATGTTACATATGGTACTGAGCTATCGCATCATTATACTTCAACGGGAGTAAAAACAATTTGCGTCAGGTTCCAGTATCTGGATAGTACTAACACCACACGTCATTGTGATACGACGATCTGTAAAACGGTAGGAATAACTTCCACCAATCCGTTTGTATGCCCTATAGAACATCCCGGATTTTCAGCAGTGGTCAATGGTAATACGGTTACGCTAACTAAAACTGGAAGCGGTTATAATTATTACTTATGGAATTATGGCGATGGCGTAAGTGGTACAGGTAATACGTATACCTATACAAGTTCCGGAGTAAAAACAATTTGCATTAAATTCCAGTATGTAGATACTACGAATACTTCTCACCATTGCGATACGACGATCTGCCAGACCATCACGATCGGAACCCCTACATTTGTTTGCCCTATTGAAAGACCCGGTTTTATTGTGAATGTAAGCGGCAATACAGTGATCCTGACTAAAACAGGCAGCGGGTATAATTCTTATATCTGGGGTTATGGAGATGTAACTTATGGTACCGACAGTGTACATACCTATACAGCGACAGGTATAAAAACAATTTGTTTAAGGTTGCAGTATGTAGATAGTACAAATACTTCACGTCATTGTGATACGACGATATGCAGAACAGTCAATATCGAATCATTCTGCGATTCCGGATCCTGCGTACTGCCCGGAGACGCCGATCATGATCTGACCGTAAATAATTTTGATATCTTTCCGATCGGGATGTCTTACAATCGCCAGGGACTCACTCGTCCGAATGCTACGACGCAATACGTTTTACAACCTGCCCCGGATTGGACCTCTGATAATTATTTTGGTTTCAATGATAAATTTGTGGATTGCAACGGCGACGGAAGGATCAATAATAATGACGCAAGCGTGATCCTTCAAAATTATGTTGTAAAACCATTTAATCACTACAACCACAGAATAGCCAACACGGATTCGCTGCCGCCTGTATTCCTTGCGTTCGACAGTATACCGATTTTCCAGATCGGTGCAAATTGTAATACGACAGAAATCGTTTCGGATATTAATATAGGCAGTGCAACTCAAAACGCGAACAACGTGTATGGTATCGGATTTTCCGTAGATTATCCGGAATCATTTATTTCCGATTCCTGCTTTAAGATACAGATCGACCTGGATGCCAATTCATGGTTTGCAACAAATGAACCGGTGCTGTATCTGTATAAAAATATTCCGGAATATCACAGGGTGGATATCGGAATTGTTCGCACAAGCGGTACATCAAGAAGTGGAAACGGCAAGATCGGAAAAATCAAGTTTGTTGTGGAAGATGGCATCTTTGTTCATCGCGGGACCTCATCGAACAAGCAATATACTTTTGATATTTCCGGTGTGGCAGCAATTGATAATAACGGATTAAGAATCGGCATGACAGGACAATCCACTACGGCAAATTTTGTAGTTGCGGGTATTCAAAGCAAGCAGATCGAAGGATTGAGATTATATCCGAATCCTGTAACCGATCGGATATATATTACTGCCGGTGAAATGATAGAAAGCATTACCGTATACGATATTGCAGGTCAGGTCATCAGGCAGGAAGCCGTAAATGGATTTGAAAAAGTGATGGATGTAAATGATTTGGGAGAAGGAATGTACATGTTTGAAATTCATTCGGAAAACGCTGTAAGCATAATGAAGATCATAAAATCCCGATAGCCTTAAACAATAGTAAAGATCGTAGAAACCCTTTGACGATAAACTTTTCCGGATATTACTCCGGAAAAGTTTTTTTATTTCAACTCCAGCAGCACCACATTCTCGATATGAAAAGTATGCGGAAACATATCTACAGGCTGGCATCTTGTGATCTTATATTTTTCAGAAAACAACAGCATATCGCGCGCCTGGGTAGCCGGGTTGCAGCTTACATACACGATCTTTTGCGGCTGTGCTTCCAGTAAAACATGAATTACTTTTTCGTGCAAGCCCCCGCGCGGCGGATCAACAATTACAATATCCGGTTTTGAATGTTCCGCAATAAATTCTTCCTTCAGAATATCTTCACACGTTCCTGTAACAAAAGAAGAATTTGTGATCTCGTTTAATTGCGCATTTGCAATAGCATCAACAATCGATTCAGGAACCTGTTCGATGCCGACCACTTTCCTGCAATCATTCGCAATATATAAAGCAATACTGCCTGTTCCGCAGTACAGGTCGTACACAATTTGCTCTTTTGAAAAGCCGCCGAATTCTTTTACCACATCATACAATCGCTTTGCTTGTTTGCTGTTCGTTTGGAAAAAAGATTTTGTACTTATCTTATATCGCACGTTTCCCAGTTGTTCAATGATATGATCTCTTCCGTAAAAGTTGATGACTTCCTGATCGTAGATCGTATCATTTTTTTTAGTGTTGATGATATAATTGAGAGAAGTAAGAAATGAAAATCTTTCTTTCAGAAAATTCATCAGCAATTCGATTTTCTGCATGTCGCTTTCTGCAAAGCAAACCGTCACCATCCATTCGTTTAATGTTGTATTCCTGAAGATGAGATTACGCAGCAATCCTTCATGAAATTTTAGATTGTAAAACGTAAAATTATTTTGGGTTACAAATTGATATACGGAATTCCTGATCGCGTTCACAAGTTCGTCCTGTAAATAACACCTGTTGATGTGCAGCACGCTGGCAAAGCTTCCCGACGCATGAAAGCCAAGTGCATTGCGGTTAAATTCTGCGCCGCTTGCAATTTGTTCCCTGGTTAGCCACACACGGTTTGAAAAAGTGAATTCGAGCTTGTTTCGGTAAAATGTAGTTTCTTCACAACCCAGGATCGGCAGTAAATTGTTCAGCTCTGTTTTTCCGATTCTACGGAATGCATCGATCACCAATTGTGTTTTAAGCTCTAGCTGATATGGATATTCCACATGCTGCCACTTGCAGCCGCCGCACATCCCGAAATGTTCGCAAAATGGTTCAGTCCTTTTTGTCGATGGCGTGATGAGTTTCTCAATTTCCGCAATCGCGTAATCTTTTTTCTTCTGTATGATTTTTGCATTCACGATATCTCCCGGGATTGCTTTATCGATGAACACTACAAAATTATCTGCTCTCGCAAGCCCTTTACCTTCCGCTGCGATGGCAGATATTTCAAGGTTTTCCAAAACAGGATAAACAATTTTCTTCTTTTTTCTCATCTAAGCAAGTGGAGGTTTCTCATTGAATTATAGAGCGAACGGCTAAAAATAATTGTTGTTAAAAATAATTAAATAAATCAAGCATCACGGAAGCTTTTCAGAAAAAGCACGGGAAAATTGAATATTTTTGTACAAAGCTGTCGAACAATGCCTAAAAACTTACTTGTCTTTCTTACGCTCTCCGTAGGAACCTTTTTTCATACAATAGCCGCAGACGATGTTTTATTTTCCGTAGGCGATACGAAAGTGGCAAAATCTGAGTTCGAATACATCTACAAAAAAAATAACTTCAATAACAAAGCAGATTACAGCAGGAAATCTTTAGAAGATTATCTCAACCTGTATGTCAATTTCCGTTTGAAAGTAAAAGAAGCACTCGCAGAAGACCTCGATAAGAATGACCGTTTTAAAGAAGAGCTCGGCTCTTATGAAAAACAATTGCTCGATTCTTATATCGATAAGGACGTGATGGAAAAATTACTGAAACAGGAATATGAGCGATCTAAAACCGATGTAAATATCAGCCATATATTTTTTCCTGCTGCAACCGATGGAAATCTTACAGACGCATTAGCGAAAGCAACAGAAGCGTATAAAAAAATTAAAGCCGGTACAAGTTTCGAAGAAGCCGCAACAGCTTCGATGGATAAACAATCGGCTTCAAAAGGCGGACATATTGGCTGGTTCAACAGTTACCAGATTTCCTTACCGGAAGTTGAAGATGTAGTTTACAACATGAAACCGGGAGATGTTTCTCTTCCCATTAAAACACGTCTTGGATATCATGTGATCAAATTAAATGAGGTTCGTCCTGCACGACCACGGTTGAAAGCGGCGATCATAAAGCGTTTCTTTTCGATGACAGACAGTTCTGCAAAAGCAAAGCAGATGACGGAAGATACGATCCGTGCGGCTTATGCGGAATTGAAAAAAAATATTCCGTTTGAAAAAGTGGTGGAGCGTTACAGTGAAGATGAACTGACAAGAAATAGCCAGGGACAACTGGATTGGTTTGGCATCAATGCTTTTGCAAAAGTTTTTGAAGACAATGTTTATGCTTTGAAAGATGGTGAGTATTCTGCGCCGTTCAAAACATCTACGGCATGGTATATTGTAAAACGCGTGGAAACAGCAAAACCGCTGAGTTATGACGAAGCAGTTCCGGTGTTAAAATCCAAGCTTCAGAATTTGCCGCAGTACCAGTATGAAATGGATAAATATATTGAAAAATTAAGTGAGAAACTTTCCGTTAATGATTTAAAAGATAATTATCCTGCATTGAAAAAAAGACTGATCATGTTTGCAGAAGCTGCACCGTTTAAATACAGGGACACGATTGCGCCGAAATTATTATTGCAGATCGGTTCTAAAAAGTATAATGAAAATGATTTTGGCAAGCAGATACAGGATGTTTTTTATACAGTGTATCCAAAAGCGGGTCTGGATAAATATGACGCGCTGATGAAGAATGCAGCTCAGAATTTTATTCTTGAATATTATAAAAATGATATCAGGGAAAATAACCGGGAGTATAAAGCATTAATGGATGAATACAGAAACGGCATTATGATCTTTTCTCTCTCAGAAAAATATATCTGGAATAAAGCTTCTGATGATTCTGTTGGTTTACTTACATTCTACAATTCACACAAGACTGATTTCAATTTGAAAAAACGCGCCACCGTCAGAACAATAACTACCGATAATCTTAAACAGGCAGACGCACTATATAAACTGCTGCTAACAGATGCGTCAGCAACAGATGAAGTACTTACTGCAAAAATGAAAACGCTTGGAATTGCAGATCCAAAGTTAAACAGCCAGGTGACGGAAGAAGGGAAAACAAGTTTAAATGTAACTGTAGCATCTCTCAACAAACCGATTCCGGACGGCACTAAATACAAGATCGTCCAGGTATATAATCCGCAGCCGGAAAAAACACGCGCATTTGAAGAATGCAGGGGTTATGTTGTTGCAGGTTACCAGGAATATCTTGAAAAGAAATGGATAGATGAACTAAAGCTAAAATATCCTGTCCATATCAACAATGAAATATTTGAGACGCTTGTCAAAAAATAGGTTCTCCTTCCTTTTTATCATACAGGTTAAAAAACCTTAACATATTGCCGGCAGTCTATTTTGCCTTAAAATTCATTATGATGTTACCTTCATTTTCGTACATTTGCATCTCAAATCATATAATGCGAAAGCCACTCTTTTTTTTACTTTTTATTTTATCCATCCATACATACGGTGCAACCGGGATTTTACTCGATAAAATAGATGCCATCGTCGACGATAAGATCATACTCCGTTCAGATATAGAAAATCAACTCGATCTTATGACCTTGCGTGGAGCAGAGGAAGACAAAAACCGGTGCCAGTTATTACAGCATCTTGTTTATAATAAAATTCTTACAACACAAGCTTTGCATGATAGCTTGCCTTTGGCAAATGAAGAAGTGGAAGATGAGTTGACACGTAAAATAAATTATTTTATCAGCGTTGCTGGTTCAAAAGAAGCATTCGAAGAATATTATCACAAAACGGTTGAGCAGATAAAGGAAGATTACCGGGAAGATATCAAGGAGCAAATGCTTGCAAGCCGCATGCGCAATAAGATCGTCGGAGATATAAAAGTTACACCTTCGGAAGTAAAAGCATTTTTTGATAAACTGGCAAAGGACAGCTTGCCGTACTTCAATGCAACTATAGAATTACAGCAGATCGTCATGAAGCCGCATGTTTCACCTGAGCAACAAAAGGCAGCAAAAGATAAAGCGCAAGGCATTCTTGAGAGAGTTAAAAATGGGGAGAGTTTTGATCTGTTGGCGAGTTTATATTCCGAAGATATTGCATCGGCGCAGCAGGGAGGCTTGTTAGACTGGGCTCAGCGTGGTTCTTATGTAAAAGAATTTGAAGGAGCCGCATTTAAATTAAAAGCGGGTGAAACGAGCAATCTCGTTGAAACGCCATTCGGTTACCACATTATACAAATGGTAGAACGCCGCGGAGATATGATACAGGTAAGGCATATTTTGATCCGGCCAAAATCTACTTCTAAAGATGCAGAATATGCACAGTTAAAACTGGATAGTATACGCGATGATATTTTAGCAGGGAAAATATCTTTTTTTCAGGCAGTAAAGAATTTTTCACAGGATGATGCATCAAAGAATGTCGGTGGATCATTGCTGAATGCTGAGACGGGAGGAACGCTGCTCGAAGTAAATAAGATCGATCCGAATTTATATTTAATGGTAGATACTTTATCCATGGGCAGTATATCGAAGCCGATGATGTACCAGGCAGATGACGGCACTCCTGCATTCAGGATTGTAAAATTAATGTCAAAAACAGAACCGCACATCGCCGATATAAAAGTGGATTACGATAAGATGCAGAATGCTGCAAAATCAGATAAAGAAGAGCAGGTACTTCAAAGATGGTATAGCAAAAACCTGAAGAAAACCTACCTGATGATCTCCGATGATTATACAGGTTGTGAAGCATTACGTTCCTTAGTTACAAAATAAGATCCTATGAGCCAATTTACAAATGATGTAGACGGAATACAAAGTTTAGCGAATTCCTATCAGCAGTTAAGAAAAGAAATAAGCAAGGTTATTGTCGGTCAGGATGATGTGGTGAAATATGTTTTATTATCTATTTTTTGTGATAGTCACAGCTTGCTGGTTGGCGTGCCGGGACTTGCAAAAACATTGCTGGTAAAAACGGTTTCTGATGCGCTCGATCTCGATTTCAAGCGTATACAATTCACACCCGATTTGATGCCTTCGGATATTATTGGTGCGGAAGTGCTCAATGAAACACGTCACTTTCAATTTAACCGCGGACCTATTTTCGCAAATATTATTCTGGCGGATGAGATCAACCGTACACCTCCGAAAACACAATCTGCGTTATTGGAAGCAATGCAGGAAAGACAAGTAACTGCGGCGGGAACACAGCATACATTGGACTTGCCGTTCTTCGTGCTGGCAACACAGAATCCGATCGAGCAGGAAGGAACTTATCCGTTACCTGAAGCGCAATTAGATCGTTTCATGTTTAACATCGTTTTAGATTATCCGAGTTATGAAGAAGAATTGCAGGTGGTAAAAACAACCACAACCGACAATCCTGCAGTAGTAAATAAAGTAATTAGCGGGAAAGATATTATTGAATACCAGCATCTCATCAGAAGAATGCCAATTGCAGATAATGTTGTTGAATATGCAGTGAAATTAGCTTCTTCTACACGTCCCAATACTGCGAAAGCGCCGAAAATGGTGAATGATTTTATTTCATGGGGAGCAGGACCGCGCGCATCGCAGGCAATGGTGATGGCAGCAAAAGGTCATGCCGCGATCCAGGGAAAATATTCACCCGATATCGAAGATGTGCAGGCTGTTGCACTGCCGATCTTACGTCATAGAATTATCCGCAACTTTAAAGCTGAGGCGGAGAGTGTAAGTATCGAAAAGATAATTGGTGAGTTGTTGTAGCAAAACTTTTTCTTAGAATTTTAGGGCGGCGCTTCGCGCAATATTTTGGCGGACAAGTATGCCGCAATCTCCGGTCATTTCGAGCGCGAGCGAGAAACCTTGCCTAAATTGAGTCTTGCGCCATCCTGAACGCAGTGAAGGATCTGCCGAACAATAACTACTAATCGTTCAGCTTCAGTACAGCCATAAACGCTTCCTGTGGTACTTCTACATTTCCAACCTGCCGCATTCGCTTCTTACCTTTCTTTTGTTTCTCGAGTAATTTTCTTTTCCGTGAAATATCACCGCCGTAACATTTTGCAGTTACATCTTTTCGCATCGCGGAGATCGTTTCTCTCGCAATAATTTTTGCGCCGATGGCGGCTTGTATAGCAATTAGAAATTGCTGACGTGGAATGAGTTCTTTTAATTTTTCGCACAAGCGGCTTCCGAAAGAATAAGCCTTGCTTCTATGGATCAACGCGGAAAATGCATCCACATTCTCTCCATTTAATTTTATATCTAAACGCACAAGATCGCTTCTTCTGAAATCATGCATATGATAATCAAAGCTTGCATAACCTTTTGAAATAGATTTTAATTGATCATAAAAATCAAATACAATTTCTGCCAGAGGCATTTCAAATTGCAATTCAATTTTTGATGGAGTGAGATAGATTTGGTTTTTCAATATGGCGCGCTTATCCATGCACAGCTTCATGATCGAGCCGATGTAATCAGGTTTCGAAATGATTTGGGCGCGAATAAAAGGTTCTTCAACGTAATCCAAAATAGTTGGCTCGGGAAGATCTGAAGGATTGTTTACGATCAGTTTTGTCCCGTCTTTTTGATACGCAAAATAAGTAACGTTAGGAACCGTCGTGATGATCGTCATATCATACTCGCGCTCTAAACGTTCCTGCACAATTTCCAGATGCAGCAATCCTAAAAATCCGCAGCGAAAACCAAACCCTAATGCAAGAGAAGTTTCCGGCTCCCAGACGAGCGATGCATCATTGAGTTGTAGTTTTTCCAGTGAATCTCTTAGTTCTTCGAAGTCATCATTATCGATCGGGTAAATTCCCGCAAACACCATTGGCTTCACATCTTCAAAGCCCTTGATCGCTTCCTTACATGGATTGCTCAAATGCGTAAGCGTATCTCCAACTTTAATTTCTTTGGAAACTTTTATTCCGGTGATGATATAACCGACATCACCTGCAGCAATTTCATTTCGCGGATCGAGGTTCATTTTCAGTACGCCGACTTCATCCACCTCATAAACTTTTTCCGTCGCAACAAATTTTACTTTATCTCCTTTTTTTAACGTGCCGTTCAAAATTCTCACATAAGCAATAACGCCGCGAAATTGATTGAACACGGAATCAAAAACAAGCGCCTGCAGCGGTGCATTCTGATCTCCTTTTGGTGAAGGAACGCGCTTGATCACTGCATCCAAAATATCATCTATACCAATTCCGGTTTTTCCGCTTGCATGAATAATGTCTTCATGCTTGCAACCAATTAAATCTACAATTTGATCGGATACTTCTTCGATCATTGCGCCTTCTATGTCAATTTTATTGATCACGGGAATAATTTCCAATCCGTTTTCAATCGCTAAGTATAAATTCGAAATGGTTTGTGCTTGAATACCTTGTGCAGCGTCTACCAGCAGCAGTGCTCCTTCACATGCAGCAAGAGAACGCGAAACTTCATAAGAGAAATCTACGTGTCCCGGAGTATCAATTAAATTCAGAATATATGGTTTGCCGTCGCTATGCGTATAATCCATTTGTATCGCGTGACTTTTTATCGTGATCCCGCGTTCGCGCTCGAGGTCCATGTCATCCAGTGTCTGCGCCTGGAGATCGCGCGCGGAAACCGTTTTTGTCACTTCCAGCAACCGGTCTGCCAGTGTACTTTTACCATGATCAATATGTGCGATGATACAGAAATTCCGGATGTTTTGCATGGCGCAAAAATACAGATATTCAATGTAATCTTGTAATTTAAAATGATTTGTTAACGAAACAGAAACAAGGAGAAGAATGATTTTCTGCATTGAAAAATTGTGCAGAAAAACTGAAAGTAAAAGTGTTTTCATCTTTTATGTATAATGCAATAATGTGGAAAACTTTGCGTATTAATGGAGCGTTTTAGTATCACTTTTGTTGAATAAAATCTAATTCTCCAGTATGAAAAAAATACTTTATATATCCGTCATTTTACTCGTAACTTTTCAGAAAAGTAACGCTGCATTCCTGCATAATGATTATTCCTATTTGCAGGAGATCACTTTTGAATTATATACGGATGAAGTTCCGGCATACAAAGTTCCGGAACAGATAAAATCTATTGAAGAGTCGCTGATGTTTGAGATCCTGCACGCTACATGGAAGGATAAGCATTGGGTGGCGTATACACTTAACAAAAATTTACTCGGTACTTTTAAAGTCGGTCAGCCTGCATTGCTGGATAATGGCGATAATAAAAAATTATATTTCGTTGCCGCTTTTCCGGGATCTGTGGGCGGGTTGGACTTGTATGTTTCCGAGTATGCAAATGGTTCATGGAGCAAGCCGAAAAATTTAGGGAAGAATATAAATACTTCCGGCAATGAATCCAATCCGGGTTTATTAAACGATCATACATTGACGTATTCTTCGGGTGGTATTATAAAAAAATTAGACTTGAATACATTTAAGGTTGTTGACCTTGAAGAATCAAATGTTGGAGATAAAATGGCGAATGATAAGCCGCGTGATGTTCTGGATAATTCACCGGAACAATCAAAGGAAAATAAGGTTGATGTTGTGCAGACTGATGTTGCGCCGGCTCCTGCTGAAAATAAAAAAGAAGTAGTGAAAGATAATTCAACTGCATCTTCTTCGCCTGTTGTTGAAGAAAAAGTGATGAAACAAAATGAAACACCGGTTTATGCGGAAACAAAAGTAGTGAAGAAAGATGAAGCAGTAAAACCAACTTTTACAGAACAGGTTGCAAATACAAGCAGTAGTGTGGAAGAGCTTGGAAATAAAACGCGCGAAGAAATGCTTTCAAGATATCACACAGCGATTCAGCTTGGCGCTTTTTCAACGCCGAAATGGGAATTGTTTAACCCGCTTTCCAAATTTGGAAAAATAATAACTTACAAAAATGATAAAAATATGAACGTGGTATGGATTACCGGTTTTTCAAATCATGCGGCAGCTGAAGCAATTTTACCACAGGTAAAAAGCGTTATGGGTTTTGAAAATGCATATATCACAGGAAAATAAAATGTAATTATTTCAATAAAAAAAACGGTCGATTGATATCGCCGTTTTTTTTATTTATGTGATCAGAACAATCCGAACAATTCCGCATTGATCTTCTCCACTACTTTTCCGAAGTCCTCTTTTTTATCTGCGTAGTTAAGGTCATCAACATTGATCACTAACAACGGACCTTCTTTGTAATTATCGATCCAATTGTCGTAGTATTGGTTGAGCTGCTTCAAATAATCCAAACGGATATTATCTTCATAAGCACGTCCACGGCGTTCAATTTGCCCAACCAAAGTGCCGAGCGATGCCTTTAGGTAGACCAGCAAATTCGGGGGCTGTACCTGCTTGCAGATGGTTCTGAAAAAACTGATATAGTTTTCAAAATCGCGCGTGCTCATCAATCCCATTTCATGTAAGTTGGGCGCGAAAATATGCGCGTCTTCATAAATGGTGCGGTCTTGTATTACAATTTTGTCTCCATCCTGGATCTCTACAAGCTGCCTGAGCCGGCTGTTCAAAAAATATATTTGCAGGTTGAAAGACCAACGTGGCATGTCCTGATAAAAATCATTCAGGTAAGGATTATTTTCTACATCTTCGAAGCGTGCTTCCCAGCTATAATGTTTTGCTAAAAGTTCAGTAAGTGTAGTTTTTCCCGAGCCGATATTTCCGGCAACTGCAATGTGCTTCAGTTGTTTTTTTTGTTTTGCCAAGGGAGATAAATTTTATAGTTTTTTCAACAGGCTTCTAAGCTATGATTTTTTTTTGAATCAAATTATAGTGTGGATAAAATAAATATATAAGATGATGGCGCGTTCCTTTTTATAAACGCAATATCGCTTTTAATTTATTTCCAGATACTTTTCAAACCCATGATTTCGTGCACTGCATCTAATGTTTTTGCTGCGCTCACCCGTGCTTTTTCTGCACCGCTTTCCGCAATATTGTTTATATATTTTGTGTCATTTTCCAGTGCTGAAATTTTTTCTTTAAAAGGGTTTGTAAATTGTATGATGTCTTCAGCCAGCTGTTTTTTAAAATCGCCATATCGGATTGTGCAGTTGTTGTAAGCATCTTCAAAAAATTGAAGGGTTTCTTTTTTAGAAACAAGATTCATCAATGTAAATAAATTTTTTATTTCATCAGGCTTCTGCTGATTCGGTTGTGTTGGACCCGTATCCGTTTTTGCCCGCATTACTTTTTTCCGGATAAGGTCTGCATCTTCTCTTAAAAAAATTGCGTTGCCTTCGCTTTCACTTTTGCCCATTTTACCACTGCCGTCGAGTCCAGGAATTTTAACGAGATGTCCGCTCATATCAAAAGCTTCAGGCTCAGGAAAAAAATTTACACCATACAAATGATTAAATCGCAGTGCAAAATTCCGTGTCATTTCCAGGTGTTGCTCCTGGTCTTTTCCTACAGGGACTTTATGCGCGCGGTGAATAAGAATATCAGCTGCCATCAACACCGGGTAAGTTAATAAGCCTGCATTGATATTTTCCTTGTGTTTTTTTATTTTTTCTTTGAAAGAAGTACATTTTTCCAGTTCACCTTTGTATGCCAACATATTTAAAAGTGCATACAGTTCGGAGATCTCGGGAAGATCGCTTTGCACGTAGATCGTGCTTTTTTCCGGATCCAGTCCGCACGCAATATATTCCACCAGGGTTGCGCGTACCGATTTTTTCAATAATTCAGGATCAGGGTGAGTAGTGAGGGCGTGTAAATTCGCTATAAAAAAATAGCACTCGTAATTTTCCTGCATTTCCAGGAAATTTTTGATAGCACCAAAATAATTTCCTAAATGCAGGTTACCTGTACTTCTGACACCACTTAAAACACGTTGTTTCATAATTTTTTTGATCTGTAGAATGAATGTTATTTAAAGCTGTCCTTCATTTGTAATTTTTAAATGATAAGGCAATTCTGTGATGCAAAAGTAATTTGTTTAGACCTTAATCGGAAATTATTGTTAAAACAGGCAAAGAAGGGTTTTTATATTTGAGATTCTCATAAAAAATCGGTATATTAGGCATATTTTAGAGCTGCCATTTAAATTAAATTTATTTTAATATGAATAAACTATTACATGACGTTGTCTTCATAAGCCTCTTTTCACTGACTTGGATACAATCGTATGGTCAGAATAACAGGGTTATAGAAGTTAGTAAAACGTCTGTAAATAGTGACCTCTCTCCAGCTAAAACTTATCCTAATATCGAAGAAAAAAAAACTGCACCTGTACAGTTATCCAATGGTAAAATTAGTCCTGCTCATGGCAGGCAATTGGTATTAACAAATTCTTCAAATACTATCCCTTCCCAAAGAATCACTCCTGCTAATCCTTCAACAAATCGTGAAGAGATTATTAAAGAAAAAATGATAAAAGAAGGATTGGTTAGGGAAGTCGCTACAAAGGATCAAACAACATTTCCCGACTTAAAAGTTACGGCATCTCGCGAACCCCCATATCAGGGTGATTTCGTTTTAAAAGAAAAAAATCCTGAACAGATGGTAAGCGTGAAGCCTGTAAATACTGAAGATGCAGCTTCAAAGAACACCAACAATACTGATCCCGATAATTTTACTATCTCTCCCTTAAAAAGAAAATATTTTGAAAGCAGGGTAAGCGAGTTGGAAAAAGAAATTCAGCAGGATCCCAAAAATACAAGTGCCGATATGCGGGCTAAAAAGAAAGAATTACAGGAATTAAAAAAATTGTTAGCTCATTAAGCGCAATTACGAATAATGAAGAGGTATCTACAATATTGTTTTTTAGTTTTCACACTTTTTATTGCTTCCCTCAGCAAGGCACAAATTGCAAATAATTGTGCTAATGCAACACAGGTCTGCAATAATCAGCTGGCTGAGCAGCTTGATGATGGGTTTGGAACACAGGAATGCCCTTCCGGTGGGTGCGGTTGTATGTTGGTTGGAGAAAAAAACACGCGCTGGTTTAAGATAGTTATTCAGACAGCCGGCACACTGGAATTTACAATTTCCCCTTATAATGGTTCTGCAGATTATGACTTTTCGGTATGGAACCAGGGGGCTGGAGGTATATGCCCTTCCGCTTCGAGGCTTGGTTTGCCAGACAGGTGTAACTATGCAGCGCCTCAATCACCCACAGGTATTCGTGGAGCAGGAAACGGTAATTCAAATTCCGCAACAGGAAATTTGTTTTCAAATTCAATGGCGGTTGTAGCAGGAGATGTCATTTATATTTTAGTGGATAACTGGGATGGAACCAGCGTTGGTTTCAGGCTTGATTTTTTTGGAGGAACTGCGGGCTCCGGTACAGGCACTACAGCAACATTCAGTTGCACCGGCATCAATACCTGCAGTACATGCTCAGATCCCGATTGTCAGACCTATCGCTTCGATTCACCAACAGATTATACTTTTGCAGAAACAGCGGCAAATGGTGCGTGCCATTCTCCGTTCGGATATGCGACTGTAAAAACCGGAACAGTTTGCGGAACATTTACTGTGCCCTCCCCATTTACTACCGTAGAATTTCCACTCGATAAAGGATATGAAATTACAGCTACAAACGGGGCAAGCACAACTACATGTTTAAACAGCGCAGCTATTTCTTATACGGTTTGGGGAATATGCGGGCTGCCTATTTCACCTACACCCGCAGGCACCGGAATATATACCGGTTTAGATAATATCACTACTTATAAAGTATGTAAAACGGTTACTGTGAGCGGCACAGATTGCTGGCTAAGCAGGGTCTGTTTACCGTTCTGGACAATGATACAAAATGATGAACCATGCGGTGCAATAGCTTTAACTGTGAATGCCGCAGCTACAGCAGGTTCGAATGCAGGTGCCACAGCGGGGTTAGATGCAGGCTGCACTGCCTACCAGGATGTGTTTTATAAATTTACCGCTCCTGCTTCCGGAAGGATCCAGGTCAACGTTATACCAAATGCATCATCAGATGTCAAAGTAAGTTTGATCGGACCCCAGGCAGGGTTAACCGGTGGTGTTAACGATTGTAACAAGCCTTGCAGCCAGATGACAAATGTTGCCGCAGGCTGCAACGACAATTCCGGAGCTGGTGGAACAGAACGTTTGTTTTCATTTGTTATCCCCGGTCAAACATACTATGTATGGATCAGCGGAACAGCAGCCAGACCCACAGCAACTTTTACAGTCCAGGTAACCGAAACAATAACAAATACTGCAATTCCGACACCGGGTACACAATTGGTTGGCGCTCCGGATCCCATACCAACGAACGATGCATGTGCAAACGCGACCGATCTGAGTCCGATGTGTAATGTTGTTCCCGGTACCAATATTGGCGCAACAGCAGAATGTACAGATCCTGATCCGCAATATGTGGACGCGATCACTTTAGAAAATGATGTGTGGTATAAATGGACAGCGCCGGCAAACAATGGTAATAGCCAGGTTACACTGGAAGTTACAAGTATATCATGCACGGATGGTGCCGGTGTGGGTTCAACTGGAATTCAGTTTGGAGTTTTTTACGGAAGCTGTGCTTCTTTAACGCCTGTTTCTCACGGAACAACTACACTAACATTTACTGCTGTTGCCGGAAGAACCTATTATTTCGTTATTGATGGAAATGCCGGTGCACAATGTACTTTCAGCGTAAATATCAAAAGACCTACAATTACGTCCCAATCGTGTACAGCCGCCGCAAATAATTGTGCTGGCAGTGCGCTGAATGCATCTTTCAATTATACTTATTCAGGTACAAACCCGGGATTTAAATGGGCATACTGCAAGTCAGGTACGTTTGGTACGCCTTGTACGATAGATTTAGACAACCCTGCAACTTATTTCGTATACAATTCCGCGGCAGGCTTACCTAATCCGGGCTGCACACCGGCAACATATACCTTTGTGGGTTACATTCTTGCCGATAATGGTGCGACTACTATTGCAGCAGGTTATCCAACGCCGCAGCCCGCAGGAGCAAATTGTGTACGCTCTACCAATGCTTGTACATTTAATATATACCCGGATATAAAAAGCGACGTAACGGTCACCACTACACCATGCAGCCAGGTAGTGACTGCGAATGCAGGCTGTGCGGCTTCTATTGTAATTACAGGCACTGCGAGCCAAACTGCAACCGCAGGAACGAGTGGTACATTTACACCTGTTACAGTAACATGGAATGCTACCTATGCGGGAAGTGCTCCTGCAGCGTGCAAAACATACACTGTTCAAAACACGTATGCATGTGCGGGTCCTACGGGTTCTAATGCATGCTCAACTGCACCGCAGTTAATTGTAGGAGCTGCTCCAACTGCTTCGAACAATAACGTGCTTTACGACGGTGAAGAAGATTTTATTCCAGGAGATCCCGTTTGCACAGATAATTATGGAAAAGGTGTTTGGTTTACATTTGTTGCGCCAAATTCGGGAAGAGCGAGTATTAATCTTACCAATGTAGGAGGAACAGGAGGTAAATTAGATGCCGTATTATTTTTGTTCGATAGCAGGCAGGCACTCATTCCCGATGGTGTTCCGGATTTTCAGTTTCAATCCGATGTTTGCGCTTCCTGCTCTGATCTGTCAAATGATTATCAGAAATTGTTAGATCAGTATATAGGTTGTCTCGATGGGGGTGGCGCAACAAGTTTCAGTGGAACAATCCAGGATTTAAATCCCGGTGAAACTTATTATATCATGGTAGATGCATGGGAATACGCGGCTTCTTCTACAGGTACTTTTTCAATTCAGGTTCTCGACCTGGGAAGCGGACCGGTACGTCCCGCAAATGACAACTGTACCGGCGCTATAGATATTTCAAATATAGGGTGTGGGTTATTTCCTGCTTCAAATGTAAATGCAACCTCATTATGTGGCAGTGATCTTTCCTTTCCCCGCGCTACGACAGAAAATTCCGTATGGTATACATACACAGCATCGGTTACCGGGTCACACATCATTCAATATAAATATGCCACAGGGACACAATGTGCCGGTATTGGTTCACAACCCGGGATTCAATTTGCCCTATATACCAGCAGCAATAATACTTGTACAGGTGTATTTGATACGCTTACGGGCACAAACCCGGTTTCTACAGGAACAACAAATGGCTCTGTTACAGTAAACCTTGTCGCGGGTCAGAAATACTATATATTGATTGACGGATATGGAGGTAATCAATGTAATTTTGAATTCCAGGTATATAATGGATTAACTTGTTGTACAGCGAATTTGGGTTCAACAGAAGGATCGGATAAAGTTTTATGTTTTGGTGATGATGTAACATATGGTGTAAGTGCAAACCCGATTAACTTTGGAACCAATGCACAAAGCAATCCTGTAATAGCATGGCAATTCTCTACTTCTCAGCCTGCAGTTAACAATCCCTTAAATGTAGCAAACACAGGTAAAACATATTTAATAGGAAATATAGATATTACAACGGCAGGTTCCTCGATAAATTCAAGATACAGAGATGTACAGGGAAATTATCCCAATCCATATGTCATCATGGATAATACAATAAATACTTATCCAGTAACAATCAGCGGTTTTCCCGCAACTTCCACATTTAATTCCGCTACGGATACTATTACCATTTGTGTAAATGCGGGGTTGAATAAATTTAAAGATCTGAAATTAACACTCGTTGCACCTGACGGTACAAACATTATACTTATCAATCAACAATGTCCTGCAACAGATTACGGTTTT
>JAQBNI010000158.1 GCA_028288625.1 Bacteroidota bacterium | reverse complement strand
ATTCAATTCCTAAAACGAGCGTATTGCAGTTGATCACTTTTAAAACTTCCTGAGCTTCTCCGCGGTTGCGAGAAATATTATGGTTGTCCATCGCCTTGGATAGAATATTGTAGGAATACGCATTAAATCTTTTCACTAATTTTTCTCCCTGGTACTGCTGGTAAGAAGCAGCTTTATAATTTTCCAGTTTTGTGTTGTCAAGGTCTTCCTGGGTTTTGCAATACGCATTATAATTCCTGTAAGAAATAAGACCGATACTTCGGGCAGCCTTCATTCCCATTGCTCCTGCATCATCGCGCTCTTCGCCAAAAGTACAATCTGCCTGCAAAGCGAGCCGCTGAGATTCGTTAAATGCAATTCCCCATGGAGAATGCTGAATGTTTGTTGCGCCGAGTAAAATATTTTCAAATATCTCCGGCTCTTCAATTACCCATTCCAATAATTGTTGTCCACCCATTGAAAAGCCCGCAGAAAAATAGATCTTTTCTATTCCCAGATGTTTTCGCAGGATCGTCAAGGTTTGCACCATGTCGCGAACAGTGACAACCGGGAAATCATTATAATATTTTTTTCCGGTTTCCGGGTTTACCGATAACGGACCTGTAGTTCCGTAACACGAACCCAGCATGTTTGCACATACAATAAAATATTTCGCGGGATCTAAAAATAAACCTTCACCCACCATGCCGGGCCACCATTCCACAGGATTTGAATTCGCAGAAAATGCATGGCATATCCATACAACATTGGACTTGTCTGCATTCATTTCGCCGAATGTAGAATAAGCAATATCGGTTTCCGGTAACACTACACCGGATTCAAGTGTAAGCGGTTGTTTGTATGTAAATACCTGGGACATAAAATCGCTGCAAAGATAAAATTAAAAGTATGTTTGAAAAAGATTTATCATGTAGCAAGGTTGTTAAAGTATTACTATTGACCCCCTAAAAGGGACTTATCATTACAAGAAGAAAGTTTTTAGTAAACAGCGAGTGCATCGAGCTTATCAGCGCGAGTAGAAACCCTGGTGGTTTTTACAAACTCACCGATCTCATCAATCGCCTTGTTTGCTTCCGGCATAATTCCGCCGAAGAAATGCCATACATGCATCATATTGTCGAAAATATCGAGTTTCACTTTTACACCGGCTTTATTCAGCTTTTGAGCCATACGTGTAGCGTCGTCGAGTAATGTTTCGTTGCCTCCGACCTGGATCAGCGTTGGCGGAAATCCTTTTACATCTGCAAAATAAGGAGAGATGAGCGGATCTTTAGGATCAGCATCTCCAAGATATCTTTTTGAAAATATCTCCAGTAAGCCGGGAGAAACCATGGGATCTATATCTTTTTTACCATGCACGCTATCGCCGCTTAAGGTGAGATCGGTCCAGGGTGACAATAAAACCAAACCTGCAGCCTGAGCCAATTTGTGTTTCCTGATCAGCTGGAGCAATGCCAAAGCCAATCCTCCGCCGGCAGAATCTCCCATGATGAAAATATTCTCATATCCATCTGCGAGCATTTGCTTGTACACTTTAAGAACATCATGCACTGCTGCAGGATAAGGATTTTCAGGCGCCTTGCGATAGTTAACAGCGAGCGTTTTGCAGCCTGATGCCCGTGCGATTCGACCAATTAAAGCCCTGTGTGTATTGAAGGAACCCATGACATAACCGCCGCCATGCAAATAAAGGATCGTTTTCGATTTACCATAACCATCCGGTGTAAACCATGCAGCCTCGAGGTCTGCATATTTTATCTCTTCCTTTGTTACAAAACGAGGGAATTTTGTGAGGCTCGCCACTCTTTCAAATCCTACCCTTATAGTGTTAGGCTCCGTCTTGTGGACGAATAAGCTTTTTCTGAAAACATTGATAAAGGTTTTTACGGTATAACTCTGTACACTCTGCATTAATGCCAGTAATTTAGTTCACCTAAAATTAACCAAAAATCCTTGTATATACATTGATTTGGCTCAAGAAAATCCCCGTTTTTGACTAACTGTGTGGATAACCCTACTGATGGTGATTTAAACCAAAGCTTCGTACAAAATCTCCACCGGATGTTTTGCGTGTCTTTGCGTACCATCTTTTATCTGGTGGCGGCAGCTGGTGCCTGGTGCAGCAATAATTGTTTCTGCGCTTGAATTGCGTACTTCGGGAAATAAAACGAGTTCACCGATTTGCATAGAGACATCAAAATGTTCCGCTTCATATCCAAAGCTTCCTGCCATGCCGCAACACCCGCTTGGAATATGCTCTACGTGATAATTTTCCGGCAAGCTCAACAAGTTTATGGAATGTTCAATCGTAGACAATGATTTCTGGTGACAGTGTCCGTGCAGCTTTATGTTTTTTATTTCTTTCGTGAATTGCTGCTTTGTGATATTTCCTTTTTGAATTTCTTTAGAAATAAATTCATCAATGATAAAACAGTTTTGCGCCAACTTTTTTGCATTTGGAATTTCCTCTTTATCTACCAATCGTAAATATTCATCACGGAAAGAAAGAATTGCAGATGGCTCGATGCCAATCAACGGTACATCATTATTGATCCATGTTTTAAAAATTCCAACATTTTGTTTTGCGAGACGCTGCGCATCAGGTAACAGACCTTTGGACATTTGCGCACGACCGCTATCACCGTGTTCTAAATATGCAATTTCATATCCAAGTTTCGACAATAATTTCAGCGCCTTTATTCCGATCTCCACGTCATTGAAATTTGTAAACTCATCGAAGAAGAAAAAAACTTTACCCTTTCTTTCGCCGTATACTTCAAGCGTCTTATGATTTTTTTTATACCAGCTCAACAATGTCTCCTTGTGATACAAAGGCATGGAACGTTTCGGGGCGATCTTTAAAATTTTCTTGAGTAATGCAGAAGTATATTTATTTGATAACCCGAAATTGCTCAGCGAGGGAAACAACATCGCAAGCTTGCCGAGTTGCCCGATGTTTGCAATCGCTTTCGTTCGCAAAGGCACGCCGTGATCCTTATAATATTGATGCAGGAATTCAGCCTTCAGCGTAGTCATGTCTACATTTGACGGACACTCAGAAGTGCAGCCCTTGCAGCTGATGCAAAGATCCATCACCTCATAAATTTCTTCATGGCTGAATTTATTTTCTGCTGTTGATTGCGTTAAAAAATCTCTCAGAATATTTGCGCGTGCGCGCGTTGTATCTTTTTCATTCCGGGTTGCCATGTACGACGGGCACATGGTACCGCCGCTTCCCGGCAGCTTACGGCAATCGCCGCTGCCATTGCATTGCTCGGCAGCGCGCAGAATTCCGCCTTCGTGATCAAAATTAAAGATGGTGTCGAACCGGGCAGTCTGTTGATCTTCTTCATAACGCAACGATGAATCCATCGGCGGTGTGTCCACGATCTTCCCTGGATTAAAAATATTGTTCGGATCAAAAGTGTATTTCAATTTCCGCAATAATTCATAATTTTTTTCTCCCACCATCAATGGAATAAATTCGCCCCGCACGCGACCATCGCCATGCTCGCCGCTTAATGAACCATTGTATTTTTTTACCAGTTGCGCGCTTTCATTTCCGATCGTGCGAAATAATACCCTGTCTTCTTTTTTCTTCAGGTCGAGAATAGGACGAAGATGCAATTCGCCTGCGCCCGCATGTGCATAATACACGGATTTCTGTTTATGCCTGTTCATCATCTCTGTAAATTCTGAAATGTATGCAGGCAGGTCCTCCACGCTGACAGCAGTATCTTCAATTACTGCAACTGCTTTTGCATCCCCGGGAATATTTGCGAGCAAACCGAGTCCCGCTTTTCTCAGGCTCCATATTTTCGAAATATCATTTCCGAATAAATATGGAAAATGATAACCGATATTTTCCTTTTCAAAATCTTTCTGTAATGCTTTTGCTTTTATTTCGATCTCTTCCTTTGTTTCTCCGTGAAATTCCACACATAAAATTGCTTCCGGATCTCCTTTTACAAAAAATCGATTTTTACTTTGCTCAATATTCTGCTTCGTACAATCCAAAATTATTTTGTCGATCAATTCGCACGCTGAAGGTTGATGCTTCATGGCAATCACAGTAGCACGCAAGCTTTCCGTGAGTGATTTAAAATGCACTGCCACCACCACTTTTTCTTTCGGAGGAAGCAGAACAACATTTAATTTTATTTCGGTGATGAAAGCTAATGTGCCTTCACTGCCGCAAATCAATTCAGCCAGGTTTAATGGTTTTCCATTGCTGTTAAACGGTTGCTGCCTGATGATCTCATCAATCGCATAGCCTGTATTGCGGCGATGTATTCTTTGATCCGGAAAATTTTGCGATATCTCTTCCTGCACTGCAGGATCCGACAATTCGTACTTAAAAAAATTATAAATACTGCTTTCCAGGTCAGCAGAGTTTTCCTGATCACCGTTGTTACATTTCTCTAAAAACTCTTTGTTGCTTATTTCTGAAAAAACAATTTCTGACCCATCACTTAAAAAACCTGTAAGTGATATTGTATGATCGCGGACAGAACCATATACAATAGAATTTACGCCGCATGAATTATTACCTACCATTCCGCCCATCATTGCGCGGTTAGCTGTTGACGTTTCCGGTGCAAAAAATAAACCGGCAGATCTTAACTGGCGGTTCAATTCATCTCTTACCACACCGGGCTGCACAATTACGTATCGTTCCCTTTCGTTGATCTCCAGGATCTTATCCATGTAGCGCGAAACATCCACTACAATTCCGCTACCTACTACTTGTCCACCTAAGGAAGTGCCTGCCGCACGCGGGATCAGCGATGTTTTATAATCATTTGCAAACCGGATGAGTTTTTGAATATCATTTTTATTCTTCGGGAAAGCTACCGCCAGGGGATACTCTTTATATACAGATGCATCGGTAGAATACAGGATGATCATCTTCTTATCAAAAAAAAGATCTCCTTCGAGCTGTAATGACAATTTCTCTAATAATCCTGTATCTATTGTTTGCATGTAGTTTGCACGTAATGTATCCGATAAATTTACAAAATGAAAGAGGTTTGGTATTTAATTTTTCAGAATTAATGATTTGAAAATAAAAAGCCGCCCGCAAATGCGAACGGCTTAAACGTAAAACAACTAATCAATACCTAATTTTATGAAAAAACTATTTTTTTGAGATGAACTGGTTATCTATATTTTCAAAATTGCTGTACAGATAATTATAGTCGATTGAATTTTCTTTTCCATATTCTTCCAGTACCAGCTTGCCATTTTTTTCTGACCATCTTCCGTTAATTTCGTAGCTCCTGATCCTGCAGTAATTTTGTGGATTAGAAGGCACTACCTGAACATATTGGTGATAAGTTCCGTCTGAATTCAATGAAAGGAAATATACCTTTTTAGCGATCCCGTCTTCGTAAGAATATTTTGTAAAATCTTCTTCGTATTTCCAGATACTCCTGATCACAGCAGTAGATTTGTGCTGATCAGAATCGTTACTTTCAGCGTAACCTGAAAAAGGAACAATAACAAACAGTGTTATAACAGTATAAAATAATATTTTGTAAATTTTTTCCATATTCCATTTTGTGCGCCATGTTCATTTATTTAGTCATTTAAACCATTATAAGTATAACTTAATTTTAGTTAAATGAGTTCAATTGGTTGGGGAGTTGGTTTTGTGAGGGGATTAGTTTCTAAATACTTTAGGGTCTTAAAAAAGCCGTAAACAACAGATGATTTGAGAGAGAAACGTAAACAAATCTGTTTGTTGATACAATATTAGATATAATATAAGAGCGCTTTTTAATGGTTTAGCAAGTGGTCGGTTTATGGTTATAAACGGTGGTATCGGCTTGGTAATCGGTAAAACAGCCCTTGTACTTGATTAAGATCAACAAAATGGAAGAATTAATAATATTTCAAATTCTACTCATAAATAGTTAGCTGATTGTAATTATTCTTAATACTTTCTATTTAATAATTGAAAATTTAGCGGCTTGAGATGTGCGATTATGGTAAGCCACATTTAAAAAGTATAAGCCGGAAGGATAAGCCGATACATCAAGAAATAAAAACTTGTCGTTGCTGTTTACCGTGATATTCTTTTTGATGTGACCAAGCATATCTATAACCTGGAGAGAGGTGACCATTTCCATATCAGCAAATTCTACAGTAATAATATTTTTTGCCGGATCAGGATAGATCTTAAATTTTGCCAAAGGATGTTTTTCATTAATCAATCCGGTAACCAGGGAAATACTTGTTTGTGTACTATTTGTAAATACCGGTAAATTATAGTCGAAAAACACACTTGCACGGTTTTTTATTGTGCTTCCGTTTGCTACAATATTTTTGGGCTTTACCAGGTACGAAACGGATGTGGTTGTATGTGGCGATAAATGAATCGGATTAAAAGTAAAGGTTACAATATTTTCCTGTGATATCTTTGTTGTATAAGAATATTCTCCTTTAAGGGGAATGAATGTAGAAGGATCCAGGCTGTTATCAAGTGTGTCCAGAACGACAACAAAGAAGGTTGTATCATTTCCTGTATTTTCAAAATGTATCGTGTACTTAATATATTCCTGCCTGTTTAAGTCTTCTGCAGTGTAAATATCCTTGTCTGTTATTTTATCATTTGGATCATAAGATCCGCTTAACACATCATATAAAACGGAAATGTTATTGGAAGGAAAAGTGTCATTTTCTAAAGGGGTAATTAATGCAGTAGAAATAAGCGTGTCGCCGATATTATTTTGCGGAGGAGTCTTGTAATGAAAATGCAACACTACTGTTTTTTGCTCGTTCGGTTCAAAACTGTTGAAATTCCAGAAAAGTGTGTCGTTATTCATAAGAGCAGAAGGCGAAGAAACTATGCTGTCAATTTTATCCGTCAATTTTAATTTAAGAATTACATCCTGAACTGTTGTTCCGTTATTGATCGCATTCAAAATATAAGAACCATTAAAACCCGGTATACCCCTGCCATTATTATTCAATTCAACTACAAGGTCATTTACAACGACTACAGGTTGTAATGCAAACAGCAATGAATCAACATTGCCGTAAGATGTATGATTTACTGTAGCGGAAGTTGGTACTGCTGAAAAATAATTAATGTTGTGATCAACTTTTACCTGGTACGATCCGGTATCTATAAAATTAATGATGGATTCGCTGTCGCTGAAATAAGATGTTGTAGTCACAGTATTTTTTGTAACCTTTATGGAAACATTTGATAAATAATGCTCGTTGCCATCCAGGATAGAATTGCTGTTCAGATCTAAAAATACGCGAGACACAACGGTATTATAATTTCTTGAAGCGATGCCGGAAAAAATATCCGTCATTCTGCCGGTGCATAGCTGGTTACTTAAGCCTATCACAGCATATTCATGATTTTCTATTTTTCTAGCAGAATTAAAATATATTTTTTTTAAATTATTGGTTGTTATAACTGCCGAGACAAAACTTGTATCAATGATCTTACCATTTTCCAGGTTGATTTTGAAGGAAGTGAGGACAGTAGTATCTATTTGGAAATTAAAATTACGATCAAGGTAAGGAGCAAAAATAGTGACTGCTCTTTCCTTTCCATAAATGGTTTCAATTGCAGGAATTTGACTGTAAAAAATACCGCTATAGGTATCACTATACTGTGTCTGTAATAATTTATTTTTCCATCTGCAGGTATCAGGTATAGCACTAATCCAAACCTTTTGCCCATTTTTATCTACTTTCATATAATGGCGATTATATATGCCGTTATATATCCCCCATACTGTAAGAAGAATACTGGAATCTGCTAAGCATAAATGATCAACAACATTAGCAGAAAGTAAATAGTCATGACCGAAACTTGAATCAAGAGATTCATGATGTATCAAATTTAAATTTTCATCATAACAAAAGAAATCACTCAAAGAAGGAGCGGAACTGTTGTCACGAAACATTCCCGGAAAATATAATTTATTTCCGGAAGTAAATTCTCTGAAAAAATACCTCTTGTTTTTGTTTCCGTTGTTAGGTGGAATTGCTTTATTCTTTACCTGCAATAAAGTATCAAATAAATAAAATTCTGCTGATTCTTCACTTAACTGCTGCTTATAAATGAGGTTATTTTTACCAAACTTGAAAAATGTGCCGCTCTGGGAATTGTTTAGTTGAGCCCCTCCTATACTGTCTACGTAATCTATTACCGCTGTATTCTGAAGGGTTAAACTTTTATCCAGCTTCTGCATGATCACAGCAGTATTTTTATTAAAGCCATCATTTGATCGCCTTGTACTGTCGTGGACAAATGAAGCTGAGTATAAATATTGTTGATCAAAAAAAACATCTGACATCCAGTGGTGGTTGCCGGTAAAGACGCCTTTAGTTGAATCGAGCAACATATACGTATTATTAAAATAGTTTGTTGGAAGTGTTTTATTGCACCAAATAGTTAATGTAGAATCAATGACGATAACTTTTACAGAATCAATGCTTGCAGGATGTTGAATAGAATATTTTAAGATATAGCCTCCGTTTGGATTTACGTAAAAATTATAAAACGGCCATTGTGTTATTTCTAACGAATCATTTAAAGAAATGCTCAATTTTTTGGAAGCATCAGTTATAGAATAAATTTCCAGTCCGGCGATTACAGTATTTGAGGAACCCTTTAAATATAAAAAACAAACAGATTGAGTAACCGCATCATAGAAATAAGCCTGACTGATTTTATTATTGATTAAGGTTTTAGAAGATACCTTATATCGCTTATCAAACTTTACAATCCATGTTGAGCTATCGTGAGCTGATGCAAAATAACCATTCTTATTCTGAAACACCAATATTGCTGCATCAGTAGAATCATTCAAAGGATATAACTCACCAAGGTTATCATCATCATTATTGCCATAGCAATCATTTGATTTTAACTGGTATTCGTTAACAGCGAAATTACTTTTAACTAAAAATAAAAGCAGGAAGGAGAATAAAAATTTACTCATAGATCATTATTAGTCATTAAAACTAATCATAAATATTATAAGTAGATAAATACAAATATTCTTAATTGTATAGAGAAGTTTCAGTTCTAAAAAATGTAAAAGATTAATAACCTTAGTAATAGACGTTACCAAATCTTCACCCTTGCAGGCTCAGAGCGGTATAATTTATCGCCGGGTTTAACATCAAATACTTTATAGAAATCGTCGATGTTTGAGAAAGGTCCGTTCACACGCAAAAAATCCGGAGAATGTACATCCGTTAAAATGCGTGCAGCAAGATCTTCATCCCGCTGATGACCCAACCAGCTTAATGCATATCCCAGAAAGTAACGCTGAAGCGGCGTTAATCCGTCGATGGTTTTTCCTTCTTTATACTGTTGTGTTTTTTTGAATGCATCAAGTCCAATCGCAAGCCCGCCGAGATCTGCAATATTTTCTCCTAACGTAGCTTTGCCATTTACATGCAGTGAATCAAGCACTACATATTTATTAAACTGGTCGACATAACTTTCTGTCTTAGCATTGAATTTTTCTATGTCTTCTTTTTGCCACCAATCCTGTAAATTACCTTTTTCATCAAACTGTCTGCCTTCATCATCAAAACCGTGTGTGATCTCATGACCTATCGTAGAAGCTGCAGCGTAACCATAAATTACTGCATCATCTATTTCCGCATCTTTAAATCCCGGAATGGCAAAAGCAGCTGCAGGCAATACAATTTCATTATTAGAAGGGTTATAATATGCATTCCAGGTTTGTGGCGTCATATCCCATTCAGACCTGTCAACCGGCTTATTCAATTTATTTATTTTATAATTGAACCAGAACCTTTCTGAACTTTTTATATTATCAGCAAGAGACCTGTCATTCGTCGCCAATGCAGAAAAGTCTTTCCATTTATCGGGATATCCTACTTTCTTGGTTACTGAACTTAATTTCTGCAATGCTTTTTGCTTTGTTGCTTCGGTCATCCAGTCCAGCTCTTTAATGCGCTCAGCAAAAGCAGCAAAAACATCATCACATAATTTTTCATAACGCGCTTTTGCTTCAGGACTAAAATTATCTTTTACATACAATTGACCGAGTACTTCTCCCATAGCACTTTCTTCCCATTGCAACGAGCGCTTCCAGCGTGGAAGCTGTTCTTTTCTTCCCCGTATCACCTTTCCGTAAAAACGGAAATCTTCCATGTTTACTTTCTTGTTCAGGTATCCGGCGTATTCTGTAATCAACTGGTAACGCAAATAATTTTTCCATACCCCGAGAGGTACGGAATTTACAAGCTTGTTCAATTGCGTAAAAAATTCCGGCTGTCCAACGATCACTGAATCCGTTTTGATATTCAACTGACCAAAAATAGTTGTCCAGTTAATGTTTGGCGTTAGTTTCGCCAATTGCGATAACGACATTTTATTATAATTCGCATAAGGATCGCGCAGGTCTTCCAGCTTTCTTGATTTTGTTGCCAGATCCTTTTCGAGGTCATACACCGCAGTACCGCCTGTTATAAATTTGGCATTTATAAATTCCAGCGTTGCAGGCAAGTGCTTCGTTTTATAATCCTTTACGATGCGCATCGTCCGTGCATCTTTATTAAAATAATAATCCCGGTCCGGTAATCCCAATCCACCTTGTGAAAGGTACAATGCCATTACATCACTGTTCTTCATGTCTTGCTCAACATCCAGATCAAAAGCAACCGGTACACCAATAGAATGAAAATATGCGAATGCTTTTAACAACCCGGCTATATCTTTTATAGAATTGATCATCGACAGATCCTGTGCTAACGGCGTAAGCTTTGCCTTCTCAATAGAAAAAGAATCCATAGCAGTTAAATAAAAATCATGGATCTTTCGCGTATTGGAATTTGTCTCACCCGGATCTTTCAGCGCCATTTCATTGATCACTTTTAACTTTAACCATACATCTTCCTGTACCAGGTTTGCCATACTCCATCTTGAATATGCCCCGGGGATTGGATTGTGATTGATCCAGTTGCCGTTCGCATATTTAAAAAAGTCATCTCCGGGCTTCACCGTTTTATCGATGTTTGCACCTACAACATCTTTATCCTGTGCAAACACGGTAATTGCATAAATCGTCATTAAAAGCGAAATAAATTTCTTCATGATCTTCTTTTGGTTTAGTATATAGTTGTTTTACGGAAATCAACAGTTTCAGCGCCACGAAATTAGTCAATAAAAAACATGAAATCTTACAAAATATTGTGAATTAAAGAGTGAATTAACATTAACAAAATAGATAATACAAGAGAAAATAAATTGAACTGCTTATCTTTCTATATCATTTTATAAAGGTCATTCATGAAACTATTTACATTTTTAATCTTATTATTTTTTTCTGTGACGATGTCTTTTTCAATTGACATCAATACAAAAAACATTCGCATCATCAGGGATAAATACGGCGTACCGCACATTTATGGAAAAACTGATGAAGAAGTTGCATACGGTTTAGGATGGGCTACTGCTGAAGACGATTTTAAAAGCATGCAGGAAAATTTTCTGACGTCGCGCGGAAGACTGGCGGAAGTAAAAGGAAAGGACGGTGCGATCATGGATTTCTTATGTACAGTTTTAGGCGCAAAACAAACCGTTGATAAATTATATGACAAAAGTTTTTCTCCGAAATTTAAAGACATGCTGTCGGCTTATGTAAAAGCGGTAAATAAATTTGCCGATAAGCATCCCGACCAGGTCTGGTTAAAGGATGCATTCCCGGTAACTGAAAAAGATATCATTATCGGTTATACGATGGGGCTTGCTTTGATGACAAATGTGCAGTTCGATATTATGAAGATCACCAACGGAACGATCAAACATTATGAGCCGTTGACGATGCCGAAGGGCTCTAATGGTTTTGCGGTGAACAGCCATAAAACAAAGGATGGAAACACGTATTTAGGAATCAATTCTCACCAGCCACTGGAAGGTCCGTACTCCTGGTATGAAGCGCACTTGCATTCCGATGAAGGATGGAATATGCTGGGCGGAACTTTCCCCGGTGGACTTACGATTTTTCACGGAACGAATGAAAATTTAGGATGGGCACATACGGTAAGCTTTGCAGATTACTCGGATGTCTACAAATTGCGCATGCATCCCACAGAAAAACTCACTTACTATTATAATGGAAGATGGCTGAGATTAATAGAAAAGGAATGTCATATGAAAGTAAAATTATTCTGGTTCATAAAAATTCCTGTTACAAAAAAATATTACCAAAGTGTTTATGGTCCAACGCTGGAACACGACGGCAGTTTTTATTCGTTAAGATTTCCTGCAGCATTTGATATTCGCGGCGCCGAGCAATGGTATCACATGAACAAGGCGAAAAATTTAGAGGAGTTTAAAGCATGCTTGAAAATGCAGGCTTTACCGGGATTGAACATTGTGTATGCAGATAATAAGGATAATATTTTTTATATCGATAACGGGCAATTTCCTAAACGCGATAAACATTATAACTGGTGGAAAGTAGTACCCGGCGATACTTCGGCAACGCTCTGGAAAGCCAATGATTACTATCCTCTGGAAGATATGGCACAGGTGCTGAATCCTGACTGCGGCTATGTGTTTAATAACAATAACTCTCCGTGCAACTGCACTTCCAAAGAGCAATGTCCTGACAGTAAAAATTCTGTTCTCGCTCCTTATTATTTTCCATACGATGACAACAGATCTTTGCGTGCTGCTTATTTATTTTCAAGTACAGGTAAAATAGATTACGAAGGATTTAAAAAGATCAAGTACGATCAATCATTTATGAATCCTGCATATAATTATGCCATGATCAATATTGAAGATATCCTCCACCTGGATCCAAAAAAATATCCTCAAATAAAAGAATCTATAGCTGTGGCGAAAAGATGGAACCGCAGTGGCGATGTCAACAATAAACAAGCTGCGATCGTTTCGCTTGTCATTCACGATGTAATACACAAATTAATTGATGAAGGAAATTTTCCATCCGTGCGATGCCGTGTAAAAGAAAAATTTTTGGTGGAAACTATTGAGAAAGCACAAAAACATTTACTGAAATATTTTGGTACGATTGAAGTTCCGCTCGGCGATCTGCAAAAACTGGTTCGTGGAAATATTGCACTGCCGGTGGGTGGATTGCCGGATGTAATTGCCGCAACTTTTGCAAAAGAATATAAGCATGGAAAAACGCAGAGTACAGTGGGCGACTCTTATATTGAAATGGTGCAGTTTACAAAGAATGGACCGATCATCGAAAGCGTTAGTCCTTACGGCGCAAGTAACAATGAAGGAAGCAAACATTACACCGATCAGATGCAGCTGTATGTTAGCCATCACTTAAAAAAGATGAGCATGAATTACGATGAAATATTCCGTGACAGGGAAAGAATTTATCATCCGTTGTAGACAATTGTAGAATTGTATAATTAAGAATTAGAGAATTTAGAATTTCG
The DNA here is from genome assembly GCA_028288625.1 of Bacteroidota bacterium. Lineage (GTDB taxonomy): Bacteria > Bacteroidota > Bacteroidia > Chitinophagales > JADIYW01 > JADJSS01. Next base: position 18,278 of record JAQBNI010000158.1, on the reverse strand, counting down.
GATTGGTTCGGATGTTGTAGACTAACGGAGTAAGCGGGATTTCTTTTCCATCCGAGGATTTAGAAATAATGTCGTAAAAGATGATCATGTCTTCCTGAAATATAGCGAGCATTTCTTCACGCATTTCTTCTGAGAAATAAGGTCCTGTAATTTTATACATTTTTACCTTCCCGTTATTTTTAAGGATCAAAACTTTATAAGAAACGATATCGTATTTAAGATCGGTGTCGAGATCCTGCAGTTCCGCGCAAATTCCTCTTTGTGCTTTAAAAACAGACGACTTAATATCGCTGTTTTCCATTCCGCAGATCTTCGCTACCGGTTTCGGCAGCATCACTGCAGTAAAAGAAATTTTTTGAAGTAGCGATCGTATGTTATCTTTATTTGCATAAACGGAAATAGTTGTATTTCCTTCCTTCTCCACCTTAACTGTATACTCGCAGTTGGTGCCTTTTATACTTCCGTTATCAATTTCAAGAGTGACAGAATCACAGGCATAATTGCTGACAGCCACCTCCACCGGGTTATCTATCCCTATATAAAAAATATTCTGAAAACCGTTAGACAGCACTACTTTTTGGGCTTCTGCATTACGACAAAACAATAGGATAAAAAGTGTGATCCCAAAATGATATTTTTTCATTTGCATTGTTTAATGTGTAATTAAGATAAATAAAATATGCAGAATACTATATGCTTCTCAAGATTACTTTTCCATCGTAAAGTAATAGCTGCGCTATAATTTGTAATTTGGGCGATATAATTTTCTATGACAGAAAAAATAAACATACAATTAGGAAGAGTACAGGAAACATTGTTACTCCCGCTTGTAGCGCGTGCCAAGGAAACGCATTATAAGAACCCAATCTTAAACGATACAAAAGCCGCAGAGCTTCTAAACCAATTACATGTAGATCAAAAAAAATTACTGCGCAATTTAAGTGAGATCGGCATACTCGGTTTATGCTACCGTGCTTTAAAAATGGATGAAGCGATCCGCGATTTTTTAAAGAAACATCCCAACGGAAAAATACTGGACATCGGCGCCGGGCTGGATACAACATATTACCGATGCGACAACGGAACAGCTTTGTGGTATGACCTCGATCTGCCGGATTCACTCGCGTTGCGCCGCCAGTTATTACCGCCGCCAAATAACCGCGTAACTTACATCGGAAAATCAATGCTTGATTTTTCCTGGATAGATGACATCGGCGATATTTCCAACGGATTATTTATTACAATCCCGGGCGTGTTGCCTTATTTTAAAGAGGAAGACGTTAAGATGTTCTTAACTACGATCGCGCCGAAATTAAAAGGTGCAGAGTTGATGTTTGATGTGATCTCGCAATTCGGGAAATTCTTTGTGGATATGCGTATCAAGAAAGCAGGCATGAAGGAAGCTCATTTGGAATGGGGAATTATGAACCCGGAAACGGTGGTAAAATGGAGCAAGCATATTGAGCTGGTACGCACGATAAAAATGTTTGAAGGCTCTTCAACAAAGATCGCAAAACATGTAACGACGAAACTCGGCATGCGGTTTAACCGCCTGCTGGATATGACGCAATTATTTCATTTGCGATTTGTATAATTATTGCAGAATAATTTTCTGTGTAGCAATTACGCCATGCTCTCCTGTTAACTGAACAACATACATTCCCGCCGGAATTTTATCATTCAATATTATTTGCTGCTCGTCCTTTATCGAAACCGAGAAAGATAATTCTCCAGCTGTATTGTAAATGTTCAGCGAATTTACCCGTTCTTTCACTGTAGAAAAATCAACAGTAGTTAAACCATTCGACGGATTCGGATAAATTTTAAATATTTCACTTCCTGAATTATTGCGTATTGCAGTCACTGTACTTCTTCTTGAATACTGGCGGAAAAAAGCCCAGATCGTCTGGCAATAAGAAATATCGTTAGTTGGTATGCTATACCATGTGTGTGTTCCCCCGATCACTTTATAAAAAATAACCTTCACGTTATCTGTGCCGTTGTTATAAGTAAAGCGCACAAAACGTAACCCGTCATTTGCAATGTCAGGCATGGAATCGATCACGGGAATAGTATCACAGTGATTTTGCTTTACCCAGAATTTAACCGTCTTTTCTGCGCCCATTCCCAAGCCCGGAAGAAATCCCATCGTTGAGTTTCCATCATATGAAATGGTTTGATCACTGGTGCCGTGAAAATGCATATACGGCATACTTACTTGCGGCAATGCAGTCACTGAATTTCCTCTTAACCCTGAAACGTTCGCTGCAGCAGCAAACCGCTTGCTGTCTTCTGCTGCCATTCTATCTGTCATAAAGCCACCGAATGAAAAACCAAAAATATACATTCGTGTAGTATCTATTTTGTAATTCGCAATGATCGTATCCATCACCGCATTAATAAATCCTTTGTCATCCACTCCGCTGTTGATCACAACAAGACCGGTGCTTGCGCCCGAATTCCATGCATTTGCACCTAAGAACGGGTCCGGCGTTGCCTCCGGATAAACGGCAATGTAATTTGCTGTATCTGCAATGTCAGAAAGACAAATGGTGCTAAAATCTGTTGCATTATCGCCAAAGCCATGCAAGCCAACAACCAACGGCACAGCCTTATTTTGCGAAATATAAATATCGGGAACATATATCACGTAAGTTCTGTTCCTTCCTCCGAAGTGCATGATCTTAGTAGTGAAACCGGCAAAAGTACTTCCTACTTGTATCATGAATACAAAAAATACCAGGTAAAAAAATTTCTTCATATCTTAATTATTGATGATGTTCTAACTAAATAAAGGTACGTATTTACAATAAGAATTCATTTATATCAGGGAGGCTTAACCTTTATTTTTTCTTGCAAGTCTTGCATCGCGCTTCGGCATCACTTTAGCGCCGCGTTTTTTATTCCAATGTTCCGTAAAATTCATCCTCACTCCCACATTAAAATACATCGTTGAAGCATTAAATTTTAAACCCGGTTCTTCCATCGGCTTATTAATATCTATTTTTTTCAGCGTTGTGCCCGTGCTGTACCGTAGTGTATTTGATTCTTCCGTAATTTCCTTTACATACACGAAGTGCTTCAAGTATTCCGGCGCTTCGGCTGCGCTTGCAATATTTAAAGGAATGGGCGAAACCGCAGCTAATAAAGGCAATAACGGCGATTCCGTTTTTAAAGAGAATTCCGTAAAGTTAGTTTCCTTGGGAGAAATAGTGAATGCCTGTACGCGGAATTCGGCAAACGCCCAAACGGTTTTGAACAAGCGAACATCTATTGCGAAAGATGCACTTAAGCCTACAGTAGGTTTTAATTTTGATTTTGCCGTTGCATTATATTCCATAGAATAATCTGCAAGCAAGGTAAGCGGTATCACAGGCAAGCCGGATAATGTTTCCAGTAGCCTTCCCGAATGATCGATCACTTTTGCTCTCGACACCGGCGCTCCGCCAATCGGCAGGCACAATCCTGCTTTTCCTGTAATTCCGAAACGCTTCCCGTTATCCCAGTGCATTACTAAATGCGGGTTTATATACACGGCGAATATCTTCGTGTATTCTTCTGCAAAATAAGATGCGGTATTTCCGTTGGCTAATTTTACGGTCGTATTGATCCTTGCGTCGAGTTGTTCCGGGTGCCATGCAATTGTATGCAGCACATCAATACCAATAAATTTATTGAACATATGTCCCCAGCCTAAATTCAAAGCCCATCCTCCACCGAGCGTGCCGTAGATAGGTTTTACACTCAGGTCAGTCGGCGTCTGGTACCAGTCTTTATTGCCGACTTCTTTAAAAGGTGAAAATTTATTGGTGCCGAGAAATGATATTCCATAGCTGAGAGATCCGTACATGAACCAGCCTTTCCCTTCCGGTCTTATGGTATGTTTACGGATATTCAGCCTGCTTTCAACGGGAGCAGATGCAAGTGCAATAACTTTCTTAGATTTTTTTTGTGCGAAAATTGCAACCGTTGAAGACATGAGTAATATAAAAATTATCGCTTGCTTCACTTCGTTGTTTTCTATTGTTTGATTTGCATTCCACTGTCCGGATCCTGTATCGTTCCGGCTTTTCTTGCTGCGTGTGATTCGCGTTTTGCTGCGCGTTTTTTATCCCACAGATCGAAATCAATTCGCAAGCCTGCATTAAAATATAATGTAGATGCATTGAACTTCTGTCCGGGCTCATCCATCGGTTTATTAATATCTACTATTTCCATTCCTGATTGTCCGACAAGCGCTTTTATAACACCGCCAAGTCCATCGTCCGGAAAAAGACTTTTAGTACCATACCGCGCAGTATTCGATTCTTCAGTAATTTCTTTCCTGTATACATAGTGCTTTAAATATTCAGGCGCTTCATCTACATTATTTATGGTAGAGGGCAATGCCAGCAAGCCTTCCGGTGCAGGAATTCTGAGCCCGAGCACATTCAGGTAAGACGTTTCTTTGAATTCATCAAACACGGTTTCCTTTAACGTGATCGTATATGCCTGTACGCGGATTTCTCCGAATAAACTTACCTGCTTGCTTAACTTTACGTCAAACCCTATTGAAGCGCTTACGCCTACTGTAGGATGATAAGAGGTATGCGCTTTTCCAATTATCTCAATTTCCAAACCAAATAAACCCGGAAGGTTTACCGGAAGAATCGGCAAGCCTGCTAAGGTTTCGATTATCCTTGCCTGCTTGTCAAGTATATAAGCACGACTGGTTGTATTTCCGAAAATGGGTATTACTAATCCTGCCTTACCTGTCATGCCAAAACGCTTTCCGTTATCCCAGCGCATGATCAGGTGTGGTGAAATATAAATCCCGAAAGTGCTTGTTTTTTCTGTAGCATAATATGTATCGAGATCAATACGGGCATCCAGTTTCTCAGGATGCCATGCAATCGTATGCGTTACATCGATCCCGATATTTTTATTGAACATATGGCCCCAACCTATATTTAAAGCAAACCCGCCGCCGTTTGTGCCGAACAATGGCTTCACACTCAGATCACCGTTATGCTGATACCAGTCTTTATCACCGATCTCTTTTAACGGAGAACGTTTATTCGTTGCTAAAAAAGGAATTCCATAACCTCCGCTTACCGTTACATACCAATCTTTTCCAAACGGTCTGTCTACTTTTTTTCGGATGCGTAATTTTGCGTGGGGATTTACAGTTGGTTCATCTGTTGCTAATTTTTCCTGCCCGAATATGGTAAACGTTGAAATGATCAATAATCCTGTAACGAAAAAATTTTTCATATGTTTATATTTTGCTTTTTATTGAGCGTAAAAATGAATGCGCTGTAAATGGAGGGTTGAAATTATGTATCCAATCTTTATGGTCGGGTAATAATACGAAAAAAGTGCATAAAATAAAAAATCCTTTAAAATAATAGCCTGAATCAAGCGCCGATCATGCTTCCGCCGCACACGCGGATGCACTGACCGTTTATCCCATCCGATAAAGGAGAACATAAAAATCCGATCAACTCTGCAACGTCTTCGGGTAAGCCTCCCTGTTTAAAGGTAGATAATCTGCGACCGCCTTCGCGCACAAAGAAGGGAAGTGTTTCCGTCATTTTTGTTTCTATAAATCCGGGAGCAACAGCATTTGCAAACAAGTCGGGATTTTTTTTCGCAACCGCATGCATGTACGCAAGCATACCGGCTTTCGACAAAGAGTAATTTGTTTGCCCAACATTGCCTGCAATTCCTGATATGGAAGAAAGCCCGACAACTTTCGCATGCTTGTTAAATCCTTTTTCTATAAATATTTCGGTGAGGTTGATGGCTGCTTTCAGGTTCACATTCAAAACACTTCGCCATTGATCGATGCTCATCTTTGCGATGGTTTTATCTCGGGTGATGCCGGCATTATTCACGAGGATATCTAATCCCTTATAATTATTGATGACATACTGCTGAATATCCGCTGCTGCTTTTATATCCGTGATGTCTTCGAGGATTACATCTGCATGCAGTTCCTGAGCCAATTGTTCAGCATCCTGTTTTGCCGCGGGCACATCGATCAAAATAACTTTTGCGCCTTCGCGGTGCAATACTCTTGCTGCGGAGGCGCCGATACCACGCGCACTTCCCGTTACGATCGCGATCTTATCCTGCAATAATTTCACGGGTGAAGAAAAAGAAGAACCGAACGAATTATTTAATTCTATGACTTGCCCGGTAATAAAAGAAGATTTATCACTCAAAAAGAAAAATGCAGCACGCGCTGCTTCATCGGGCATTATATTTTCGTTGGTTATTTTTAAGAGATTCACTGCAATTCCTTTTTTGCCGCCGATCTCTTTTGACAATGCGCGTGAAAAACCGTCGATAGATCTTTGAACTGTATAAGATAATGCACTACTATCATCTATTCTTGAAATGATCACGACTCTTCCGTTGCCAGCTATTTTATTGACAACATTTTTTACTGTAGTATAAAGGTCTTCCAGCGCTTCTATACTTTCCATTTCAATACAGCTTACGATCAAGCCATCTATAGATGCATCATAAATTGTAGCCGCACTTATTTTTGAATGAAATTCTTTTTGCAGTTCATGCAGGAATTCATTTTCTTTTCCGGTGATCACAATTTTTTTAGTGATCAATTCGTGGTCAGAATAAGCATCGCTGTTACGCTTTAACACCGGCGGGATAGGCAAGGGAAGATTGAGCATTTTTGCCATTTGGCGAAGCGTTGCATTTTGAAGGTAGTCGTTCATGTTGAAGAGTTATAAGTTGAAAGTTATGATTTTATCTTTTTCTTTTGCTGTTTCAGCAAATGCAAATATAGTACCGGGAAACCTACCAGGTAAATAATTATCAAAATTACTAAAAGGCTGGAAAGACTGATATTGTTTTCAAATTTTATGAGAACGCAAATGAGATACAACTCGCAAATAAAACCTACAGGATAGCAAATGATAAATGCGTGATAGCGAAGCCACGTGATTAATTTTATTTCTTTTTTTAATAATTGCGTGACGTAATAACTGTAACGTATCACTTCAGAAATTGCCCATGCTGTGATCATCACGATAAAAATATCTTTGAGGCTGATCCATGATCGGACAAAATGAATATAGGAAGCGAGCACATGGATCATCAGCAAAATAATGATCCTTGCGAAAACCTGCATTATTGTATGGAATAATCCCGATTTCGTCCATTTCATACGGACATTCAAGATCTCCAACAGCGCTAATATTTGAAATGCATAGAGATAAGGAAAAACGGAGAGCGGTTTGAATAGGATGAACAGCAAAATAACTATCCATCCGCCGAATTGAATTAAATTATAAGCGATGAGATATTTTACAATGCGTGCATTCATTTTTTTCTCAAAACAAGGTACGTATTCTGTTTTATTTTTTACTTTTAGCATATGGATTTGTTTGAACAGACAGCGAACCAGATGGTGCTTTATCACTTGCGCACTTCATGGCTGAATATTGCAAAAGTTTTTAATGACAAAGCAAGTTTGTACAACGGTACAATCTCGATGGCATTTGTGTTAATGGCGATCTATGAAGAAGATGGTGTGCCGGTTACAAAGATCGCGCCGCGAATCGGCATGGAACCAAATAGTTTATCGCGCACGCTGAATAGTTTAGAGGAAAGCAAGGCGATCACGCGCAAGCAGGATGAAAATGACCAGCGGAAAGTATTGGTTTTTTTAACGCCTGAAGGAAAAAAACTGAGAAAGATCGCTTTAAAAACCGTATTCGATCTCGAGAAAAAAATAACGGAAAACCTGACGCCTAAACAATTGAAAGCTTTCAGCGAAGTGATTGAACAGGTAACTGTTTCACTGGAAGAATTTAAAAATGTGCTGGAGAAATAATTTTTAAGACCTATAGGTTTTAATTTGCTCGAAATGTTTAGCAGTAATAATCGCTTTGTTATTATCTATTTTCGAAAAGACAATCAATATTTAATACAGAATTATCTTCACAATAAATTTTTGCTTAGTATTTTTTTAATATCCTGGTAATCGTTAAGCATTTTTTTAAATGCCTTAGCTTCTTCATGAATATACTTCTTAATTTCAATTAATTCCAATTCATCTTTTGCCATAAATATCATACACACATTCTTTATTATATTGTCGACTGTATATTGATTTGGCATACTGTTAAGCATCGGCAACGTAAGCATTACAGATTTCTGAATGTCTTTGTATTCCTCAATCGTACACATCTCCTCATATATCAACCTTTCCTGTTCATCCAAATTAAATCTTGCAGTTCCAACGTACCATGAGTTACTTTTTATTTGTAACATTTTTTTAAACCTCTTAAAAGGTGAGGATGCAGTACGAAACTCGTTTTTAACTTCTACTTCCATGGTATGGTCAAATTACAATATACTATTAAATTATCATAAAGCAAATTAAATTGTCTTTATGACAATAAATTTTTTGTTCACTTTATTGCATGAAAAAGTCTCAGCCGGAACATCTTGGTAAGAAGATCAAAAAGATACGTGCCTTTAACGGTATGACGCAGGAAGAGCTGGCTCAAGCGATTAATAAGACACGCTCTATGGTTTCACATATTGAGCGAACCGGTGAAGTAAATCATCACACATTACAGGAAATTGCCAAAGTATTAAAATTGCCTGTAGAAAAAATACAGGAATATGATATAAAGCATCCAATCACTCTGAATGAGATTGGTGATCAAAATGGTTCAGCTGAACAAGCCCTAATTATTCAATTAAAAGAAGAGATCGCGTTTCTGAAAGGAACCATTCAAAATCAATGGAAGTTGTTATTTGAGCTTGCAAAATAATTTTTAGATCCTGAATCAAGTTCAGGATGACGGCAGACAATGGGTGATTGGACCGCTTCGCGTCCCAATCACCCATATTTTTTTGATAAAATATTTTTGCAGCGATCATCACATTTGAGAAAGCTATACTCCAACTGATTTTCCATTTCATTCCCTTTTGTATATTTGATCATGGACAACATCTTAGGCTTTCTCTCTCCCGCAATTATTTATCTCATTGTATTTATTTTAAATGCAGGTTTACCGGGAAGATGGGTAACCGGTTACGCGACGAAAGAAAATTCCACTGAAAAATTGCGATACCGTCTCAACGGGATTTTTGTTTTACTCATCATGGTGTTTCTATGGTTTTTATTAGGCTATACGAAGATCATGCCATGGGATTGGTTGTACCTCCACCGGTGGCATGCACTGTCCGGCGCATTTTGTTTGGGCATCATCTTTACTTTATGGATCGTACTTCCATATCCTCCCGTTAAAAAATCTTTTTTCGCGGACCTTTACTTAGGGCGTTTGGAAAACCCACAGTTATGGAACGGTCGCATCGATGCGAAAATGTATTTATACCTGATCGGTGCGGTTTTACTGGAACTCAACGTGCTCAGTTTTACCATGCATCACTGGATGGTTTATAAGGAAAATGCATCACCGGGTATTTTTCTTTCTGCGGCTTTGCTTACTTATTTTCTTATCGATTACATGACATTTGAAGAAGTGCATTTATATACTTACGATCTGTTTGCGGAAAGAGTGGGATTTAAATTGGGCTGGGGATGCATGGTCTTTTATCCTTTTTTTTATGTGATCGCATTGTGGTCAACTGCAGACCTTCCGAATCCACACACATCAACTTGGCTGTTGTGCATATATGCATTGATCTTTTTTTGCGGATGGGGATTATCGCGGGGCGCAAACCTGCAAAAATATTTTTTCAAAAAAGATCCAAAAAAATCTTTCCTCGGTATCGTTCCGGAAGTAGTCACCGACGGACAAAAAGTTTTATTGTCGAATGGGTTTTGGGGAGTCAGCAGGCACATCAATTATCTTGGAGAAATATTAATGGCTACAGGAATTATTTTATGTGTCGGTTACCCTTTGATGATCGCACCATGGCTTTATCCTTTATATTATGTGGTGTTACTTTTCCCCAGACAAATCGATGATGATAAGCGCTGCGCGCTGAAGTATGGTGAGATGTGGAAAGCATATGTGAAGAAAGTGCCTTACCGGATCATTCCTTATCTGTATTAAAGACGGTACATTTTTTTCGTGGTGTCGCCCATGATGGTAATCGCAAGTTTGCGTGGCATCAGCCTTTGCATAATAAATGAAGCGAGCTTGTTGCCGCTGCCCGTAACAAATGATGCGGACTTTCCTAACTGCTGAAAACATTCCTCCACTACTGCTTCAGGTGTTTGTACTTTCGGTGCAAACAAACTTGTTTTTTCAGGATGTGTATTGATAAAACCGGGAGTGGCTGTTGCGCCGGCACAGCAAGCCAGCACATCTATACCACAGTCTTTCCATTCATACCACAAGCTTTCCGCGAAGATGCGGTTAAAAGCTTTAGTAGCGGCATATACCGACAGATATCCGCTGCCCTGGAAGCCTGCCAAAGATGCCATTAAAATAACAGCGCCTTTTCCTTTTTCGAGCATGCATTTTCCTAATGCGTGGACCAAATGCATAGGCGTGACCATATTTGTCGCAGCCATTTTTCCGTTGTACTCAGTCGTTGAATTTTCAAATGCACCGATGTAAGGAAGCGCTGCATTATATACAAAGAGATTGATCTCTATGTCCTTTAAATTATTCAACAAATTTTGTGCAGCATCGGGATCAGAGAGATCACAAGAAATACATGTTGCACTCACTTCATATTTTTTCATTAATGCATCGGCTAATTCCTGCAAGGGCTCGGGTCGGCGTGCAATCAATATCATATCCATACCCGAAGCTGCTAAATAAGTTGCGAATGCTGCTCCGATGCATTCAGAAGCGCCCGCGATCAAAGCAGTCTTGCCATATTTTTGTGTGAGGTTCATTTAAATACTAGTACTGTAATTAGCAAGGTCCCTCACTGCGTTCGGGATGCATTATTAATAAGGATATTTATTAGCAGCAATCATCACATCAGCAATTGCCCTTCGTGTATTCTTTGGATTGATATCGTAATTTCTCAGGAAGCTATTCACTACTCTCTTCATCGTGAATTTTTCTACGCCGGTTGCATAGCTGTCGATTGCATTATCTGCAGATTTACGCGCAATTTCCAAACCGTCGTAAATATATAATTGAAGCATTTTAATTTTTGTTTTCAGTGCTTCTTTATCTGCAGCCGGATCAGTTTTCAATTTTTTCAATCTCAATAAAGTAGATTCCGCCATAAACGCGACCGACATAATATCTGCAAGGTTCATCACGATTTCCTGCTCGTCTACCAATTTTGTTTTTAGTTTTCTTCCTGCGGCACCGGTAATTATTAAGAACACACTTTTTAAATTTGAAACTATTTCTGTTTCCGTTGCCAGAAATCCGTTGTTGAAAGGATTAAAATTTTGCACGATGCCCATCGGTATGGATTTCGCCGCATCATTTATTTTTAATTCTTTTGTCTGAAATGCTCTCTTATAAAATTCTGCTAAACTCAGCATCCGGTTGATCTCATTTGTACCTTCGTAAATTTTAGTGATGCGTGCATCGCGGTACGCCATCTCTACCCCTGTTTCCATTGCATAACCCATACCTCCGTGCACCTGTATCGCTTCATCTGCAACCCAGCATACGGCTTCAGATCCCTGCACTTTCAGTATCGCGCACTCAATCGCGTACTCGCGCATGGAATTAATTTTCGCATCATTTTCCGTTGCACCACCATCCAGCAGCTCCCGGTATTTTTTATCTACATCTGCACCAACTCTGTATGCCGCAGACTCATTCACGAATGCCAACATCGCCATTTGTCCCAATTTATATTTGATCGCGCCGAATTCGGAGATCGGTTTATCAAACTGGTAGCGCTGGTTTGCATATTCAACAGATTTCGTAACGCCGAATTTCATTCCGCCAACTCCTCCTGCACAAATTTTTATCCTGCCGTTGTTTAAAATATTCAACGCCATATTAAAACCTTTTCCTCTCCCACCCAATAAATTTTCTTTTGGTATCGGGCAATTATTAAAAAACAATTGCACTGTGGAAGATGCTTTAATACCCATCTTTTTTTCTTCCTTTCCGATCTCAATTCCGCCAAAAGATTTCTCAACAATGAACGCAGATAATCTTTCATCATCGTCGATCTTCGCAAATACAATAAAGATATCTGCAAAGCCTCCGTTCGTGATCCACATCTTCTGCCCGTTCATTAAATAATGCGTACCGTCTTCACTCAGCACTGCCTTTGTTTTTGCAGAGTTTGCATCAGAGCCGGAACCCGGTTCGGTTAAAGCGTAAGAACACACATATTCTCCGGTTGCGATCTTAGGCAGGTATTGTTGCTTTTGCTCATGCGTTCCGTAAAACACGATCGGCAAAGAGCCAATAGAAACCTGTGCTCCGAGCGTTGTAGCAAAAGAAAGTCCGAGGGCTAAAGCTTCTGTAAATAATAAGCCGGTATTGAAATCCAATCCCATGCCACCATATTCCTCAGGAATAGAAACGCCGCACAATCCGAGATCTGCAGCTTTATGAAAAAGCTCTTTGATCAGTTCCATATCTTTTGACGCTTCCAGCAGCGCCACTCTTTCCAAACCTAAACTATGCAGTTCCTTCACACAGAAATCGTGCACGGTTTGCCAAATCATTTTTTGTTCTTCGGTAAATTCTTCCGGGATAAATACATCTTTCGGGTTTGTTTCGGAGAATAAAAAGTTTCCGCCGATCAGTTTGCTTGCAATTTGAGCCATATTGCGCTATTTAATTTTCAGGAAAGTTAGCATTTATAATCCTATGCATGCATTGCATTAATGATAACTTAATCCGCTTTCACTATTAATTGATCTATGTATAGAGAAATTTACCTTAATCTGTTGATAACCTGTAAATTGCTGTGGAAAACCGGACTTTTAACAAGTTTTTAACCGCGAGAGAGCTTACAGAATTACCACCTTTCGTTATACAATTTCTACTTTTACCGCCATGAAGAAACTCATTTTATCATTATTATTGGTTACGGCGTTCCTAACTAATAATAGCTATGCCAACGGAGGATTCTGTTCGATCTTAGAAAAAGTCTGTCAGCAAAAAAATATTAACCTGGATGAGTTTTCCAATTTTTTTCAGGATGTGGGTGTTAACCTCACGAAGGCGACAGACCTGAGCATCTACACAAACATCTATAAATGGTTTTCTACACCGTACCGTTACGGCGGCTCAGGAACTAAGGGCATCGATTGCTCTAACTATGTATTTAAATTAATGACAGAAGCATCTTGTTCCGATTCATATGCAACCTCACAGCAACTTGCAAATCTTACAGAATATGTAGACAAGGAAGAATTGAAAGAAGGCGACCTTGTATTTTTTAATGTACACGGCGGAAGAATTTCGCATGTTGGTGTATACTTGCAGGATGGAAAATTTACACACTCGTGTTCTTCAAAAGGCGTTACAGTAAGCAGTCTCGACGACCCTTACTGGAGTCAGCGCTATTGCAGAGCCGGTAGAATTATAAAGCAGTAAACAACAGTCTGGATTCATAAATTAAACTCTCTTCGGAGAGTTTTTTTTATTCTATCAGGGTAACGACCAGTTTTCTTTTTCCGCCGTGATCCCTGAACTCGCATAAATAAATTCCCTGCCACGTTCCCATATTTAATTTTCCTTTCATAACAGGTATGGAAACCGAACTTCCCATGAGCGCAGATTTTATATGCGCAGGCATATCATCTTGTCCTTCCGTTGTATGTGTATAATAAGGTTCGTTTTCTTTTACGGCTTTGTCCATCCAGCTTTCAAAATCAACTCTTACATCGCGGTCTGCATTTTCATTTATAGTGAGCGCTGCGGAAGTATGCTGAATAAAAATATGGATCAACCCGGTTTCGGGCAAGGAAGGAATTTCATTCATTATTAAATCCGTAATGAGATGAAATCCTCTTTTAAATGCAGGCAATTGTATTTCGTATTGTTTTATCACGTTGTTCTTTTTAAAATGTAATCATTCAAGTCTTTAATATAAGATAACATGGCATTTTTATATAACCATTCGTAAATCAATATTTTTACAACAGAAAATCGAGCACTATGTTACAAACATCCGAAACATTAAACAGGGTTTCCGAATCCGCGACCATCAAGATGGCGCAACTCAGCAGGGAGCTTTCCGCGAAAGGCGTAAACGTGATCAGCTTATCCTTAGGCGAACCCGATTTTCACACACCTAAACATATCAAGGAAGCAGCAAAACAAGCTATTGACAGCGGCAAGTACGATTCCTATTCCCCGATCGCAGGATATGCAGATCTGAAGCAAGCGATCTGTGATAAATTCAAGCGTGATAATCATCTCGATTTTAAGCCTGAAAATATTGTAGTGTCTACCGGGGCAAAACAATCGCTTGCAAATATTTTTATTTCCTTTTTAAATGAGGGAGATGAAGTGATCATTCCTGCTCCTTACTGGGTTTCCTATCCTGAGCAGGTAAAATTATGCAATGCAACTCCTGTTTATATTCATACGTATGTAGACAGCGATTTTAAAATGACGGCTGAACAACTTGAAAAAGCGATCACACCTAAAACAAAATTTTTAGTGTATTCTTCTCCGAGCAATCCAACAGGTTCTGTTTATACAAAGGAAGAACTGGAGAGCTTTGTGAAAGTTTTAGAAAAACATCCGCATGTATATGTGATCTCTGATGAAATTTATGAGCACATTATTTATACCGGTGAACATGTAAGCATTGCACAATTTCCTTCTATGAAAGACCGGACGATCATCGTGAACGGTCAGGCGAAAGGTTATGCGATGACGGGTTGGCGCATAGGCTATATGGCTGCACCTGCGTACATCGCGAAGGCGTGTGATAAACTCCAAGGACAAATTACTTCCGGTGCAAATTCTGTGGCGCAGCATGCCACAGTAACCGCACTGCTTGGCGATCAGCAGCCGACTGCTGATATGCGCGACCAATTTTTAAAGCGCCGCGATATTGTCTTAGCGCTTTTAAAAGAAATTCCGAATATAAAATGCAATGAACCTTGCGGTGCATTTTATGTATTCCCCGATCTCAGCGCGTATTTTGGAAAAATTTTCAACGGTGAGCCTATAAAGGATGCAGATGATCTTGCCCTGTATTTACTGCATGAAGGACATGTGGCGGCAGTGAGCGGCGCAGGCTTTGGTGCGCCTGAGTGTGTAAGATTTTCTTATGCCGCATCGGAAGACGATCTAAAGGAAGCGTTTAAGCGCGTGAAGAATGCTTTGGAGAAATTGAAGTAAAAAGAACTTGTTAAAATGAATATAGACCTATAAGGTTTTAAAAACCTTATAGGTCTTTTTATTTTATTATTTTTGTTGAATGTCATCCATGAATTTATCTGCATTTGAAAATAAACGAATTTTGATCGTTGGCGATATCATGCTCGATGAATTTCTCTACACTACTTCCGTAAAAAATTCACCGGAATACAAGGATGTACCTGTCCTCAACATCAACAATAAAAAAGAATACCTCGGCGGGGCGGCAAATGTTGCTTTGAATATAAAAAAACTAAAAGCAATTCCTTACCTCGTCGGCACAACCGGGAATGATGAAGCAGGTAAAGTCATTATGCAATTACTGAACGATGAGGATATATCCACCCAATATATTTTCATCGATCATTCAGTGAAGACCACCAGGAAGACAAGGCTGTTCATGAATGATCAGCCGATCCTGAGAATGGATGAAGAGCATATGCAGGAATATGAAAAGGTGACGTATGATTTTTTATTAAAAAATATAAATGATGCTATTACACATCACAAGCCGCACGTAATTATTTTGCAGGATTACAACAAGGGTGTTTTAAATATTTCACTTATTGAAGAAATTTTATCGCTTGCAAAGCAACATCGTATATTAGTTTGTGTTGATCCGAAGTTTGACAACTGGGAAGCATATAAAGATGTTGATCTTTTCAAACCAAATAAAAAAGAATTCGCTTTTATGACTGAAGGTGAAAATGACACTTTAGAAGTTAGTGCTAAAAAATTGCAGGATAAAATTCACTTTAAAAATTTACTGGTGACGCTCGGAAGTGAAGGAAATTTTATTTTTGACGGAAAATATTCAACATTTAATATTCACGAAGCCGCTGTAGAAAATCCAGATGTGTGTGGCGCGGGAGATACAGTAATTGCAGTAGCAGCACTCGGTTTAGCATGTGGCTTCCCTCTGATGCAAATTGCTGAACTATCTAATAAAGCAGGTTATATTGTTTGTACGAAAGAAAATGTGCAGCCGGTGACGCTGGAAGAGTTAGTACTTAGTAGTTAGTATTTAGAAGGCAATAGCAAAATCCGTAATTCCCAATTTGTAATTCGTAATTCTATTTGCTTCTTATCGCTTCAACAGGATCCATAGTTGCGGCGATGTATGCAGGAATGATTCCTGCTAAAATTCCCAGCACAAAGGCAATCACAAATGCAACAATAACATTTACGGGAGTTAACACGAAAGCCATTCCCGAAGCTTCTGATGCAAAATGGCACATCACATACACCAACGCTAAGCCAACCACTGCACCCATCATGCATAAAAAAATTGCTTCGAGTAAGAACTCCAATAAAATATCTGAGCGGCGTGCGCCTAATGCTTTTTTAATCCCGATCAATGCCTTTCTTTCTGAAACGCTGACAAACATAATATTTGCAATTCCAAATCCGCCGACGATCAATGAAAATGCACCGATTACCCATTTCACCATTCCCAGCGAATCAAAAAGACCTTCAAAGCCTTTTGCAATAACGCTTAACTGGTTAATGGAAAAATTTTCATTCTGCTTTGGTCGCAATTTCCTCGATGCACGCATGATGCCGGTTAATTCTTCTTTTAATTCTTCCAAAGTAACACCCGGCTTCGTTCGCACTTCAAGCGTTTGATCGATAGAGTTATCATCATAAGAAAAATTCCTGTTGTAATAATCAAGCGGCACGATCACTGCCTTGTCATAATTGAATCCCAGCAGATCCTGTCCTTTCTTGGTGATGATACCAATAACATTCAGTTGTTTTCCATCCATGCGCAATTCCATTCCCACGGGATTAGAAATATTTTTAAAGATCTTGTCAGCAATATCCTGCCCGATCACACATACATTTAATCCGTCTCCTATTTCCATCGTCGATAAATATCTTCCACGTGCAATGTCCAATTGAAAAACTTTGCCATAGTTATCGGTCACTGCAGAGATCTGCGCTTTATGCGTCTTTTTATCTTTATAAGCTATTTCCGGGGGTTGCCGGGGATTTAATTCATATGTAACATATTCTGCAAGCTTCGATTTCGACTGCACATATTTATAATTGTCATAATTTACATTCGGTCGCTGAAAATATTTCCACCACGGATAATTGCTCGGTCCGTCAAACGTCCACGCCCATTTATTGACGAATAAAATATTATCGCCTAAGCTATTTATGGATTGATTGATGTTGTTTTTAAGTGCATCCACGGCAGTCAGGATCGCGATAATGCTGAAAATACCCACTGTTATACCAAAGAGCGATAGAAATGAGCGCAACTTATTCAGCCATAATTGCTGCAAGGTCAGCTTTAGGGTTTCCCCCAGGACTCTGAATAACTTTTGCATAAAACAAACCTACATAATTTTTATATGACCGACATTCTTCTTCAGGATAAATATTTAAACTAATGAAAACATCAGTTGTTTGTTATTTGTGATTCTTACACTTACCTTTGCACCTTACTTAAAAACCTTAAAGTATTATTCCGTAAAATAATAACATATCTTAATGAAACTATCTCAATTTGATTTCGAATTACCAAAAGAAAAGATCGCTCTTTACCCTTCAAAGCAGCGCGATGAATGTAAATTAATGGTCGTGCACCGCAAGACCGGCAAGATCGAGCATAAAATGTTCAAGAATGTGCTTGATTATTTTGACGACGGCGATGTAATGGCGATCAACAATACAAAAGTATTTCCGGCAAGAATGTACGGCACGAAGGAAAAGACCGGCGCGAAGATCGAAGTATTTTTATTGCGAGAATTGAATCACGACCTGCGTCTGTGGGATGTATTAGTTGATCCTGCGCGGAAGATCCGTGTTGGAAATAAATTATATTTTGGTGATGATGATCTTGTTGCTGAAGTGGTTGATAATACAACTTCGAGAGGAAGAACAATACGATTTTTGTTTGACGGGACTGATGCTGATTTCCGCGCGGTACTGGACAAGCTGGGAAATACACCGCTTCCAAAATATATATAAAGAGAACCTGAAGAATCTGATAAGGAAAGATTCCAGACTGTTTTTGCA